>CALARR010000296.1 GCA_937889015.1 uncultured Planctomycetales bacterium | reverse complement strand
GGCGAGAGGCGAGAGGCGAGAGGCGAGAGGCGAGAGGCGAGAGGCGAGAGGCGAGGGTGGCTTTCGCTGGACGATCCAGATCTAACCTGACACAGAAATCCGACATCCGAAATCCTACATCCAAAATCCCCCATGCGTCCCTTACTGATCGAAGCCCTGGTGAAGATTGCGATCCTGATCGCCGGCCTGATGACGGCCGCCGCGTATCTGGTGCTTTGGGAGCGGTGGATCGCGGCCTGGATTCAAGACCGGCGCGGGCCGAACCGGGTGGGAATACCGTTGACCAACATTCGCTTGTTCGGCCTGGGGCAACCCTTGGCCGATGGCGTGAAGTTCATCTTCAAGGAGGAAATCACGCCGAAGCACGTCGACCGGTTTTTGTTCTTTGTCGCGCCCCTGGCGATCTTCATCGCGGCGATGCTGGCTTTTGCGGTGATTCCGTTCGGCAGCGTGCTGCCGGTGGAAGGATCGCATGGTCCGATTCAACTGGTGGTGGCGCCAGGGCTGGACGTGGGCCTGTTGTACCTGGCCGCCGTGGGCAGCATTGCCGTGTACGGGGTGATCCTCGGCGGCTGGGCCAGCAACAACAAGTACGGATTTCTGGGCGGCTTGCGGAGCGGCGCCCAGTTGATCGCGTATGAGTTGCCCATGGGGCTGGGCCTGTTGGGGGTGGCCGTGGCCACCGGTTCGCTGCGCCTGGAGGAAGTCATTCGGCAGCAGGCCCAGACCGGCATGTGGAACGTATTCCTGCAGCCGTTGGGGTTTGTGGTCTTCTGCGTGGCGGTCACTGCCGAGGCCGGCCGCTTGCCCTTTGACCTGGTCGAGGCGGAGCAGGAATTGGTGGGCGGCTATCACACCGAGTACTCGGGCATCAAGTTGATGATGTACCTCGTCTCGGAGGTGCTGCACATGATGACGGCCGCCGCGCTGATCGTGATCTTGTTCCTGGGCGGCTGGCATTTCTGGGGCCTGACCGGCTGTAGCCAGGAGGTCACCTGGCTGCAGGCAATCCTCCGGGTGCTGGTCTTGGGGGGCAAGGTGTTGGCCCTGATTACGTTTTTCATGCTCATCCGCTGGAGTTGGCCCCGCTTCCGCTTCGACCAACTCATGGGACTGGCCTGGAACGTGATGCTGCCCCTGGGGATGGTCAACCTGGCGCTGGCCGCCGTGTGGCTGGAGTATGGACCGCGTTTGTCGGCTTGGGTGGGGCTCGGCTCGGGCACGGCTCAGGCCATCCTGGGGTGGGCGGCGCTGCTGGTGTCCTGGCTGATCGTCACCCTGATCGTGCCCACGTCGACAGACAACCGCGCGCGACTGGAAGCTCAGGACTTGGATCGACTGGTGAGCCATTAACCCGAGATGCAACGGGAACTGGCGGGCATGGCCCGCTCGCACGTGTCACGTTCGCCATGTAAGACTATGAAACCGGACGATCCGCACATTCAGTGGCAGCAAGAGCCGAAGCTGGGGCTTCTGGGCAAGACGTATGTGCCCTTGTTCGTCGAGGGGTTGACGACCACCGTCAAGCACCTGTTGAGCCCCAAGCTCACGGTCGAGTCGCCCGAGGAGCGGCACGAGATTTCCGAGCCCTTGCGCTATCGCGGCGTTCACCGTTTGAACCGCGACGAGCAAGGGCGCGTCAAGTGCGTGGCCTGTTTTCTCTGTGCCACGGCCTGCCCGGCGCACTGCATCGACATCGTGGCCGCGGAAAGCCCCTGGCCCGACCGGCAGAAGTACCCGCAGTCCTTCACAATCGACGAGTTACGGTGTATTTTCTGCGGCATGTGTGAAGAGGCCTGTCCGGTCGACGCGATCGAGCTGACCAGTCTCTATGACTTATCCGGCAAGAGCCGCGAGGAGATGCTCTTCGACAAAGAGAAGCTACTGAGCATCTACGATCAGACCCAAGCGCAAGAACCGGCTGAGAACCCATCCCAGAACCATCCCGGCCAGGTTGGGCGGCCCAGCGGGGCTGAGCCGCCGACAGGTTCTGGGACCGGCTCTAAGACGGACCGCCCATCACGGACAGAAGGCGCCCCATGACCGATCCCCAACGCTATAGCGCCCTGGCGACGATCCTGGCTGCGGCCGGGATGTGGCTGCTGTTGCCGCGCGCCGGGGCGCGCGGGAAGGCGGTGGGCGCGGTGTTGGTGGCGGCGGCGGGCGGACTGCTGCTGTCGCAGGTTCCGGCCTTGAATGGCTGGACCGCCCAGGGCACGTTCTATCTCCTGGTCGTGGTCACGTTGGGCTCGGCCGTGGCCACCGTGAGCCTGGCCAGTCCCGTGTACAGCGCGATCTGGTTCGGCATGTCCTTGGCCGGAACGGCCGGACTGTTCCTGTACCAGGGCGCCGAGTTCCTGGCCGCGGCCACGATCGTGGTCTACGCCGGGGCGATTCTGGTCACATTCTTGTTCGTGCTGATGTTGGCTCAGCCGCGCGGCCGGGCGCGGTACGACCGCGTGAGTTGGGAAGCCTTGGTCTCGGCGGCGACCGGTGCGGTGATGAGCGGCGTGCTGGCGATCGCCGTGGTGGCCGCCCTGCATCCACGAACCCAAGGCGGCCCCGGCCTGCAAACGACCGAACGCGCGGAGCTTGTCCAGCACGTGCTGGCCGAAGACCACGTGGCCCAGATTGGACGCGAATTGTACGGCCGGCACTTGCTGGCGGTGGAGGTGGCCGGCGTGCTGCTGCTGGCGGCCCTGGTGGGCACGGCGGCGATCGTCAGTTCGCGCGCGGAGTCCGGCCGCCGCACTGCCGCCGAGGAGATCCGGGGAGTTTCCGAACCCTTGAGTTCGCGCCCACGCGCTTGATGCCGATCTGCAACCCAATATGCCGTGTCTTGTCTGTGATCTGCGAAACGACTGACCCCTAGCCACCGATCCTTGAGCAACGTGTCCGAACTGGCCCTGCTGGAAAACTATCTGATCGTCGGCGCCATGCTGTTTGGCATAGGCCTGATCGGCTTCTTGGCGCGGCGGAACATGATCGTCATGTTCCTCTGCGCGGAGATGATGTTGCAGGGGGTTTCCGTGAGCCTGGTGGCTTGGGGACGGTTTCACAACGACTTTGGCGGGCAGATGCTCGTGCTGTTCATGATTGCCGTGGCGGCCTGCGAGGCGGCCGTGGCCTTGGCTTTGATCCTGGTGTTGTTCCAGAAGACCAAGAACCTGGACGTGGCCGCCTGGCACAGCCTGCGCGAGGCGAACTTGCCCGGCTTCCAGGAAGAGCGACTGCCCGAACCCGAATGCGAGGAACCGCCGGCCTGGCCGCATCTTCCGCCGGCCGGCGTGCAGCCTCCGCTTCCCCAGCAAGAGACCGAGTACCGCCGCGATGTTTGAGACTGCGAGGCTCCTGGTGCTGATCCCCGCCCTGCCGCTGGCCGGATGCCTGCTGGCGGCCGTGCTGGGGCCGCGCTGGCTGCGCGCGCGGAGCCACCTGCCGGTCGTAGCGGCGATCGCGGCGGCCTTTGCCGCCAGTCTGATCTTGCTGGGCCAGGTTCGCCAGCAGGCGGCGGAGGCGAACGGCGCCGGGGTGGGGGTGGAACGCGTTGTGACGCTGTGGCGCTGGGCGGCCATCGACGAATGCTACCAGCAGAGGGTCGCCACCGGCCTGGGCGACGCCTCCGCCTGGCGCGATCTGGTCATCGACGTCACGCTGCGCGCCGATCCGCTCACGGCCATCATGCTGGTGACCGTGACCTTTGTGGCCCTTCTGGTCGCTGTGTATTCCATAGGCTACATGCACGACGACCCGGGGTATTGGCGGTTCTTTGCCTACCTCGGTCTGTTTGTGTTCTCGATGACGATGCTGGTCTCCGTCAGCAACTTCGTGTTGTTGTACGTCTTCTGGGAGGCCGTGGGCCTGTGCAGCTATCTGCTGATCGGCTTCTGGTATCACAAGCCCGAGGCGGCCGCGGCGGGCAAGAAGGCCTTTCTGGTGAATCGCATTGGCGACTTCGGCTTCGCCCTGGGCGTGTTCCTGCTGTGGACGATCTACGGCACGCTGGATTTCCATGACACGTCGCTCGCCGACGGCAGCGTGGTGTCGGCGGGGATCTTGGGCCAGAGCCGGTTGGCCGGCGGGGGACTGCTGGCCGCGGGGCCGCTGGCCACCGTCACCTGTCTGCTCTTGTTCGTGGGGGCCTGCGGCAAGAGTGCCCAGTTCCCGCTGCACGTGTGGCTGCCCGATGCCATGGAAGGCCCGACGCCGGTGAGCGCCTTGATCCACGCGGCGACGATGGTCACAGCGGGCGTGTACATGGTGGCGCGCTGCATGCCGCTCTTCGTGGCCGCGCCCGACGCGCTGCAGGTCGTGGCCGCCGTGGGCACGCTGACGGCCCTGCTGGGGGCGCTGATCGCGTTGACACAGACCGATTTGAAGCGGATTCTGGCCTATTCAACGATCAGCCAGTTGGGATACATGTTCCTGGGACTGGGGGCCGGCACGTTGTTGGGCGCTACGGCCGGCATGTTCCATCTGTTCACGCACGCCTTCTTCAAGGCTCTGCTGTTCCTGGCGGCCGGAAGCGTGATGCACGCCATGGGCGGAGTGATCGACGTGCGGCGTTTCGGCGGCCTGTGGCGACGGTTGCCCACCACGCACTGGACGTTTCTCTTCGGCGGCCTGGCCCTGGCCGGAGCAGTGCCCTTTGCCGGATTCTGGAGCAAGGACCAGATCCTGGTGGCGGTGGCCGAGCAAGCGGCCCACAACGGCTTGTATCAGACCTTGTACTGGTCGGCGATCATCACGGCCGGATTAACGGCCTTCTACACCTTCCGCGCGTACTTCCTCACCTTCCATGGTCCGGAGGTCGTGCCGGCCGAGGCTGGGCACCACGCCCACGAATCGCCGGCCACGATGACCGTGCCGCTGATGATCCTGGCCGGGTGTGCGTTGGGGGTCGGGGCCTGGTTCGAATACACGCACGGCTTCGCGGAATTGCTGTCCAGGACGCCTTCGCTGGCGTTTGTGGCCGCAAGGGTCGCGGAAGGCGAGGCCACGGCGCACCGCGCGGGCGATCTGCACGGCCAGGTGATGGTCCTGAGCATCGTTGTCGCGACGGTGGGCATGGCCTTGGCCGCCTTGGTCTATTGGGGCGCACGCGGGACCGCCGGCAATCTGGCGCGCGCGGCCGACCTGCTGGGCCTGTACCGGCTGTCGTACGGCAAGTTCTTCTTCGACCCCTTGTACGACGCACTGGTGGTGCGTCCGCTGGAACTGCTGGCCGCGCTGCTGGCCTGGGCCGACCGGTGCGTGATCGATGGTGTGGTCGATGGCACGGGCCGGTTGGTGCGCACGGTGGGCGCCAGTATGCGTCCACTGCAAGGCGGGATGATTCAGTTCTACGCCCTGGCCATGGTCCTGGGGTTGCTGGTGTTGATGGGGGTGTTGATGTTGTAGGAGAGGGGCAAAGGGGCAAAGGGACAGAGGCACTGAGGCACAGAGGCACAGAGGCACAGAGGCACAGAGGCACAGAGGGACAGAGGGACAGAGGGACAGAGGGGCGCGTTTCGTTTACTTATCCGCAAGTCGCCGTTGCTGGTTTTCATGAACACCCTGTTGTTGGTTACCATCCTGATGCCATTGGCGGGCTCGTTGCTGGCCTGGGGGGGTGCGTTGCGCGCGCGGCGCAGCGCACTGGTGACCACATTGTTCGTGCTGGGCATGGCGGGCACGCTGTGCTTCAGCTATCCGCCTCAGGCGGCCCGATATGCCGCCACGGAGTTGCGGTGGTTTGCAGACGCGCCCTTGGACATCCGTTTCAGCCTGGCCCTGGATGGGCTGAGCGTGTGGCTGGTGGGCTTGACCGCCTTATTGTCGGTCGTGGCGGTGCTGGTCAGTTGGGACGCGATCCAAGACCAGGCGGCGCGCTTCTACCGCCTGCTGCTGGTGTTGGAGGCGGGCATGCTGGGGGCCTTTGCGGCGCGCGACATTGTGTTGTTCTACGTCTTCTTCGAGTTCACGTTGATTCCGCTGTTTTTCTTGATTGGGATATGGGGGAGCGAGGAGCGGCAGCACGCGGCCGTCAAGTTCTTTCTGTATACCCTGGCCGGCAGCGTGTTGACTTTCTTGGGACTGCTGGCGATCGTGCTTTGGGCCTCGCCGCCGGGGCGGTGGACTTTTTCGATCCCCGAGCTGACGGCCCGTCTGATGGTCGACCCCCTTCCGCACGGCGTGCAGTTGTGGATCTTCGTGGCGTTGTTTGCCGGGTTTGCGATCAAGGTTCCACTGTTCCCGCTGCACACGTGGTTGCCCTTGGCCCACGTCCAGGCCCCGACGGCGGGCAGCGTGATCCTGGCCGGACTGCTGTTGAAGATCGGCACGTATGGTTTTCTGCGGTTCAGCGTGCCCCTGCTGCCGCAGGCGACGGCGGTCTGTATGCCCTGGCTCTTGGGACTGTCGGTGGGCGGGATCCTGTACGGGGCCCTGGTTGCCTTGGCGCAAAGCGACATCAAACGCCTGATCGCCTATTCCAGCGTGAGCCATCTGGGCTTCTGCATGTTGGGCATCTTTTCGCTCACGGCGCCCGGCGTGCAAGGCGGCGCGTTGCAGATGGTCAATCACGGGCTGTCGACCGGCGGGCTGTTCGCCATCGTGGGCATGCTCTACGAGCGGTATCACACGCGGCAGATGAAGGACTTGGGCGGGTTGGCGCGGCGTTTGCCCGTGTTGAGCTTCTTCGCCCTGGTGCTGGTCTTATCGAGCATTGGATTGCCGGGGCTCAACGGATTCGCCGGCGAGTTTCTGCTTCTGCTGGGCATGTTTCAGCAGGCCTTTGTCAGCGGCAGCCAGGGGTTGCAAGTGTTGGCCGTGCTCTCGGTGTTGGGGGTTGTGCTGGGGGCCTGGTACATGCTCAAGCTGGTCCAGCAGGTGTTTTTTGGCCCGCTGCGCGAGCCGGCTGCGAGCCACGGCCCGCCGGTGCGCGATCTGAACGCGCGTGAGGTGGCCGCCTTGACGCCGCTGGTCGTGTTCATGGTGTGGATTGGCGTAGCGCCGGGGTTCTTCCTGGATCGCATGGGGCCCACGCTGGACTATCTGACCGCGCCGGCCATGCGCGCCCGATGCGAGATGTCCAACGCAGACGGGCAGATCGAGATTGGCTCGGCCGGCTGCGATCGCGACCAGTTTGCGGCGGCTGCAGTGCGCGTTGGCGGCGCGGCCAGGACTGGTGTCCAGACAACTGTTTCCAGAACGCAAGACTGACTCCGTGACCATTCAAACCCTCTACCTGCTGAGCCCGGAAATCCTGCTGGTGATCGCCGCCTTGGCGATCTACCTGGGCGGGGCGTTTTTGCCGGAGGGCAGAAAGCCGGTGCGACTGGCCATGGCGGCGATTCTGGCGGCAGCGTTGGTCCTGGGGCTGACGCGCTACGAAGGGATCCATTTCGGCCCGCTGATGCTGGATCAACTTGCCACGGCCACGCGCTGGTTGGCCTTGGTTTTCGGGGCCCTGCTGCTGCCGATGGCGGTGCGCGGCATCCGCGAGCCGCACGGGTCAGAGTACGTGGGCACTTTCCTACTGGCCCTGGTCGGGCTGATGCTGGCGGGATCGGCCGACGAGTTGGTCCTGCTGTTCTTGGGCCTGGAACTGATCTCCATTCCGACCTACATTCTGCTGTATTTGGGGCGGGGTGATGCCGCGGCGCGCGAGGCCACGGCCAAGTACTTCTTCCTGAGTCTTCTGGCGTCGGCCTTGTTGTTGTATGGGTTCAGCTTTCTCTACGGAGCCACCGGCACAACCGAACTGGCCGGCATTCGCGACCATCTGAGCGCGGTGGGGGCCAAGAACGGGGCCGCAGGCCGCCTGGTTAAGATCGCGATCGTGTTGATCGTGGCGGGGTTGGGTTTCCGCATCACGGCCGTGCCGTTCCATTTCTATGCGCCCGACGTCTATCAGGGAACTTCGCACGCCAACGCGGCCCTGCTGGCGATTCTGCCCAAGGTGGCGGGGATGGTGGTCTTGTTGCGGATTGTGGCGGGGGCGATGCCCAACCTGGCGGGAGAGGCCTGCCGCCTGTTGCTGATCCTGGCCCTGGCCAGTATGACGTTCGGAAACGTGGTGGCCTTGTGGCAGAACCATCTGCGAAGGCTGATGGCCTATTCTTCCATTGCACATACGGGGTATCTGCTCTTGGGGTTGGCGGCTGGGCTGGCCGCAGTGCCCGGGGGCAATGGCTGGGATGGGCTTACGGCGGTGCTGTTCTACCTGGCCGTCTATGCCGCGGCGACGCTGGGCACGTTTGCCGCCTTTGCCTATCTGGGTCGCGACGAACGACCGCTGGAGGCCGTCGAGGAACTGACGGGTCTGGGACGCACCCGGCCGCTGGCCGCCCTGGCCTTGGGGGGCTTCATGTTCAGTCTGACGGGCATTCCGCCCTTGGCCGGGTTTTGGGGCAAGCTGGCCGTGTTCGGCAGCGCGTTGGGCGTTGGGGCGGGCAACGCGGTCTCGCCCATGGGCCTGTGGTTGACGGTCATCACGGTGGCCGCCGTGGTCAATTCGGCGATTTCGGCCGCCTATTATCTGCGGATTGTGTCCACCATGTACTTCCGTGCGCCGCTGGGAACGCCGCGAGCCGAGGGCGGGCCGGCTGCGGCCTGGACTGCCGGGATCTGTGCCGTTCTGGTGCTCCTGCTGGGGCTCTACTGCGCGCCGCTGTGGTCCGTGGCGGCCGATGTCGCGTGCCCGGCCACGATCGCGGTGCCAGTTGAAGGCCGATAGGCTTTGGCGGTAGACTTTCGGATGCTCACAGCCTATCCCAGAATCATCACCGCCACGTCGGGCGGCCCGGCAGGACCGAACTGTCGACAGGTTCTGGGACCGGCTTTCCATAGTCTGGCTGCCACCTCGTATTTCAGGTCTCCTCGGACATGGCTCGTCCTCCGACCAGTGCGACCCAGCTTGTTCGTTTGCTGAACTCGGTCCAGCAGCCGATCTACGTGCTTGACGACGAGTGGCGGATCCTGTTGTGCAACCAGGCGTGCCTGCGCTGGCTGGGACGCAACGAGGAGGACTTGCTGGGCGTTCGCTGCGCCTATCACTCTTCGACCGAGGTGCCGCCCGGCGATGCTGTGGCGGCCGGGCTTTGTCCGCCGCCGGGTTTGCCGGCCGGGTGTGAATCGCTGGGCTCGGTCTGCGGTCCGCGCGATCGCCGGCGAGCGCGGTTTGTTCCCTTGGGGCCGGGCGAAGGTCCAGGCGCGTTGCTGGTGCTGGTCGATCCCACGGAACTGGCTGAGAGCGACGCCGCAACGCAGCGCGGCGCGTCGGCCGATGAACCTGCCGGCGCGGAATTGCACCAACGGTTGCAGCGCTGGCGACGGCAATGGTCCGGGCAGTATCGCTTCGATCGCTTGCTGGGGGAAGGGCTGGCCATGCGTCGCGCGCGGGCCCAGGCCGAGTTGGCCGCTCAATGCCGGGCCAGTGTGCTGATTGTGGGCGCGCCGGGCAGCGGACGCCAGCACCTGGCGGCCACGATTCACCAGGCCTCCGGTTCGGACGCCGCTGTGTTGATTCCCCTGGCCTGCGCCGTGCTCAACCCGGAGTTGTTGCAGTCCACGGTCCGGGCCCTGGCTTTTCGCCAGTCCGGCCAGTCGGCGGGGGGCGTGTTGTTGTTGAATGACGTGGATCAGCTCAGTGCCGAGGCTCAAGGTGAACTGGTCGCCTGGCTCACGGCGCGACCTTTTCCGCTGCGATTGATCGCCACGGCTCGGCAATCGTTGTTGGAGATGGCTGCGGCCGGCACGTTTCGCGCGGAGTTGGCGGCCGCGTTGACCACGATCGTGATCGAGTTGCCGCCATTGATTCAGCGCCGCGAGGATCTACCGCTCCTGGCCCAACTCTTTCTGGAAGACCTCAACGCGCGCGGCGAGCGGCAGTTGGCCGGTTTCAGCGCCGAGGCCTTGGACCGCTTGGACGCCCATCCCTGGCCGGGAAACCTGGACGAGTTGGCCCGTGTGGTAGCGGAGGCGCATCGGCAGGCCGAGGGGGCCGAAATCAAGGCCTCGGATCTGCCGGCGCGCCTGCAGTTGGCCGCAGACGCCTTGGCCCATCCGCGCCACAAGGAAGAGCCCATCGTGCTCGACGAGTTCCTCCGCCGGATTGAGCGGGAGTTGATTCAACGGGCCTTGAAACGCAGCAAGGGCAACAAGGCCAAGGCGGCGCGGCTGCTGGGACTGACTCGGCCGCGATTGTACCGGCGGATGGTGCTCTTGGGCCTGGAAGAGGCGGATTGATGGAAAGGGAGTCGTTGGGTGGAAAGACAACGCCGAACCACCACGGACCGGCCAGCAGGACGATCGGAGCCCTTGCCCTTGCCCCCCATGAGCCATAGGATGAGCGAAGAGGACACTCTCTACCAGGCGGCCGTACTGCCGGGCAGCGGCCCGGTGGCACGGCTGATCGTTCTGGAACGGAGCGGAGCCTGGGCCGTGGCTCTGCGGCGCGAGTTGCCCCTGGCGGCGATACGGCTGGAGCAGACTCGCAGCCTGAGCGACGGTTGGGCCGCTCTGCACCAGGCCCCAGCCAGCTTTCTGGTCCTGGAACTGACCGCCGCCAATTGGGCCATGGTTCTGGAGCGATTGCTCTGGCTGCCGCGGGACTTTCCCTTGGCGCGCGTGGCCTTGGTGGCGGATCGGCGACTGGCCGAGGCGTTGTGGGGGCTGCGTCCTCCCAGCGTCGTGGACCTGATCACGTCACCGCGGCGGATTTCGGGCCTGGCGCGCGCCGTGCGACGGCACATGGCGGGGCTGCACAGCCGGCCCATGTCGACCGTCGAACGGATCTGGAGCGAATTGCCCTGGAATCCGGATCGATAGGGGTTTTGTTGTTGAGGATTGGCCGCAAGACGGCCAATCGTGTGGATTTGGACGAGAACCATTGGAGCTACGAATGTCGCCTGACAAACAACCTGACGAAGCGGCCGTGCGGTCTGTGCTGGACACGTTCACCGATCCCGAGACGGGGCGGAGCATTGTCCGCTTGAATCAGGTTCACCAACTTGCGTTGCAGGGGGAGAGGCTCTCCCTGGTGCTGGGGCTCACCACGTTCTCCGCGCCGCTTTGGCAACGGACCCGCAGCGAACTGCTCGAACTCCTGCGCAAGAGCTTTCCGACCCTGGAAATTCAGATCGAACTGGAAGTCCACGACCGGCCGCCGGAGAAGATCGGCGAAATCGGCCTGGCCGCCAAGAGCGTGATTGCCGTGGGGTCGGGCAAGGGCGGCGTGGGCAAGAGCACCATCGCCGCGTCGCTGGCCTACGGACTGTCGCGCGCCGGATCACGCGTGGGCCTGATGGATGCCGACGTGTACGGGCCCAGCATTCCGCACCTGTTGGGCAGCACGCACCGCCCGCAGATCGTCAATCAACGCATCCAGCCGGTGATGGTGGATGGATTGGCGGTGATGTCGATGGGTTTTCTCGTGCCGCCGGAAGAAGCGGTGATCTGGCGCGGCCCCATGCTGCACGGTGCGATCACGCAGTTCTTGCGCGACACGGAGTGGGGCCAGTTGGACTATCTGATCATCGACCTGCCGCCGGGCACGGGCGATATTTCTCTGACACTCTCGCAGCTCTTGCCGCTGACCGGCGCGGTGGTGGTCTGCACGCCACAGGATGTGGCCCTGCTGGACGCCACCAAGGCCATCACCATGTTCCGCAAGCTGAACATCGACGTGCTGGGGATGGTGGAGAACATGAGCTTCTTCCAATGCCCGGACTGCGGCAGCCGGCACGAGATCTTCGGGCATGGGGGCGCGCAGCGCCGCGGCAACGAGATGGGAGTGCCGTTCCTGGGCGAGGTGCCGCTGAACGCGCAACTGCGCGTGTTGGGCGATGAAGGGCGGGTGGGGGGCGGGTTTGAGGAACCGACGGCCAAGCCGTACCTGGAGGCGTTGTGCGTGAATCTGGTGAGCAACCTGGTCTTGGCGCGTCGCCAGCGTCCGCCGCTGCCCACGCTGCCGGTTCTGTAGTGGCCGTGCAAGTTGTTGCTATATAAAGCGTTAGAGCCGTCGGGAACGATTTCCCAACGGCTCTTTCTCGTCGTTGTCTGGTTGGGCTTGGGTGCCGGCTTGGCCGGAACCGGCCTTACTTCTTGGCCTTCTTGGCGGCCTTCTTCTTGGCGGGCTTCTTAGCCTTCTTGGCTACCTTCTTCGCCACCTTCTTCGCGGCCTTCTTCTTTGCCACAGTCAAACCTCCATCCAAGGGTTCCCGGCGAGCGCTGTTCGACTTCTTTCGAAGTCATGACTTCTCCACACGAAGAAGTCCTCTCACGAGCTCGCCCGTTCGAGAAAACCGAATCCGCATCCTGAGAACCGCGCCGATCGAACATTCGAGGGTTCTTATCGGCGAGGTTGAATTCCTTTGCGTACGATATCACTACGAACGTTGCATGCGTATTTTTACACAAAGCGATGCCTTATTTCAACCCTTCATCGGCACATTTCTGGCAAATTACGCAAAAAAAGTTCACAACATTCTCATCGCGACCGTTGCGCGACGCGCGCCATGGATGTCGCCGATCGAGCGCGGCGCTGAAGGTTCGATGACTGTTGCGCGATGCGGCAAGCACGACGTGATGTGCGATGCGGATGCGACTGAGCATGCGCGACGCGCGCTGTGTCGCACGTCGTCGTCCTCTGCTGCGCCGTGTTCAACGGCATGCGACAGCGTTGTCGCAGAACGCTGAAAAGTGCCTGTTTTATAGGCGTTTGCGGGCCTTGTCGCGGCGCTCGATGCACGTCTCGCGCAGGACTCAAGCGTTGGAACAGATCGCGTGTCTTGCAGCGTCCAACGTCGTGTCGCTGGCGCCGTGGCGCGCGACCTTTCGCTGTCGCGCGGAGGAGCGGCATCCACGTTCACCAATCACCACGGACCACGTCGCGTGCAGGCCTGATAGATCTGCAGACTATTGTAGGCCAGGTAGCCGAAAAAAATCGCCAGCAAGAGACTCTTGAGGATGAAAGCCGAGATCACCGCGAGCATGACTCCTGTCGCTACGGAAAGCAGCAACGATTGACTCAGGCCGTTGCGCGAGGCGGCCACGAATGCTTCACGCGCGATTTGTCCGCCGTCCAACGGGTAGATGGGCAGCAGGTTGAGCAGGCCCCATTGGATCGAAATGTACAACAAGGATTCGAGGAACCAAGTCAAAGGCCATGAGCCCAAGGGCGCCAGCAAGACGCCGATTCCGGCCCAACCCAGGGGCACGACGTGAACCTCCTGTCCGGCGAGTTTGAGGGCCGTCACAAGCACTCCGGCGAGGAGAAATCCGGCCACGGGACCGGCTGCGGAAATCATTATCTGACTTGATGTTGCGCTGCCGCGGTGGCTGGCGCTCGCGATGGGGTTGTAGGATGCGGCCCCGCCCAATCCGTGCAGCGTGATCCAAGGGTGAAAGCCATACCAACGCATGGCCGCCGCATGGCCCAACTCGTGCACGAGAATGCCCACGAACATGGCGGTGATCCAGGCCAGGATGCCGGGCGCACCGCCAGGCTCCTTCATGCCCAGGATCACTGCCACCAACCAGAACAGCGGATGCACGCGCACGGGAAAGCCGAAGAGGCGGAAATGGAGATCAGCCTGTGTCGGCGGCGGTTCGTTCAGTAACACAACAGGACTCCCCAGAGCAGATTGGAGCGTGTCGACAGGCCAGGGCCACATCGACAACTGCCACACGCCTTGTCACGGGTCTTAGAGCCGGTCCCAAAACCTCTCGGCCGTTCGGTCCTGCAGGGCCGCCCGACGTGGCCATGATGGTTCTGGGATAGGTTCTTAGAGCCGGTCCCAAAACCTCTCGGCCGTTCGGTCCTGCAGGGCCGCCCGACGTGGCCATGATGGTTCTGGGATAGGTTCTTAGAGCCGGTCCCAGAACCTGTCGGCCGTTCGGTCCTGCAGGGCCGCCCGACGTGGCTGTGATGGTTCTGGGATAGATTCTTAGCCGATTCAAACGATTGTGACAAACGGAGCGGCCCAACGTCGGATTGATTCGGCGAGGCCATCACCCGTTCTTATGGGCGCGACTGCCTTGGGCCGGCGTTTGAGGCGTGGTAACCGGCACGATTGTAGCGAAATGCGGCGCGTGGATTGCCCTTCGGCGCGGCAAGAGGATTCCAAGAATGTACTCAGCCGCCTGGTGCGAAGCGCCTCCATGGGCGACGGTCGCTTTGAGTTGCGCCAGTTCGGCCACTTTGGACTCGCGCTGCGCGGGATTCTTGAGCCAATCAATACAATGTTTGGCAATTTGCTGCGATTTGTCTTCCGAAGTGAGATATTCAGGGAAGAGCACGCGATCTGAATCAGGCTGATTCGGATCGTACGGCGTTGTGTCGGCGGGATGCAGTTCGTCGGTCGTAAGCAGGTTGACGAGCGTGATGTACTTGACCTTGCGGAACCAACGTTGGACAAAGTAGGCAAGAAGGCTAATCCAGTAAAGCACGACGGTCGGCTTGCAGTGATACAGCAGCTCCAACGAAACTGAGCCCGATACGGCCATGCAACAGTCGGCCAAGCGGATCAACTCGGGCGTCTTGCCGCAATGGACCTCGATCGGCAGATCGAGTCTGGCGATCGCTTGGCGAGCGTACTCGGCCTGGTGCGGTCGGAATGCGGCCACGGCGAACCGCGCCTCCGGCAAGGCGGCGTGTACGATCTGCGCCGCCTTGAGGAACCAGTGCAGGTTACCGGTCACTTCCTGGCCTCGAGAGCCGGGCAAGATGGTCACCAGGGGACCGCTTCGGCCTCGCCATTGCTGCAGAAAGGCCTGATCCAGCGGCTGTGAGGGAATTTCGTCGAAAAAAGGATGGCCTACGAACACGGCGTTGCAGCCGTGTTGTTGGAACCAGGTCTGTTCGAAGGGCAACGCGCACAGGACATGGTCCACGAGGCGGCGCATCTTTTGGACGCGCCATTGGGCCCAGGCCCAGATTTGCGGCGGTGCGTAGTAGAAGACGGGGATCTTGTGGGCCTTGGCGCGCCGCGCAATCCACCAATTGAAGCCCGGATAGTCGATCAGCACTACCGCGTCCGGGCGGTGATGGCGGAAGTAGCGATCGGCACGGCTGCCCAATTCCAGGAACTTGTGGAGGTTGAGCAGGGCCCGGGCAAACCACATCACGGCCAATTGGGTCAGGTCGGCGTGCAGTTGGCAGCCGGCTTCCTGCATCCGGGGACCACCATAGCCGACGGCCTCCAGGCCGGGGCAACGCTGGCGCAATTGACGAATCAGGTTGGCGGCATGCACATCGCCGCTGGGCTCGCCGGCCGAGAAGAAGATGCGGATGGGGCGCGGCTGTTGGCGACGCGGAGTGGCGTTGCTCGGGTCACGACTGGAATCCTGCGATGCGATATCCCTGCGCATGTCCGTTCATTCCCCTCCGCGAGAGTTGTTCGCGGGGCAGTATCGCAAATTTGTGAAAATGGAGAAAGTGCAGTTTCATCGGACGAGGTTTGGGGATACGCTCGTGGGGAATCCAGATCCTCAAAGTCTTGGGCCGTCGACATGTTCGAGCGTCTGTTGCTGGTTTGGCTGCTGTTGCTCAGCGGAGTGGCCTATTTCTGGCCGAGCGGTTGGGTCGATCCCTTTCTGGCCACCAAGCCCCTGCTGCAGTACTTCTTTGCGGCCGCGATGTTCGCGATTGGCTCGATGTTGCCGCGCGAGGAGGTCGACCAGGCCCTACGTTCGTGGCCGCGCGTGGTGGGTGGGACGGTTGTGCAATTTACGGTGATGCCCTTGCTGGGTTACAGCATGGCCGTGCTGTTCGGTTTGGAAGGGGGCGCCTTGATCGGCACGATCATGGTCGGCTGCGTGCCCGGGGCCATGGCCTCCAATGTTCTGACGCAGGTGGCGCGCGGCAACGTGAGTTACTCGGTGAGCCTTACCACGTCATCGACGATCCTGTCTCCGCTGGTGGTGCCGTGGGCCCTGTATTTCACTTTGGGTCGTTGGGTCGAGTTTCCGGTCTGGCAAGTGACCTGGGATCTGTGTTGGACGGTGGTCTTGCCGGTGATCGCCGGGAACGGGCTGTCGCGACTGCAGCCGCGATGGGGAGCGGTGGCCCTTCGCTGGGCGCCCTATGCGGCTAATCTGACAATCCTGTGGATTATCGCCACGGTCGTGGCCTTGAATCGCAATCGGTTGGGGGAAGGGGCCGAATCGCGCGTGGTGCTGGCCTTGCTGACGGTCAACGTGCTGGGGTACGTGGGCGGATGGCTGGGGGCTTACGCGATGGGGTTGGGCTCGCCGATGCGCCGGGCGTTGACGCTGGAGGTGGGCATGCAGAACGCCGGCCTGGGCACAATCCTGGCCATGCGGTTCTTTGCCGACTCGCCGGAAGCCACGATCCCCACGGCCTTGTACACATTTGGTTGCGTCTTGACGGGTACACTGCTGGCGCGCTTCTGGGCCGAGTATACGGACTACTGCTCGCGCAAGGCGGTGGCCGGGTCTTGCAGCAGTGCCCAAAGCGTGGGCAAGTAGCTGGCGATGGCGGCCACCAGCGGCGCGCCCAGCAGTGCGGCGAGAAGCATGTCGTGGCGAATCGCGACCTCGGGCGCGGCGAGTTCCAGGAAGCGCGGCCCCAGCCCCGCGGCCACGGCAGTCCCCAGGGCGAAGCCCAGTCCGCCCCCCAGCAACCCCAGCAGCGCGGCCTTGCCCAGGAAGAGGCTGCCGATCATCAGCGAGCCCTTGCCCAACGCCCGGAGCAGGCCGATCTCGTAACGTCGCTCGCGGACGTTGGCCATCGCCAGCAGGCCGACCCACACGCCGCTGACCAGCAACACCAGGGGCGTGACCACGCTCACCAGGGCCTCCATCAGCCCCTGGACCTTCAAACGCCGGGCCGCTGTCTCTTCCATGGTCCGCTGCCGCTCGGCCAGGGCTTCTTTCTGCTGGGCCACGATCTGCCGGTGTTTCTCGTTCACCAGGGCGCGTTGTCGCGATCGGGCCACGGCCTTGCTGGTGTCGCGCAGGGCTTGTACTTCAGGCAGCGTGCGGCCGATCTGTTTGCGGATTTCGGGCAGCATGCCTTCCGTGCATTTGCATTCCAATGCCAGGATCAGATTGACCTGGTCCGGCTTGTCCAGCAGCGTCTGCGCGTCATTCAGGTTCATGCTGATGGTGCTGTCTTCTTCCGTGCCTTGCTCGGGCAGCGTCTCGACGAGGCGGAAATCCTTGTCGCGAACACGGATCGTCTCGCCGGGCCGCCGGCCTTTGCCCAGTTGATATCCCAAGATCACCGTGCCCGGATCGACCTTGTAGCCCATGGGCGTTTCGTGCTTCATGTGCGACTGGGGCACTTCGGGCAGATAGCCGGAGACGTAGACCTCGCGGCCTTCGAAGGGCACTCGGGCACGTAGCGTTCCCACCAGATGCGTGACCAGCGTGAGTCGGGGATCCTTGGCCAGGCGATGCACGTACTCTTGCGGCATGTCGATCGTGGGCAGCTTGTTGGCCAGGAACTGCACCACGTCGGTATCGCGGTGCACGAGCATCAGGTTGAAACCCAAGTCGCGCATCACCATCCGGGTTTGATCTTCCAGGGCGGCCAACTCGGCGGCCGATTGCTGTTCGGCCTCGGCCAGTCGCCGGGCCGACTCGCTGACGCGCGTTTCCAGGGCCGACAGTTCCGCCTGCGTCTGGCGGCTGTGGGCGTCGACCAGCAAGGGGCCGGCCACGAACAGGGCCACGGCCACGGTCACGGCCAGCAGGGCCAGGGCAAAGTTCACCTTCCGGTAACCGATTTCCGCCAGGAGGAGTCGTAGTGTGTTCATGGCCGCATTATAGACGATCGCGGATCAGGGTGGCAAAAGGGTTTCTGGACCATAGGCAGCGCCCTGCGACGCAGATGGATTGCCGTCCTGGCCAGGTGTTCCAGGCCCAGCGAGGCCGAGGCCCTTGCCCATTGCGGCGGCACAAGACCGTTGTTACGCTGAAAGTCTGATAACCCACCCCTGGAGAATCCGCACCATGCAGCAGCCTACCCAAACCAACCGTCGTGAATTCGTGAAGACGTCCACCTTGGCATCCGTGGCGGGGGCCATGGCGGTTGGGGCGCCGGCCGTGCTCCGCGGCGCGGTCGATGACCGCAAGCTGAAATTGGGACTCATCGGCTGCGGCGGCCGGGGTTCGGGCGCGGCCAGCCAGGCCTTGAACGCGGACCCCAACACCGAACTGGTGGCCATGGGCGACGTGTTCGCCGACAAGTTGGAGATCAGCCACAAGGCCTTGAGCAAGGAACACGGGCCGCGCGTGAACGTGCCGGAAGCCCGGCGCTTCGTGGGTCTGGACGCCTATCAGAAGGTCATCGACAGCGATGTGGACATGGTGCTGCTGGCGGCGCCGGGCGGATTCCGCCCGCCACACTTGAAGGCCGCGGTGGAAGCCGGCAAGCACATCTTCTGCGAAAAACCCATGGCCATCGATGGGCCGGGCATCCGCTCGGTGATCGAGTCGGTGGCCTTGGCGAAGAAGAAGAACCTGGCCATCCGCTCGGGACTGTGCATGCGCTTTGATCCCAAGCTGCAGGAGGCCATGCAGCGCGTCCACGGCGGCGCGATCGGCGACGTGGTGGCGATCTACTCGTCGCGGATGGGCGGGCCGCTGACCAAGAAGTTCAACGGCGAGCGCTTGCCCGGCTGGACCGACCTGGAATGGCAACTGCGCAACTGGTCGAACTTCCTCTGGATCTCGGGCGACTGGATGATGGAGGTCCACGTCCACAGCGTCGACAAGATGGCCTGGGCCATGCAGGACGTGCCGCCGGTGAAAGTCGTGGCCAACGGCGGCAAGCAGGTTCCGGTCTATGGCAATATCTACGACCATTTCGATGTGACCTATGAATACGAGAATGGAATGCTGGCCGCGCTGAAGACCCGCAACCAGGCCGGCTGCTACGGCGAGCACCGCGACGTGATCGTGGGCACCAAGGGGCGCTGCCTGTTGAGTTGGACGCAGGCCGTGATCACCGGCGCGGAACCTTGGGAATACAAGGGCAAGCGCGCCAATTCGCACCAGATCGAACACGACGAGTTGTTCAAGGACCTGCGCGCCGGAAAGATCCCCAACGACGGCGACAAGATGGTCAAGAGCACGCTGATGGCCATCATGGGCCGCATGGCGGCTTACACGGGCCAGCAGCTCACCTGGGAACAGGCGCTGAACTCCAAACAGAGCCTCATGCCGGCCAACTTGGATTGGAACATGAAGTTGGAGGTTCCGCCCGTGGCCATTCCCGGCGCGACGCCGTTCGTTTGAGCCAAGAACCTATCCCAGAACCACCCCAGCCACCTCGGGCGGCGCTGCAAGACCGAACTGCCGACAGGTTTTCGGACCGGCTGTAAGGACGGACCGCGTGTGTCGGCCCCCCGGTCTTACGGCGCGCGATGTTTGCGCGCCGTCAACTGGGGATCAGGAGTTGGGGATCATCGTCGGATCGCCGGGGCGACGGCGTGTGAAGCCACCCGACGAGCAGCCAACAGGGAAGGCCGAAGGCAGCGCTGTACAGGCCGGTCAGCACGGCCCGTTGCAGGATCATTCCCGGCGGCAGCCCGATTTCGCCCAGCAGCCAGCGGCTCAGACCGGTGAGGGAGGCCCAGACCACAAGGGCCAGTGCCGTCAGGATGGCTGGCCAGGACCAGTGTTCGGCTGGCCAGGCCCGGCGAACGCGCAGGGCGGCGGCGGCAGCCAGGAGCAACCAGAAGGCGCCGGGCCCGATGCGACCGGGCGTCAAGAGATCGCAGACCAGGCCCGCCAGGAATGCGGCCAGCAGGGCGCGGGGTTCCGCGACCAGCAGCACCCAGACGATGGCCAGCAGGGGCAAGGCCGCAGGCACGATCGGCCCGATGGCGGCAGCGTCGGTCAAGGTGGTGTCGACTACGGCGGCCGTATAGATCAGTCCCAACAGCAGCAGACCGCGCCCGATGTTCATCGCGCGTCCCTCTTGGGGCCGGTTCTGGAAGTGGCTGGCGATAGGCTGGCAGTTGGCCCTGCGGGCTGGCTGCGGCGGTCTGGAGAGGAGGCCTTGGGGTTCGGGAGCGAACGCAATGGGTTGACCTCCATGCGGAGCACGGCCACGGCTTGCGTTGGATCCGGTTCGGCGGCGGGATGCATCCAGATCTCCCAATGGGCCGCACCGACGGGCCGCTCCAGCCGCGCCACGCGACCATAGAGCAGCGGTTCGGGCAGAATGCCCTGCTCCGCCCCGGTGTAGACCAGATCGTCCACGGCCACGGGGTGCGTGACCTCCACCAGGCGGATCCGCGGCTGGCCCTCGCCGATTCCCTCCAGCAGACCGCGTGGACCGCGTTGCGGGTCGCTGCCTGGTGACACCACTCGCACCACGTCGCGATAGCCAGGCTGCCAGACGGTGCAGACCGTGCTCGTACAGGCGCCTACCTGGGCGATTCGTCCCCACACCCGGCCCGCGGCGAGGACCAGGTGGCCGGGTTGGACCTGGCGGTCGTGGCCGACGTCCAGGAGATGCGCCGGCACTTGGAGCACGAGGGCCTGGGGTTCGATTCCGGCGGCGGAACCCGCGTCCAGCAACTGCCGGCGGCCGAGGAACGCCAGCGCCTGTTGTCCGAGCACGTGGGCCGGGTGCAGATGCGGCGTCAGGAGTCGCGTGTCCGGCAACTCGTCGCTCTTGGAGGAACGGCGCGAAAGCCGAGCCGTTTCGAGGGCTGCCTTGAGCCGCTGGTTCTCTTCCTCCAGCGTTCGGCAGCGGTCGCGCAGCGCGGCCCATCGGGCGCTATCGGTCAGGCAGCCGTCCAGCCGCGCGCTTCCGTCACGGCAGACCGCGCGGAGTCCCCTCACGGCGTGCTGCGTTGGCCGCAGGGCTTGCTGGAGGAGATCGCGGATCGGCGTCAGCCAGGCACTGGGCAAGAGCGTGAGCAGCGCGCAAGTCCCCAGGGCGAGGAGCAAGGCGTGCGCGGGACCGACGCCGAAGCGTCCGTGGTTGTGTTCGGTCCAGGGCATAGACTGCCGGTGTTGGGAGTGCGCGGAAGTGCTCCTCGGCGGTTGGCTCACAGGTCTTCATCGCGGGAATCGATCAAGGGGCGCCAGCGGTCGAGGTGCTCCAGGCAGACCAACGCCCCGCGCGCCACAACGGCCATGGGCTCGGGGGCGAGGCGTACGGGCATGCCCGTCTGCTCGCTCAGCCAGCGATCCAGGCCGTGGAGCATGGCGGCGCCGCCGCAGAGCACCATGCCGTGGTGGGCCAGGTCCGAGGCCAATTCGGGACTGCACTCGTCCAACGTGTCCTTGATGGCCTGCAGGATTTCGTCCAGGGGATCGAGCAGGGCCTGGCGGACTTCCTCGCTGGTGACGGTGGCCCTGCGCGGCAGGCCGCTGACCAGGTCCACGCCGCTGATCTCCTCGTTGCGCTCCTCCTCCAGCGGCCAGGCGCTGCCGATCTGGATCCGCAGTCGCTCCGCCGCCTCGGTGGCGATTCGCAGGCTGTAGTGGCGGCGGAGATAGGCCACGATAGCCTGGTCCATGCGATCGCCGCCGACGCGCACCGAATGTCCGGCGACGACGTCGCCCAGGCTCATGACGGCCACGTCGGTGGTTCCGCCACCGATGTCGCAGAGCATGTTGGCCAGGGGCTCGGCGATGGGCAGGCCGGCGCCGATCGCGGCCGCTTTGGCCTGGGTGATGAGCCACACGACGCGCGCCCCGGCGCGGTGCAGGCTGTTGAAGACGGCGCGCCGCTCGACAGGCGTGATGCTGCCGGGGACCGAGACCAGGACGCGCGGCTTGGCGCGCAGTCCCGGCCGTTGGGCCTTCTGCAGGAAGTAGCGGAGCATGGCCTCGCACAGTTCGAAGTCGGTGATCACGCCGGCCGACAGAGGACGGACCACGCTGATCGAGTCGGGCGTGCGGCCCTGCATCTGCCGCGCCAGGTGGCCGACGGCGCAACCGCCGGAGAGGACCCGGCCGCTGCGGCGATCGACGGCGACGACCGAAGGCTCTTGGAGCACGAGTCCTTCACCGACCACGCCGACGAGCGTGTTGACGGTTCCCAGATCGACCGCCAGATCGGAGCAGAAGTAACCGAAGAGTCGCTGGAGCATCCGTGCTCGTCGTCGGTGGCTGCGGGATGGAAAAACTTACGTCAAGAATAATCTCAAGGCGTCGGCCAAGGCCAAGCCCGGCGATCCGCCGCGAAGCGCGTCCAAAAAGGCGGCGGAAGGAATCCTGTCGATCTGGAAATTGTAGCGCTGCATGTGGAGATACAGCATCAGCGTACCGACCAGGAGCGCGACCAGGGCCACCACGAGCAAAGCCGTGTAGAGGTCGGGGCGCGGCTTGCGATAAACCCGTTCGTCGAGATCACTCGAGTTTTGAGGCAACGCGGTCACCCTTCTGAATGGCGCCCTTGCGGTAGTTCGGATCGATCTTGGCCACGGCCTTGTCGGGCTCGGTGCGCATGATTTCGATCCGGCCCAGATAGGGGTTGGAGACCCCATCCACGCGGAACACTTCCAGGCGATGGCCCTTTTGGAGTCCATCGTCGGAGCCGATGGAGATTTCCACCAGGTCGTTGCCGTGCATGGCGAGGACCAGACCCTCCACACGCGGCGGCGTGTTGCTGGGCCCCGAATCGAGATTCAGGCTGTTGTCGTCCAGGATCCTCTTGGCGCGACCCAAGTCGGCTGCCAGACGCGTGTTCAGGTCCTTCAGCCGTTTGAGCTCGTTGACCGCCTGGTGCAACTCATCGGTCATGGACACCACCTTGCTCATCTGCTCGTCGCGGGTCTTGTTGGCGGCCCGGACGTCGGCACGCAGGGCTTCGGCCTCCTTGCGCGCTTCCGTGGCGCTATTCTGCGAGGCGAGCATGGCCGCGGCCGCTTTGCGCTCGCCGTCGACCAGGTCCTTGTGAGCCTTCTGCAGACGCTCGTTCTCCTCCTTCAGCGTGACCTTCTCTTCCTCGGATTTGGCCAAGGCTTGCCGCTTCTCGGCCTTCAAGGCGGTGGCCTCTTCGACCGCCTCTTGGCGTTCGCGCTTGAGATTCTCCCCCTCTTTCTTCGCCTGGCTTAGTTGGTGCACCAGGCCGATCTCTTTATCGGCGCTCGGCTTTTCGTTGAGCACGACGTCGCGCCAGTTCTTCTGCGTCTCGTAGACCAGGATGGCGAACGACATCACCACCAGGCTCATCAAGAGGATGGTGACGGTGAAGATTTTTCCCACGAGGCTCATGTGGATTCTCTTTCAAAATCGGTCCACGCAAGGCAATAGTGGCCGCAGCAAAGGAGCGAACCGACCCTACCCGTTTCTAACGGCTTCGTTCAGACCCATCGGAGGCGGTGACGACAGCGTTGCCCGGATTTGCGGGCCGCCTCCCTACGGCCGATTGCCGCGGCGCCAAGGCGGCGCTGCCTGGGAACAGATGAATTGCACAAGGATTGCCGCAACCGGCAAAGCTGTCCTGTTAGTATAACTTCGCCTAAAATACCATGTCAATCAGAATGGCCTTAAACCAGCTAAACTACGGGAAACAGATAAGGCTGGCCGTGGTGATACAGCGGGGCGGTTCTAACTGTTTGCCCGCATAGGCCTTGCAACGCGGAAAAGCCCGACAATCAGCAAGGTCAGGCAGGCGGCCAGGCAGGCACCGGCGGGCAGATCGCCATAGCGCAGATAGGGGCTGCGACGTGTGTCGGGCAGCACCTCGGCCAGGATCAAATCCGGCTTACGCCGCGCGGCGCGTTGCACGATCCGGCCATCGCCGTCGATGGTGGCCGAAAAGCCCGTATTCGCCGCGATCAACAGGGGCCGGCGGCACTCGATCGCCCGAAACACCCCGCAGACGAGGTGCATGTCGAGCTCGCTGGAACCCCAGAACCAGCCATCGTTGGTCAGGTTGACGAGCACGTCGGGCATGGCGGTCTGCTGGGCCAGGGTGTTGACCTGGCGGCGGATCACGTGCGAGAGGACCGTCTCGTAGCAGATGTTGGGGGCGATGGCCATGTTGCCCAGGCGGAAGAGGGTTGGCTGGTCGCCGGGCTCGCAGTTGGATGCCAGGGGCGTGATCCAGCCAATCAGGGGCAGGGTGTTGACCAGGGGTGTGTATTCGCCAAACAGGACCAGGTGCATCTTGTTATACCGGCCCTGGCAAACGCCTGAGCGGTCGACGTACATCGCCGAATTGGAACGGTGCATTCCATCGGCGGCGAAGTGTTGGCTTTCCAGGCCCACGATCATCGGCACGTCCAGGGCGCGCACCGTGTCGGCCAGGAGTTGGGGGCTGGTGGGGGCAAGCTCCTCCAAGCGGCGGCGAAACTCGTCCTGCGATTGGGACCAGCCCGCGGGAACGCGCGCATCGGGATCGTAGCTGATTCGGGGATGGGGATACATGCTCTCGGGCCAGACCAAGAGGTCGACGCTCGAGTACTTCTTCAGCGCCTGTTGCGAGAGCTGGAAGTACTGGCGGAACATCTCCTCATCGCAATTGACGTTGAATTGCGTGTCGATGGAACCCTGTACCAGGACGACGCGCGCCAGCGGTGTGCGCGGAGGGTTGTCCGGAACGGTCAGACGCAGGTTGCCATAGACGAGTGTGGCGAGCAAGGCGGCGCAGGCCACGGCCAGCGGCCAGAGGGTGCGCCGCGCGCCTTGCAACGGGAGCGCTCGTCCGAGACAGGCGGCGACCAGCACGATCAAGAAATCGACCAGAAAATCGCCGCCCAAGTCGCTGATCTGGATCACGGCGAGCCAACGGAACTGCGTGTGGCTGATAGCGGCCATGCGGAATCCGCTGAGCAGATGCGCGCGTGCCAGTTCGAGCCCCATCCACACGACCGGTGCGGCAAGGACCACAGAGAGTCGCAGTTGGTGGACGGCGATCCGTGTCAGGCCCACAAACAAGGGCAAATAGATGCCCAGATAGCCGGCCAGGGCCAGCCAGCCGAAGGCCGTAGCCCAGTAGGGCAGTCGCAGCCAGTGCAGGGCGGCCAGCCAGAAGCAGAACCCCGCCGCCCACAGCTTCAGGTAGGAACGCCGACCGGCCCAGCGCTCGCGGCGGACGAGCAGGATCCAGGGGACCGGTGCGATCCAGGCCAGGGGCCACGCTTCGACCGGAGGCAACGCGATCCACAGCAGGGCCGCCCCGAGGATGGCAACCAGGAAGGTCGAGTCTTGCCAGCCCGACAAGGGCCAGGCGGTGGTTGCGCCGCGCGCGGGCGAGGCCGCGGGCGCGCGTTTGGCGCGGGGTTTGGACGAACGGGAGAAGAACGCCGCGGCCGGGCTGACCTGGCGACTCAGGAAGCCGGCGATTGCCAAACCAAGTGCAGGAGCCGCCACGTCAAGAGACTTTCAAGAATCGTTCCAACAAAACCGTGCCGCAGTTCGTGAGGAAGCTCTCTGGATGGAACTGCACGCCGTGCAAGGGATAGCGCTTGTGGCGAATGCCCATGATCTCCCGCGATCCGTCGGGGGCTTCGCTCCAGGCGCAGACTTCGAACTCGTCGCTGAGCGTATCGGGCTGGATGACCAGACTGTGGTAGCGCGTGGCTTGGAAAGGATTCTCCAGGCCGGCGTACAGCCCGCGGTTGTCATGGTGCATCCGATCGGTCTTGCCGTGCATCAGCCGGCCGGCGCGCACGATGGTGGCCCCAAAGGCCTGGCCGATCGATTGGTGTCCCAGGCAGACGCCCAACAGGGGAATACGGCCGGCAAACCGCTGGACGCAGGGGACCGAGATGCCCGCCTCGTTGGGTGTGCAAGGGCCGGGCGAAATGATCAGGTGGCTGGGGGCCTTGGCCTCGATCTGCTCCAGGGTAATCTGATCGTTGCGATGGACTTCCAGATCGAGCGACGGATCGAGTTCGCCCAGACGTTGCACCAGGTTGTAGGTGAAGGAATCGTAGTTGTCGATCAGCAGAATCATGAGCAGCGTGCCACGCGGTGCCGAAAGGGAGTCTTGCCGACGATCACAGGATAGGACACCCAGATAGCCCAAAGGTTATCAAATCAATCCAACACCTGCCAGAGACCCGCGCGGGGAGGGGGGCGGTGGACGCTTGGGGGCCTGGGGGATGTTGGATTTTGGATTTCGGATGTGGGGGCGGGCACACGGGCTGAGGCTTGGGTCAACAGACTAGGGCAACTTGCTGCTGCCTGGCTTGCGTTTCGGGCTTCAGGCAGATGGCCCCTGTTGCTGGCTTGCGACTCGGGCTTCGAGAGGGCCGTAGATCATCCGGGCTAGCGGCGTTTGGGCGGGACCGGCTTGAAGCGCTCTTCGGGCAAGGTGATCGACGTCACGCGCAAACCGAACTTGTCGCCGACCTTGACGGCCTCGCCGCGCGCCACGGAGCGTCCGCCGACCTCCAGATCGAGCATTTCCTCGCAGGACTTCTCGAAATGAATGATCGAGCCCGGTCCTAATTCCACAATCCGGCCCAGGGGCTGCCGGTTATTGGCCAGCGTGACCACGACCGGGACACGAATCCGCAAGAGGCTGCGCGTGTAGTCGGGCAGATCGCGGAGTGAGGTGACGGTGCGGCGCGGCGGGGGGCTGCTGGTGCTGGGCGCAGCCAGCGGAGGCTGCGGAGCCTGCGGTGGCTTCAGTCCGGACGGGCCCGCTGGCTTGGGGGCAGGCTTCTTGGCTGGCGGGGCGGGCTTGGGCTTGGGGCGTGCCGCGCCGGCTCCGATGACCGCGCCCGGATGGGCCACCGGCCATACGATCCAGGCCGTGCCTCGGCGTCCGTCGCTGGCCGACAATTCCAGTCCCGCGTGCCAGGTCTCGTCCGAGACCCCGGCTCGGCCCAGGGCCCCGACCATCTGCCGCACGCGGCCCGCCACAAAATCGTCAGCGATGAGCGAGTCGGGCAGCAAGAGCATGCCCAATTCCTGCGCCAGGGTTTTGAGCTTGCTCTCACCCGTGGCGTCGGGCGCGGCGCACCAACTGGGCACCAGATTGGTGGCTTCGGCCAACAGGACCAGCATCCCCATGTCGCCGATAGTCAAGACCACCGCCAGTCCCGGTCCGGACAGTTCCTCGGGCAACTCGCTGATCTTGAGTTGTTTGCCCGGGCTGGCAGTCGCCGTGAGTTCCAGGTCGAAGGTACGTGAGAGGGCGGCGACCACCTCGGGGATGGCCGACTGGCAGATGGTCTGCTGTTGATCGAGGGTGAGTTCTTTTAGGCTGGCCATACTAGGCAAGTTAGGCTAGTGCTGGCAATCCGCGGCATTCGTTGTACAGCACAAGGCGCGGGATCGGTCAGCGCAACCCGACAGCGGAGTTCATGGGACACGCTCATAATCGGCCCGCGAGCCGTTAAACTTTGCCTATATTTCTGAGTTTTCCGCCGCCGGCGAGCCGATCCCCCTCGGGTGGATTATGAATAGGACTTGCCTCCTGCGGTAAGTTTCTGGGGGGCACCGTTACTGCCTGTAGGGAGCTGTCGTGCAGCAGATTCAAGACACGCGTGATCGATCGGTCGAGGGGGCGCAGGCTGCGCGCGTGTCCGTGTCGCGGCCGGGAGGGCAGGCACAGCGTTTCGACGTGCTCGTGGTGGGCGATGGTTCGACGGCCCAGGAGGCCGCCCTGGTGGCAGCACAAGCAGGCCGCTCGGTTGCACTGATCCGACCGACGCGCGATGCCTGGGATCCCGAAGGCAACCCCACGCTGATTTATGAAGCCTTGGATCGGTTGGCGTGTGACGAGCCGGTGGGCGACGGTTGGCCGGGGCAGCCGATCAACGTGTCCGACTTGCTGAATGCGAGGCGTCATCCGCCATCCGGCGCGCTGGAGAGCCTGACGGGGGCCGGCGTGACCCTGTTGCAGGGCGCGGCGCGGTTCTTATCGCCGCGATCGATATCGATCGACGATCGGCACGTGGCCTTTCAAGCCGCGGTCCTTGCCCCTGGGCTGGAACGCGCGATCTCGGACCTGCCAGCGCATCAGGCGAGCGCGTATCTCACCGAGAGCCGGCTGGTGGAGCTGGCGCGCGTGCCGTATCGCCTGGCGGTGGTCGGGACAGGGTACCACGCGTGCCGCTGGGCCGACTTGTTTCGCCGCCTGGGGAGCGAGGTGCACCTGGTCGCCCTGGCGGAACGGATGCTGCCCGAGGAAGACCCGGAGTTGGAGTCCATCGTTCAGGAGCAGTTTGCGCGGCGCGCGATCCGCCTGCACCTGGGGTGTCGCGCGATTGCCTTGGAGAGCATGGGCCGCGGCAAGGCGTTGACGCTGAGCGGAGGGGAGGGGAAGGAGAAGCTGTTGGTCGACGAGATCCTGGCTTGCGCGCCGCCGCGGCTGGCCACGGGCGAGCTGGACCTGGCGGCGGCGGGAATCCAAGGTATGCCGCCGGCGATGGTTGCCGATCGTTGGCTGCGGACGAGCAATCCGCACGTCTTTGCGATCTGCAGTCATCCCAACGCGGATCCGCACGCGGCGTTGGCCGCGGCGCGAGTGGCGGCGACGAACGCTTCGGCGCGCGTGGCGTGGCGTGGCGCATATCACACGTTCGATTGGCGTCTGACGCCGCGCTGTCTGCGACTGGAACAGGAGATGTTGATAGCCGGGACCGCGGACGACGAGGTGGCTCGGCGGGCCGGGCCGCTGAGCACGTACCACGAAACGGTGGCCAGCGGAGCGACACGGGACGTGCTGCGCGTGACGGTGGAGACGCTCAGCGGCCGGCCTGTGGCGGTGATGGCCGTGGCGGTCAAAGCCGAGATGTGGGTCGGCCCGCTGCTGATGCTGATGCAGGAGCGGCGTTCGATCGCCGGCTTGGCGAGACTGCCGTTGGCCGGCTCGGCGCACGCGGAATGTCTGCAGCGAATGGGTCGGCGCTGGGCGGCCGAGGTGCGTCAGCGTTTTGGCGCGGGCCTGTGCGGCGCGGCGGCGATGTGGAGGGCGCGAACCCGAATGTGGCTGCGCGGCGGAAACCGGCCGGCAAGAGGGAAGTGCGATCCTTGACGGCGCGCGCAGCCAGCGCTCACTTGCAGGCGGCGCCGACCTGGAGATTGGCCTCGATGATGGCGGCCAGTTCGCGCGCGTCGCTCTCGTCCAGGCGTTTCAGGACCAGCTTCCAGCGATAGGCGAAGCAGCCTTGCTCGTCGTAAGGGCGGGTCTTGAACAGCGCGTCGAAGGCCCGCCGCCGGCTGCGGCACTTGTCCTGCACCGAGGTGAAACGATCCAGGAAGCCGTCGAGATACGCGCGTGCGAAGCCTTCGGGGTCGGGCAGGTAGGGGACGCGGCGATTGACGGGCTCGGCGTAGGCCGGCGCCAGATCCTTGAGCTGGCTGGCGTAGTCGGCGAAGGTGCCGGTCTGGTCGGCGATGACGATTTCGGCGGGGAGGCCCTTCTTCTCCACCACGATTTCGTCGCCGTCGTCGAAGAGGACTTCCTTATTGCCGTCGCTGCGGCCGACGATGATATTCGAGGCGGCCGCCTGGCCCAGCAGTCGCGCGAACGCCAGGGAGAAGGCGGGGTCGTGGAATTTCTGGCGGGGCAGCTTGTCGGTGGCGATGCCCGGGATATAGGGCCGCTCGAAGTAGGGCGACCAGATCATGTATCCCTGCGGCTGGGCCCAAGGGGCCAGGAGCCGCTCGCAGATTTTGCGCGCCGTGACGCGTTTGGGGATGTTCATTCCCAGGTAGCGGCAGGCGAAGCGGCGGTCGAGGATGTATTCGGTGTACTCGTCGGACAGGTAGTGCGCCGAGTGGAGCGAGGGGTTGGTGAAGAGATGTTCGCGCACGCCCCACTTCTGCATGCGGAGGATGCTGACGGTTTCCATGGGGAGGCTGTGCCGCTTGAGCACGGCGATGTAGACCTCCCGCCGGCCGCCGGCCCAGCTCCGCCGCGAAAGGGAATTGACCACCTCGCCGATGTTCACGTATTCCAGGTCTTCGTACTGCCGGACGAGATTGTAGAGGAACTCGTGCGCCTTCTCCTCGCCCGGATCCTGGTGTTCTTCTTCGAACAGCTCGTCGAAGGCCAGTTCGCCGTTGACGATGCGTCCGCCCGGCAGCCAGCGGATCTGCATGTAGAACTCGGCGCTGAGCGAGAGCAAGACCTCTTCCGAAACCAGTTCGTCGTCTTCGGTCACCAGCGAGGAGAACATGCGATGCCGCCAGGAACTGCTCTCCAGATCGTCGTCGGAGAACTCCGGCAAAACGGCCAGGCGGAAACAGGCCTTGAGATTCTCGTACGCGGCGCGCAGCTCGAGCCCGCTCATGGCCGTGAAATCGCAGGCCGCGAAGCTCTCGGCCGTGAACGACGTGTCGGCCATGTAGAAGGCGACTTCGGGGTGGTGGTTGGGGTTCAGGCGGCGGGAAAAGCGCCGGATCTCGTCCAGGTGCCGACGCAGGTCGTCATCACTCAGCTCGCCCAGTTGGGCGAATTCCTGGAAGGTCAGCCAGCGCGTGCCGGTCGTGCTGTTGTAGTAGTAGATCTGGCCGCCGGCCGAGCCGGGGATGTTCGTCTTGGCCGCCAGGATCCGCTCTTTCATCTCCACACGCGAGGTGGGCAGCCGAGCGATGCGCCAACACTCGCCGCGGCGCTTCAAGGCGGTGCGGACCTCGGGATTGAAGACGTTCAGAAACCCGATCCGCCGCTTGGAAATCCCCTGCTTCTGCAGGAGTTTGTCGGCGCGGAAAGCCAGGGGCATGTTCTGCGGATCGGGGCGAATCTGCACGGTCTCGCCTTCGATCACTGCGGCCACCGCGTCTTCGCGGATCTCCTGCTCTTCGTCCGGCGTCAGGGGCGTCGAACGCTGCTGCTGGCACCAGCGGAGGAAGGCCTCGATCTGAAAGGCGTGCGGGGTGGGCAGGGTGACGAGCGCATCGTACCGCGGGAAGACGGTGACGATGTTGGAGACCGGCGTTCCATCGGGGCGACGCGCGAAGAGCTGTTCTCCCAAGAGGGTCAGGCTACACATCCGCGTCTCGACCTCCCCGTTGCAGTACAGAGGACCGCTGTGTCGCACCGGCGTGTTCGCAAGGCGTCACGAGACAGTTGATAATAATCACCGCCTGTAACGCAAAATACTCCTCGTTTGAGCCAATCGGCCAGCCCTTGCCTGTGTTGTGGTGCTGGATCGAGAGAGGAGATGCACGTTGGAACAAGAATGGAACATAGGATACAACTCGTTTGGCGAATGGATGTTACATCGTCGCATCGCATGCAGGGCCAGGTCTTGTGGCGCGCCGCAGAGGTGGTGGAAACGGTGTTGCGTGTAGGGGGATTGGCCCCACTTTTTTTCGCAATCTATCGGAATTAAACTCTACTGACCCCGTTCTCGGGACCGCGACTGTTCCCTCCCTGACCCGCCTGAGAGATCCCGCCATGCTTCGCCATCTGTTTGCGCTTGCCGTCTGTTTCTTGCCCGCCATTGCCTGTGCCCAGAGTGTTTCGTTGGATGGCGCGTGGCAGCTTTTGCGCAACGCGGAGGAGAGCCTGCCCGGCGCGGACGCCAAGTGGGAGACGGTTCAGGTTCCGCACCTCGTCGAGCAGTCGGGGCGCAAGCCCTTGATGTGGTATCGCCGCGCGGTGCAAATTCCGGCCGATTGGACCGGCAAGCACGTCTTCGTGCGTTTCGAAGGGGTGAAATTCGTGAGCCAGGTGTATGTGGATGGGAAGGAGGTCGGCGGCTACTCGGGCGGTTTCGAGCCCTGGGAAGTCGAGATCACGGCCGCCTGCCGACCGGGCCAAGAGCATGAGTTGACGCTGCGTGTACGGGACTTCACGGGCCTGGTCGAGGGGGAAATCGATCTGGAGAAGCTGCAGCCCGGAATGCGGTCGGTGTCGCTGGCTAAGGACGCGTTGATGGCGCCGGTCGGGTCGCAGTACTCGCGCGGCGGCATCTGGCAGTCGGTGTCGCTGGTGGCTCGGAATGACGTGTACGTGGAAGACGCTTTTGTGCGCACGTCGGTGCGCAAGCACGAGATCGGCGTGGACATCACGCTTCGTAACCTTGGCCGCCAGGCGCAGGTCGTTCGGCTCTCGGCGGCGGTGGAAGGCGGTCCGGCGGTCGGCACCCAGGAGGTGACCGTGCCGGCCGGCGCCAGCCAGGCGGTGACTTTGACGAAGCAATGGGCCGAGCCGCGCCTGTGGGGGCCGGAAGATCCGCATTTGTATCACCTGGTCACGCGCGTCGAGGCTGGCGGCCGGGAGATGGACCGGGCGGCGACGCGGTTCGGCTTCCGCGAGTTCTGGACCGACGGGCCGGAACTGGTGCTCAATGGCACGCCGATGAAGTTCCTGGCCACGGCCGGCCATCCGCGCGGCAAGGTTGACCCGGAGACGGCCAAGGCCGAGGCCTTGGACTTCTACGCACGGATTCGCGAGGCGGGCTGCGTGGCCATGCGTTTGCACGCCAATATCTGGCCCCGACCGTGGTACGAGGCGGCCGACGAAGTGGGCATGCCGTTGATCCTCGAATCGGCCCTGTTCTGCTGGTCGGACGCCTATGCCCTGGGCAACGAGACGTTCTGGCGGAACTATTACGACCACCTGCGCGGCATCGTGCGTTCGCACCGCAATCATCCCTCGATCGTGATGACCAGCCTGGAGAACGAGATCCTGCACTGCCGCGGCGATCGCGTGCCCCAGACCGAGCATCGCCTGGCCGAGGCGGGGCGGATCGTCAAGGCCCTGGATCCCACGCGGCCCATCCTCTACGACGCCGACGCCGATCCGGAAGGCGTGGCCGACGTGGTCAACCTGCACTACCCGCTGGACTTCAACCGCCAGAACCTGTGGCCCCACGTGGGCTATTGGTTGGAGACGGGGATGAAGGTTTCGGGCTGGCCGCGGAGCTTCTGGTCGTGGGACCGCAAGAAGCCCTTGTACTTCGGCGAGTTCCTGCATCTGCAGCACTTCAACGAGGCCGATCCCTATAGCGTGCTGTTGGGCGACGGGGCCTATGTGGGCCATGCGCGCGCCATGGCCGAGACCAAGGCCCAGGCCTGGGAAATGCAGATCGAGGCCTACCGGGCCTGCGACGTGTCGGGAATGGTGCCCTGGACCCTGACCGAGACCGGGTCTTTTCCCGCAGACGACAACCCGCGCTACCTGGCCGTGAAACGCGCCTATCAGAAGAACGCCGCTTTCGTGCGCGAGTACGATCGGCGGTTTTTCGGGGGCGAGGAGGTCGCGCGCACGGTCTATCTGTACAACGACACCCTGCATCCGGCCGCGCTGCGTTGCACGTGGCGTCTGACCCGGGGCGCGACGGCCGATGTGGAAGGCAGCCATAGCGTGAAACTGGGGCCGGCGCGCAAGGAAGTGTTCCAGATCAAGCTGCCGATGCCGCAGGTGGCCCAGCGCACGGCCGCCCTGTTGACGATCCAGGTACATAACGGCGAGAAACGGGTCTTCGAGCGCGCGCTGTCTTACGACGTTCTGCCGCGCCGCGCGCTGGCGGTGCCGGCCGGGCTGCGACTGGCCGTGTTCGGATCGCTGCCGGGACCGCTGCAGGCCTTGCTAACGCAGTCGGGCGTGCGGCCGGTGGCCGTCGAGCAACTCGATCGCCTGCCGGAATGCGACGCGCTGCTGATCGCCCCGCACGCCCTGGACGCGCTGCGCCCGGCCGAGAAGGCGGTGGCGGTGGGCCAGGCGGGAACGCGCGAGAAGCTGGCGGACTTCGTGGCGCGCGGCGGCACGCTGATCGTGCTGGAGCAGGAGAGCTACGATTGCGGCCTGTTGCCGGCCCGGCTAGTGGATCGGCCATGCACCATCGCCTTTGCCCGCTCGCGCGACGCGGAATTGATGGCGCAACTGGAAGCGAACGACTTCCGCTTTTGGCGCGGCGATCACATGGTCGCCCGGCGGACCATCGCCAAGCCGACCTCCGGGAGGTTCCGGACCTTGGCGGATTCGGGAGGGAAGGACGGGCTGGTGTATCTGCCCTGGCTGGCCGTCGATCACGGCCAGGGACGCTATCTACTGTGCCAACTGGCCCTGGCAGAGAAGCTCGACCAGGAACCGGTGGCGCGGATCGTGTTGGAGAACATGCTGCGTTCGGCGGCCACCAAGCGGCCGGCCCCCGGCGTTGCCGGCGTGGTCCAAGAGAAGCTGCCCTTGGCCCAGTCGCTGGCCGAGATCGACGCGCGTTGCGAGAACCTGTCGGGCCGGCTGGCGCAGGCAGACCTGAGCCGGCTGGGCTTGCTGGTCCTGGAAACCGACAGTCCCGAAGTGGCCGAGAATCAGGCGAAGATTGCGCAGTTCGTGCGCAACGGCGGCCAGGCGATTCTGCACGGCGGCACGCCGGAAGGGCTGGCGCGGCTGGCCGAACTGCTGCCCGAACCCATGGCCTTGCAGCCGACGACCACGGTGCCGGTGAACCTGGCGGCCTGGGATCCGGTGATCGACGGCCTGACGAACCAGGAGTTGTACTGGTACGGCAGCCGCAAGGGGTTGTACTACCGCATTGCCACGCCCCTGTCGTCCGAGGTCTGCCAGCACGAGATCGTGCCCGGCTTGCCCGCATCGCCCGCCTGGTTGAACGTCGAGGCCGAGGGCATGAAGGTCGTGCAAGGCGACGCGCAGATGCGCAAAGAGGAAGCTTACATGTGGAAGACGGCCGCGCTGGAAGGGGAAGTCGAAGTGCCTTCGCCGGGGCCGTATGCCGTGGCCCTGCGCTTGCGCGGCACACCCCTGGAAAACATCTATCCGCAGGTCGCCGTGACCATCGGCGAACGCAAGTGCGGGGTCATCTCCGCGCCCGGAAAGGACTGGGGCCTGGCCTGGTGCAGCGCCGTGCTGAGTGCCGGCCGCCAGCCGGTGCAACTGCGGTTTGTCAATGACAAGTCCAATCCGGAGACGAAAGAAGACCGCAACGTGGGCATCGACAAGCTGATGCTTGCGCCGGTCAAGCCGCTACAGTCGGAGTGCCTGATGCGGCCCAACGCGCTGGTGAAGGCCACGTTGGGCCAAGGCTGCCTGTTGATCGACCAGGTGCGCTGGGACGTGGACTGCGGCGGCTCGTCCCAGTCGGGACGTTATCTGTCGAACCTGTTGACCAACCTGGGCGTGGACTTCGGCAGCGCAGGGACTGTCGTAGCCGGCGAACGGTTCCAGTTCGATCGCCAGAGCGCGGGTTTCCGCATTCGCGACGGCCGGGCCTATCTGGGGGCCAACGGGGGAATGTCCTGCCGGCTGAACTTCGCCCAAGCCGGCCGCCATGAGTTCCGCATTCGCGCCAGCGGAACCGAGGTGGACGACGTGTACCCGAACATCGCCCTGCGGATCGACGGCCGGGTGATTGGCGACGTGTCGTTGACGCGAGCCGGATGGCAGACGGTGGTGGTGACGGCGGAAGTGGACGCGCGCGAGCACGACATCGGCCTGGTGTTCACCAACGACTTCTACCGGCCGCCCAAGGACCGCAACCTGGTGGTCGAGTCGCTGGAGATCCGCGCCGCGCGGTAGGCGGCGGAAATGGCTCCCGAACAAATCAGCCAGGCTCGGGGCCGCCCAGGAAGCCTTCGTGGAGGAATACTGGTTCGTAGCCGTGCTCGGTGAGGAAGCCGAGGGCGGCATCCAGGCGCTGCGCGTGATCGGGCAGATAGCGATCGTAGAAGGGCCAGAAGTATTGCTCGTGCGTGAGGATATCGACGATTTCCGCGCGTTGCGGGTCGGCGAGCACTTCCTGGAGCGTGGGCACGATCTGGTCCAGGGGCACGATGTTGCAGACCAGGTCCATGCGAGAGAAGAGCAGGCCGCTGTCGAAATCCTTCAGCGCGTCGTGGCGCCAGAGCCAGGCCGAGCGCTGGGCATCCAGTCCATAGTTCACGTCCCAGCCCGATCCGGACTCGGCCGACGGATCGCCTTCCATCGTGTTCCAGCCCTGCTTGCGCGGCTGAAAATAGCCGCTCAGGACACGCACGCCGCGATCGTA
>CALARR010000295.1 GCA_937889015.1 uncultured Planctomycetales bacterium | reverse complement strand
CTGGCCACCGACACCCACTGGCGGCCCGAGGCGATGGAGTTGGCCGCGGCCGAACTGGCCCGGCTCATCGAGAGCAAGATTGCATTGGGCGCGACTGTCGCGGATGGCGATTGGCGCCAGAGAACCAAGGAAGTCAAGAACGTCGGCGACATCGCGATGATGCTCAAGCTGCGCCCGAACCAGCGTATCTTCGGCGAGGAGGTCGTAACGATCCGGCCGGTGACGGACGCCGCAGGCAAGCCGTGGCGGCCCGATCCGGCGGCCGAGGTCCTGCTGCTAGGCGACAGCTTCGCCAACATCTACTCAATGGAGATGATGAACTGGGGTTCCGCGGCCGGATTGGCCGAGCAACTGAGTTTCGCGCTGAATCACCCCGTGGACACAATCCTGCGGAACGACGACGGGGCGCATGCCACGCGCGAGACGCTTAGCCGCGAGTTGGCACAAGGCGAAGACCGGCTGGCCGGCAAGAAGGTCGTTGTCTGGCAGTTTGCCGTGCGCGAACTGGCCGTCGGCGACTGGAAACTGCTCGACATGACGCTCAAGCCGTCGCGCAAACAGGCCGATGGCCCGCGCCCGGTGAGCCGCGAGCTATTGATGCCGGCGCAGTCAATGATCGCAATTCCGTCCGGCTTCCAGCCGTATCGGCTGGAAGCCAGGGCTCCCGTGGCCGCGGAACGATCATTGGCAATGCGGACCTCAATTATTGTCAGCGGGACGATCGCCGCGAAATCGGCGGCCCCGCGCGCAGGCCAAATCCCTTATGCGGACCACATCTTCACACTCGATCTGACCGACTTGCAGGTCCACCATGGGACGCTCGCTGAGCCGAAGATCGCCGTCTACCTGTTCAGCATGCGAGAGCACCAGAATACGCCGGCCTTCTCCTGGCCCGTCGGCAAACGGGTGAAACTGAAGCTCCAGCCGTGGAGACCGGACTTCTTCGCCCGATACGGACGGATCAATCGCTCCGAGACGAACGATAGCGAACTCAAACACCCTTGGTGGGGAGAGGTTGTGGAATGAAGAACTGGACAAGGTGGTGTGTTGCGGGCGTCGTCGTCACATGGGCCGCCGGTTGTGGAACGAGACTTCCCGCAGAGAAAAGCCTCGCCTTGGGCGACGGTGTGGAATTGGAGATGGCGTTGATTCCAGCGGGGTCTTTCCTCATGGGGGACGATACGGGACTCGACGACGAGAAACCGGCCCACAAGGTGACGATCGGCAGACCATTCTATCTCGGAAAGCGCGAGGTGACGGTCGAGCAGTTCCGGCGATTCGTCGAGGCGACGGGCTATGTGACGGATGCGGAGAAGGGGACGGGCTTTCAGGGCGCCTTTGGCTGGAATCGCGACACGAGAGAGTTCCAGGTGAACGAGAAGTACTCGTGGCAAAAGACTGGGTTTGCTCAGTCAGACACTCACCCGGTGGTGAACGTGAGCTGGAATGATGCGATGGAGTTCTGCAAGTGGCTGAGCAGTAAGGAGGGTAAGACCTACCGTCTGCCGACAGAGGCCGAGTGGGAGTATGCGTGCCGGGCAGGTACTGCAACACGCTACTCTCACGGCAATGATCCCGAAGGTTTGGAGAAGATCGGGAACATGGCCGACGCGGCGTTCGAGGCGCAATTCCCCGAGTTGAAGGGCGAGATCAAAGCCAGCGACGGCTATGCGTATACCGCGCCGGCTGGAAGCTTCTTGCCGAACCCCTTTGGCTTGTATGACATGCATGGAAATGTCTGGGAGTGGTGCGCGGACTGGTACGAGGCGGAATACTATGCGAACTCGCCGACAAGCAATCCCGGGGGGCCCGCAACTGGCGAGGAACGCGCGTACCGCGGCGGCGGCTGGTTCAATTGTGCCAGGGGCTTCCGGTCTGCCAGCCGCAGCGGGGGCGCGCCCGAGAACCGGCACCTGACTTTGGGCTTCCGCGTCGCTATGACGGCGGAGTAGCGGAGCGTCAGGAATCGTCTCAGTGCCACCGAGAAGGGCTGGCCGAAGAAGAATCAGAATCGCCCCTGTCATAGGGATCGCGGAAACGTGGCCGCTATCGGTACGATTGATCTCCGCATTGTTAAGGGCCCCGGCGGACCAACGGAAGGCCGGGTTCCCGCGACCAACCTACGGTCGGTGCCCAGCCCTCGGTCCATTCACCGTGCAAAGGACTGCAACAGGGCGCGCTATGGCTTGCCGGTCTTCTTGGGGGTGGCTGCCGGGCTCTTCGCTTTCGGCGGCTGCGGATCGACGGAGCTGGGCTCGAAGGTCGATAGCTCCGGCAGTGAGGCCTTCACGCCTTGCGGCGGGATTGGCAGCTTTGCCGTCCAGCAGATGCCGTTGAGCACCAGCGTGCGCAGGTCGTCGATCTTCCAGTTGCGGAAGTAGTGCGGCACGACGATCCCCAGACCTCTGCCCCCCTCCGCGCGCTCCACCGCCCAGACCACGGTCTCCTTCTTCGGGTCCTCGGGCGGGAGCATGGTGCTCACCAGCGACGTCACGTTCTTCGCCGGCCCGTCCTTGCCGAAGTAGTTGTTCCAGTAGGGCTCGTCGTCGAAGCTGAAGGCCTTCCAGCCACGGAGCACGGGGTGATCTACGGATTCGGGCGAGAGGGTTGCCGGGCAGACTCGCGCCACCGAACGATGGTGCGTGCAACCGCCCGTGGCGAAGTAGCCTCCCAGCCATTCCAGCAGCGGATGGCTCCCGTCCTGGGCCACGTGGTTGGCACGCAGGCCGGTGGCATAGTGGACGCAGACCAGACCGCAGCCGCGGCCCATGAGTCGCGCGAGGTCGGCTTTGACTCGGTCGGGATTGGGCAGGGTCTCGCCCGGGAAAAGGTCGCCGATGAAGACGATCGTTGCGGCCCGATCAAGGAGGTTCTGTTGTTCGGGCCACGTGTAGGCGACCTGGGCGAGGATCGGCGGAACGCCTTGCGCGTGCTGCAGGATGTGTTGTATGAGCCGGGCGCCGGCAGCCACCTCATGCGTGCCCGGCGGGTGCTTGGACGGGCCGACGACGATGAGCACGTGGGTGGTGCTTTGTTCGGCGCCGAGGGCCTGGTTGGTGGCGGCGGGGGGCTGCGTTGCCGCCACCAAGAGACCGCAAATAACTGTTAGATGCGCCAGTCGTCGGATGGTCATGGGATGATACCTTGCGATTGCTCAGACTCTTAGAGCCGGTCCCAGACCTGTTGGCGGTTCAGTCTTGCCGGGCCGCCCGATGTGGCTGGGGTAGTACTGGAATAGGTTCTTAGAGCCAGTCCGAGTACCCTCCGAGTACCCGTCGGCAGCTCAAGCTCGTTGGACCGCCCTGCGTGGCCGCGACGGTTGTGGGATACGCCCTTGGCATGATTATAGTCCGTGACAGGGGGTTGCACAGCCAGCGGGCCATGGGCGCGAAGGGTCGGGCGAGTCTGATCGCGGGAGGCCAATTCGCCAGGGGCCGAAGAGCCCGGGATGCTTCGGATCGCGGGGCGCGGCGAGTCGGGGCGCAAAGAAAAAGGGGCGGGCCATCGAGCTTTTCGCAGGAGCGGTCCGCCGGTTTGGGTTGCGGCCGGACGACTCTGTGATGGGCTCGACGCCCGCCCCCTGTGAATTCAAGGAGGCGTGTGGGCAGCCTACTTCTTCAGCGAGTTGAGCAGGTTCTGGGCTTCCTTGCGGTAGGTGAACAGGCCCTTGGACTGCAAGGCGCCTTCCACCAGCTTGAGGGCCACTTCCTTGTTGCCGCGTTCGGCGGCGACGCGTGCCAGGTAGTAGGCCGTGTCCGCGCTAGCCACGCCGCTGGAGACCGAGGTCTGCAGCGAGCGTTCCGCTTCGTCCAGGCGGCCCAGGCGGAACAGGACCCAGCCCAGGGTGGAGTGCGATTCCGGCTGCTTAGGATAGCGCTGCACGTTTACCTGGGCATATTCCAGGGCGCGGCGCTTCTTGGCTTCATCGTCCTGCTCGGCCAAGGCCAGGGCCAGGTTGTTGCTGGCGGCGAAGTTGAAGGGGGACTGCAGCACGGCGCTTTCGAACTGGAGTTCAGCGTTCTTGAAGTCCTTCTGGCACATGGCCACGTTGCCGCGGAGGATCTTGGCTTCCAGCGAGTTGGGGTCCAACTGCAGGGCGCTGTTGACCTGGTTCAGGGCGTCTTCGAACTGCTCGGTCTGCAGGGCCCAACCGGCGGCCGCCAGACGGGTGCGCAGATCATTGGGAGCGTTGTTCAAGGCCTCGGTCATCATCTTGGTGGCGTTTTCACGGTCGCCCGTGCTCTCGTACCACTGGGCCACGATGGCTTCCGGCGTGAGCATGTTGGAGTCGTACTTGGCGGCGGTCCTCAACTGCTTCAGGGCCACGTCGGCCTTCTTCTCCTGGAACAGAGCGCGGCCCAGACGCTGCAAGGCGTTGGCGCTTTCCGGTTCGGCCTTGACCCAGGCTTCGAGGTATTTTTGGGCGGTCTTCCAGTCGTCGCGCGCTTCGGCCACGGCGGCCAGGCCGCTGAGCACGCGCTGCACGAGGATCTTCTTCCGCTTGTCGCTCTTGTCAAAGGCCTTGAGCAGTTCGTCGGCCTTGGCGAAGAGCATGCTGGCCTCGGTCACGCGACGCTCGCGGATGGCCAGGTCGCCCATCAGCACGTAGGATTCCGGATCGTTGGGCTCATCGATCACGGTCTTTTCCAGCCAGATTCGCGCGGCCGGCGCCTGGTTGGCCTGGCTGAACAACGAAGCCAGCACGAGTTGGCCCGGCGGCAGATCGCTATTCTTGCTGGCGGCCTGTTTGAAGAGTTTCAAGGCGCCTTCGATATCGCCATTCTTGAAACGATTCACGCCATCGGTGATTTCTTGGGATTGCTTGGGGGTGGCGGTGCCGGCCAGCGGATCAATGCTCACCGGGTCGGCGGAAACGATCGCGGCGGTCAGGAAGGCGCCAAGAGCGGCTGCCACAAACCATGTCAGGAGACGAGCGGGTGCACACGACATGACTGAGTCCTATAGGGGTGTGAGGAGAAAAAACCCGAGAAGCGCTCTATCTTGCTGCGCCTGGCCCGTGATCTGCACGTCTCACCGGAAGCCAGCCTCTTCGCCGCCTCCGGTCATCCGGAGCTCTTCGCGGTGCATAGCGCAAGACACCTTGCAGGTCTACATCTTTGTTAAGGTACGCCGAAGCGTTGGGATTCGCAAGGGCTTGCTCGCGCGGAGTAAACGTCGTGCCGGGCCCGAAAACGTCCGCGAGCCGGAATAAATGCCCTACACCGCCTAATCGCAACCAACCGAAAGGTCGCTGGACTTGGCACCCCCTGTCGTCGGGTGGTAATACGAATGTGGAACTAAAAGGCTATTCACTTTGGAGTAGGTAGATTGTATGATGGCTGCCGCCCAGAGGTGTGTACATAGTGTTCACGCCAGAGGCAACCAACAAAGGAGGACTGACATGTTTCGAGTCACATCCGCTGGAAGGTTGGGGTCCTGCGCGGTCCTGGTGATGGCCTGTCTGTTGATCGGACAAGGTGTCGTCTGGGGACAAGACAAGAAGGCCGCTGCCAAGCCTGGCAGCCAAGCGGCCGCCGGCGAGAGCGGCAAGTTGAGCGGTCGCCTGCCGCAGTACTATGGGGCGGTGGTCACACCGGAACAGAAGCAGCAGATCTATAAGATCCAGACGGAATACGGGCCGAAGATTAGTGAACTGCAGTCGCAGATCGATCAGCTCACCAAGCAGCGCGAGGAGAAGATTTCCGCGTTGCTGAGCGCGGAACAGAAAGAGAAGCTGGCGCAGATCAAGGCCGAGGCCGCGGCCAAACGCAAGGCGACCAAGGCCGCGCCGCCGAGCAAGTGATCTTTGCGGCCCATGGCGGCGGATCAGCGGATCGACCCTGGATTCCGGCCGACGGCGGCCGGAATCCAGGGCTTCCGCCGCGGCATCACGGAGCCCTGGCCTGGCGGACCTCAGCAGCGCAAGGAGACGGTTCGGCCGCGCGAGGTGGCCTCGATCTGGATCTTGTCCTCGCGCGCGAGCCAGCCAATCGCTTGCATGACCGTGTCGTGGTGTTGTCCGACGATCTTCACGAGTTTGGCCATGCTCAGGGGGCCCTCTTGATCGAGGGTTCGCCAAACGGTTCCCGCCGTCTCGCCAATGATGCTCGTACCATCCGGGTAATCGTTGCCCATAGGAAACCTCCCAAGTTGCCAAGGGTGCCCGGCCGTTCGGCGGATCGTTGCGATGAGAACCGCGGGTGACCCGGCATCGGGCCCGCGACTGGCGACAGTCGCACGACTTGTGCCTACTGACCAGGAGTTCTTTCCACGCCCCCAAGCAGTATACAGGACGGCTGTCGGTCGTCAAAAGCGGTGGCGCGGGGGAAATCGACTTGCGGGGCGTGGGTTGTTGGGCGTGGAAAGGGGCCGCTGGCGACAAAAAAGGCCCGGTAGGCTTCCTGCCGACCGGGCCTTGACCGTGAAAAACCGGCTGAGGCCTAGATTTGGCTCTTGTGCCGCGACGGTTGCGGCTTACCTAAGATCCACGGTGCATCGAATCGATATTGTTGCTCGGACTTTCGCGACTCGGGGCTTTCAAACTCATTGGCTTACCTTCCATTGCAGTCCCTGTGCCATTTGCGGACGTTGTGCGCGCTATAATCGTAAGTCGTTTGATAGAAGGCAGATCGCTTACCTGCAAAGATGCCCGACGCGTGGCCGGGAATTGTAAGGCTTACAAACGCCGCCAATTCAATCGGTCGGCGCGGCCCTGTCGGCTGGTTCATCCAGGCCCCTCAAGAGGCTGACCGTCATCGCCAGAAACACGTCGCAGAACTGGGCAAACTCGCGGTCCTCGGCCTGCCAGAACATGGTGTACGTGCCCAGCGGAGTGCGAAGACTGCGAACCGCGGCGGTACTGGTGAGGTCCAGGCAGTAGAAGTTCAGGTCATAGCCGACCAAGGCCTGATTCGCCACGGTTTCCTCGATCCACTCGGCCTCGAGCGAATCGTACTCCTCTTTCATGGCATCGGTGGCGGCTTGGGCCAGGCTTTTCGGGTCTGCCGAGCGTGGATGCACGCAGACGGACCAGAAGGCGCCGCCTCCAGGGCTGTAGACCGTGACCGCTCGATTGCCAGCCAAGGCCTCTTCCTCATCCAGCGTCCAATTGTCAGGGTACTCGAAGCGGATGCCCAAGCTATCGAATTTCATAATCTGTCGTCACCTCAGTCGCAGGTTCCCATCGCGTGCGGTGCAGGTAGTGTGGGGGGGAGTGGGGCGTTGCCGACGCCGGGGAGAGAGCCTCGATTCTGACCCCATGGTATCAGTCTTTGGAGGTCAGTGCCTAGCCCCCACCGGGGGTTGAAATCCGTCTGGTTCCAGACGAGCGGTTCTGTTAAGATCGCGGCCCAGTTCGCGCAGACCTCGCGCCTTGCCATGATTCGAGGCCGTTTGTGGATTTCCGGGTCCCCCTGTCGATCATTGTGCTCCTCGGGGCCTGCGCCGGTTGCCGGCTGACAGGGCGTGAAGGGCCCGTTCCTCAAGCGTTGATCAACAGCCGGCACTACTCGCAACTGGGCATCGCGGCCATGGATCGCGAGCAGTGGGATGAAGCTCAGCAGTTGCTGGCCAAAGCGGTCCGGGCCTGTCCGCAAGATGCCGAGGCGCGGCGCAACTTTGCCGAGGTCCTTTGGCGTCAAGGGTTGCAGGCCGAGGCGCGGAAGCACCTGGAGGAGGCCCTCCGGCTCTGCGACGACGACGCCACTCTGCACACGCGCCTGGCGCAGATGCTCTTGGACGCAGGGCAGATCGAAGCTGCGGCGCGGGAGACGGAACTGGCTCTGGACTTGGATCCTCGTCTGGCCACGGCCTGGTCCACGCGTGGCCGCGTGATGCTCGCCGCCGGCCGGGCGCAGCAGGCGCTGGCCGACTATCATCGGGCCTTGGCCTACACGCCGGACGATCGGGAGATTCTTCTGCAAGTGGCCGAGCTCTATCGACGACTTGAGCAGCCGGAAAGGGCCTTGACCACACTGCAATCGCTGGCCGAGACTTACGCGCCCGGCGAGGAGCCGCAGCAGGTATTGTACCTGCTGGGCCTGGCTTACAGCGGCCTGGGGCGAAGTGACGATGCCGCGGAGCAGTTTGCCCTGGCTTTGCGTCGGGGCACGGCCAGTCCGGATCTCCTGGCGGAGTTGGCCTCCGCTCAATTGCGTTGCGGTCGGGCCACCGATGCCTTGCGCACGGCGCGCGAGGCGCTTGCCCTGGAGCCGCAACACGCGCCCAGCCTGAATCTGCTCAGTCATCTGCAGGCGACTGCGGCGAACGAGACGGTCCATCGTTGAGGGGGGCGCGGACTCCTAGGATCCGCTGTTTCCCCTACAGCCGTCATATCTCCTCTCCCCATCGGCGGCACAGCCAGGGACGTCGGGCAAACGCCTCCGAAGATTCGGATCGCGCAGAATCCGCAAGGTAGGTTTGTTGGGTCTCAGAAGAGCAAGGTCTTCGCCGTTCCACCCTTGGCCTGGGAGACCGGCCTGCTGTTGGTCGGCCTCACGGCACTGCTTCCCTGAGACGCAATACCGGGCAGAGTTTGTCGAATTGCAGGAAGGGATGATCCATGTCGCAAGGGCTTGATTCCTCGGTAGAGGCCTTCTTCGATCGTCGCAGCCACGATGCCCTGGATGGGGCACCTGGTCGCGAACGCCGCCAATTTGCCAACAGTCACGAAGGCCTGTCTCCGGAGGGGCAGGAATTGGCCGCGGCCATCGACGCCTACAAACTGCACCATCGGCGACGGTTCATCACATGCGACGAAATCCTCAGCGTCGTGAAGCAGTTGGGCTACCACAAATAGGACCCGGTCCCTGACCGGGGCACGTCCTATCCGGCGGCCGGAACCATTCGAGTCGGCGGGGCCGCTGAGGGACCGGTTCGTGGTGCGCGGCCGGTCACTTCTGAGCCGGAAAGAGGCGCTCGCGGAGATCCTCCAGGGTCACGATTCCCAGCGTCTTTGCCTGATCGTCGGTGACGGCGGCCAGTCCCTCCTGATGGCTCTGCAATTGGATCAGGGCTGAGAGCAGACTGGTACGCTCGGACAGCACCATCAGGGGCCAGGGACGCGGCAGCTTTTCGGTCTTGGCCATCGCCAATTCCACCACCCGGTAGTAGCCGACCAATCGTCGATCCTCGGCCGAGTGTTCGACGCACACGGCCGAGAGCCGGTAGCGTTGGGCCAGTCCGAGCACGGAGTCGCGCGGCATATCCGGTCGGGCACGGGGGACCTGGGCCAGGGGGATCACGATTCGGCCGAGCGTTTCGCCGCTGATCGTGAAGATGGCCTCGGCCAATGCGCGCTGCACGGGCGTCAGCAGCTCGACTTCATGGCCCTCCTCGAACAGGCGGCCCAATTCGCGCCGCGCCAGGGTCGATTGCAGCGGCTGCGATGGTTGGCGCAACAGCCGTTCCAGCAGCCGGTTGAAGGCCCACACCACGCTGCTCACCGGAGCGAAGAGGACGGCGAAGAACAACAACGGGGGGCCTGCCGGACGCAGCAAGCGATTGGGCGCGTCGAGAAAGAAGCTCTTCGGCACCAACTCGCCGTAGACGAACAGCACCGGGGCAAAGGCCAGTGGCAGCGCGATCTCCGCCAGAAAGCCTTCGCCGGGCAGCACTGCCCCGCTCACCAGCACCAGGGCCAGGCTCACCAGATAGTTGGCCAGATTGTTGCCCACCAGCACCGTGGCCACGAAGAACGCCGGGTGGTTGATGAGCCAGAGAAGTCCCCTCGCGACGCGGCCGCCAGCCATGGCGTCCAACACCAGGCGAATCCGCGTGGCGCGATACAGACCGGTCTCGCTGCCGCTGAAGAACGCCGACAGCAGCGTTCCCGAGAGGGCCAGCAGCAGGGCCAAGGCGATCATGTCGCCTCCTCCCGGCGGATTGTCAGTTCCACCAGCAACTGGCCCCGTTCCGGCACGTCCAGGACTGTGAAACGAAAGGGCCCCCAATCGCAACTGTCGCCGGGTAGGGGCATGCGCTCCAGCACCTCCTGGATGACGCCGCCCACGGTCACGCTGTGGCTGGCCGGGACCTCCAGGGGGAAGGAGCGGCACAGACGCCGCAGGCGCGTCATGCCGGTGACGTGCCACACGCCGGGGGCAACTTCGCGCAATGGCGATCGCTTGAGCAAACGCTCGCTACGGCTGGCCGAGCGGCTGAACACCGTTTCCAGGATGTCTTCCAGAGTCAGGATCCCGATCGTCTCACCGAATTCGTTGAGCACGGCGGCCACGCGGCGTCCCTGCCGGCGGAGGATTTCCAACGTGCGCGCCACGCTGGTACACCAGGGGACATAGGCCACCGGTTCGGCATAGCGTTGCAGGTCTTCAGCGGCGATGGCGCTCAGGCGGCGGAGAGGTACGACCTGCACCACCTCGTCACTGTCCGGTTCAGCCAGGGGCAGATAGCCGCTGGGCGGCAGCCAGTCGCCCAGATCGCTCAACGCCAACGGCGCGTGGAACAGGCGGAACTGGGTCCGCGGTCGCATCAACTCGTCGGCCCGGATCTCCGACAGCAAAACCAGTTTCTCCAACACGGCCTGTTCCTGCTCCAACAGGCTCGCGTCGGCCGTGGACATGCGCAGGGCGCGCTCCAGGTCGGCCAGTTGCAGATAGGGCTCCTTCTGGAAGCCGGGACACAGCAACCGCCGCGAGAGCACATTGGCCCAGTGGAAGACGGGTAGCACGGGTTGCAGAAGGCGGACAAGGCTGGTCAAGGGGACGGCAGCCACCGTGGCCACGGCCACGGGCTGCAGCACGGCCAGGCTCTTGGGCAACATCTCGGCGAAGACAATCAACGCCCACAGCGAACCCAGGGCGAAGACGCCTGCTTCGGCGTGTAGATCGGCCCGCTGCAACTGGATGGTCACAATCGAATCCAGCGTGAAGTAGGCCAGGTTGACCAGCAGGTTGCAGAACAGCACCACGGTCAACAAGCGATCGGGGCTTTGCAGCAGGGCGATGGCGGCGCGTTGCGGAGCACTGCCGGCGGCCATCCGCTGTCGCTGCCAGCGGTTCAAATAGAAGAGGGCCGCCTCGCTGGCCGAGAAAATAGCCGAACTGGCCAGCAGAACGGCCATGACGACTAGCCAGGTTGCATACGGCGCGATCCAGCCCACGTCACCAGTCTATCCTGTATACGCCGCGTTGAACAGGCGACTTCGGCCTGTCACGGCTCCTCGATCGTCGTTCGGCCGGTGGCCACATCGAACTCGTAGATCGCCGGCACGAGCATGGCCGCGGTGGTGAAACCATAGGTCACGGCCGTGACCAGGAACACGGCCAGCGTGAAGTCCAGGAGATAGCTGGTGATGGCGTAGAAGGTGGCCAAGGGGCACACAAACGAGGCCACGCCGATAGCGGTCGAGGGATTCCTGGCACCCAAGGCCAGGTAGAGGCCCACCCCGCCCCCGATCATGAACGCCAGGAACGGCTGCAACTGGGCCTGGAACGATCCGCTGAAGGCCATCATCATCCGCATGCACACAGCCACCCCCACGAACAGGAAGAACACGGTTCCCAGGCTGGTGCCCACGGCGCTGCGCGAGTTGAAGTAGACCATCCCGGCATGGATTCCCAGCACGGCCACGAACAGATCCAAGACCGTCAGGCACCCCACCACGTACAGCATATTCTCCAGGCGGATTCCGCCGACCATCCAGAAATAGCCCAGCAGCACCACTGGCAACAGCACCATCTCCTTGGTGTTGTACAGGACCCCACCCAGTTTGCCGAACACGACTTCGCGCGGGGTGAGGTCCGTCACCAACAGCAGATCCAAGGCGCGCGTGTCGCGCTCGCTGGTCATGGAGGTCACGGCCTGCGCGTTGATCAGAACCAGGCTCAGCAGGAACAGCGGGGCCAGGGCCAACGAGATGTCGCTGCGCGCGAGCGTTTGCCCGGCTTGAACCAACTGGTGCAGGTACACCGCGGCCAAGCCGAAGAGCACGAGGTAGACCAGCCGCACCATCAAGATCTTGCGCCCGTAGGCCCAGGTCCGCATCTCGCGCCACAAGACGGGGTTGTCCCAGACGTGGCGTGTCGCCTTGGCCGGCCCGGAGCTTCGAGTGGCCAGGAGGGGCTGGTCCTCGTCCGGGGCCGCGGCTCGGCGTCCTTCGCGGGTCGTATTCCACCGGCGGACTTGGATCACCGCCAGGGCATTGAGCGAGACCACAAAGGCTGCCGCCGTGATGAGAAATCCGCCCACCGGGCGCAAGGCCTCCAGGCCTGCGGCAGCCTGCATGTGGGGACGCATGGCGTCGAGCACGGCCTGCCAGGGACTGAAGGCCGCGCCCCATGCAGACGCGTCCAGCCTCCCGACACTGGACCCGAAGAGGCCTCGGGCCACGGCTTCCCAGGCACCCAACCACAACACCAGCACCAGCAAGGTCATGGCCAACGCCTGAAAGGTCTTCTCACGCCACAGGGCCAGCGTCGAGCCCAGGCTTCCGCAAACCAGGACCGAGGCCAGTGTGACCGCCGCGACCCGAGCGATCTGGGCGTACGATACTCCGCCGAAGAGGGTCAGCATCATCAACAGTGGAATCGTCGCCAGCCAGAGCATCAGCACCGTCAGCAGGCTGGCCAGGAGTTTGCCCAGCACGACCTCGCAGTTGGTCAGATTGGTCAGCAACAGCAGGAGCATGGTGCGGCGGTCCTTCTCGGCGGCCACCGCGCTGGCGGCAAACAGGGCGGAGAAGAAGAGGGCCAAGGTCAGTTGCAGGGGCGCCAAGAGCTGAAATAAGACCGCTCCGAACTGCGCCATTTCGCCCACACGCTGAATCATCTGCGTGCCCGTCAGGACGAGCCAGGCCGTACAGATCAACAACAGCAGGACGAGCAAGTAGACCGAACGGGCTACGTACAGCCGCGCCCGTCGTGGCGCAATGGCCACCTCTCGCGTGAATACCGGACCGATGAACAAGCGTTCCTCCTCGGGGGTTTCGCCCCTGGCTACACGCCTTCTATCATATCCGATGTACGACCCGAGCAAGAGACGCCATAACGCACTAACCAATTCGCAATACGGCCCGCGCTCCGAAGGCCTGCAAACGTCGACGCGTCTCTTCCCGGTGTTCCCCGATCTGGGCGCACAAAAAAACGGGGCGAATGGCATCGCCCCGTTCGTTGCTGGTTTCAGCATCTTAAGCCGTCTAACGCCAAGCGCTATATGGCGAGACGGTGGTCCCCGCCGAGGGGCTGGGCATGCTGCCCGCCGCGGAGGCGCTCGCTCCAGGCAGGCTGTTGTTGGCGGTGCCCGCCCCGGTGGTCGGGGCAGCGCCGGTGACGCTGGGCTGGGCATAGCTTACGGGTAAGACACCGCTGCCGGTGGTGATCGTTCCCGTCTTGTTCGGGTAGGCGCTGGGCACGGTGCTGCCGGCCGCTGGAGTCTGCGACTTGGGCAGGTAATCGCTGGTGCTGCCCGGCCGCCACGGAGTGTCGGCTGCGGCGGTCCCACCCACCGCGGAACTGCTTGTGTTCAGCGGCGGCGTGTAGCCATTGGTCGCCGGGGTGTAGTTGTTGGCCGCCGGCGTGTAGCCATTCGCCGTCGGGGTGTAGCTGTTGGCCGCTGGCGTATAACCATTGGTGGCCGGCGCGTAGTTGTTGGCTGCGGTGGCCGCCGGGTTATAGCCGCTGGGTGCACTGGCAACACCGGTGCTCGGGTTGTAGGCGCTGGGATTGTAGCCACTGGCGTTGTAACCGGCCGGCGTATAGCCGGTGGCGGCCGCGTTGTTGGCGGACGTTCCGCCCGCGGCCAAGTTGCCGCCGGGAGCGGCGGGCGTGCCTGCTCCGTAGCTGGGGGAGGCCGTGCGGCTAGCCATGGCTGTCGCCGCGTTGGGCGCGCCGGCCGCCGGGATGGTGCTCGAAGCGTTGGCCACCGTTCCGGCCGGCTTGCCGCCATAAGGCGAGGTCGCACCGGCGGCCGCCGTGTATCCATTGGTGCCCGCGTAAGGGTTGCTGCCGGTGGCGCCATAGGCGGGCGTCGTGGCGGCGCCGGAATACGGGCTGCCCATCGGGCTTGCCGAGGAGCCGGCGCCGTTGACCGGATAGCCGGTCGGGCCACCGGGCTTGCTGGCGGAAGCATAAGCCGCCGACGCCGCGGGCGAATAGCCGTTGCCGCCACCGTAGCTGGGACCGCTGGCGTTGCTGGGGGCCGTGTAGCCGGTGGCGGTGCCCATGGCATAACCCGTCGCGGAACCCGGGACCGTGTATCCGCTCGTCCGCACATCGTTCGCGGTGTTGCTGGCCGTAGACGGGACATTGTACATGCCGCGCTGCGGAGAGATCGCCGCGTTGCTGCTATTCGGGGCCCCAGCGTTGTAGCCGATCGCGCCGGCGGTCGCCGCGGAGGCCGAGGGCGAGTAGCCGGGCAGGCTGCCGGCGGCGCCCGGAGTGGGTGCCTTGGTTTGGCTGGCGGTGGCCGTGCCGGTCGGCGCGTTGGCCGCGGCAATGCCCGCGCCGGTTGCGCTGGCGGCGGGATAAGCGGTGGCCGAAGTCGAAGGCTTCACCGGTTGATTGGGCGAGGCCGAAGCCGTCTGGAAGGGGTTCTTCCATGTGGGCGCCCACGTCGATGCGGTCGTCCCTGTGCCACTCTTACAGCCGGACAGGCCGGCAATCATCAACACTGCAAACGCGCAGCGCAAGAACGAGATACGCATGGTGGGGGCGTCCTTTGAAAACGGACAGAAAGGCGGCCGGACGGCCGTGACCTCCGTGTCAACTCCTTGAAGAGCAAAGTCCTCGTCCCTGAGGACCATCGAGAGAAGTGCGATCGGAACAACACAACTGCCAGGCAGGACCGAGCGATCCGGGGCACGCTAGGCCATCGGGCCCCTCGCTGCCCCCCGCCGGTGTCTCCGCGCGGCGGAAAGTCCGTCCCTACCTATCGGCAATTGGGGCCGGATTATAAAACCCATCTTGCCCCGGTCAATGGCAATTTTCCGGTTGCGTAAAGCTGAAGGGCAGGAAACAGCCATCTTTGTGACGCCAATGCATGTCGACATCCCCCCGAACGAGACGAAAAAAGGGCGGCACAAGTCGCCGCCCTTTACCCATCTTCGCTGTCGTGTCCGGAACCCCGTGCCAACGCCGAAGCAGGCCCCGCCGTTGTCGTCGCTACGTGTGCAGCACGTGCGGCCGTTTCTGTTTGACGGCCTGCTCGAATCGTTCGGACACGGCATCCCAGTGGATTACGTTGTAGAACGCATCGATGTAGTCGGCCCGGCGATTCTGATATTTGAGATAGTAGGCGTGTTCCCAGACGTCGATGCCCAAGATGGGCGTATGACCGTGCATGTAGGGGCTGTCCTGATTGGACGTGCTCTCGACCACCAGTCTCTGCTGCGGATCCAGGCTAAGCCAGGCCCAGCCGCTACCGAAACGTCCCAGGGCGGCCTTGGTGAACGCCTCGCGAAACTTGTCGAAACCGCCCAAGTGCTTGTCGATCGCGCCGGCCAGTTCACCCTTGGGTTGGCCGCCGCCGACATGGGCCATCAAGCTCCAGAACAGGCAATGGTTGGCGTGCCCGCCGCCGTGATTACGCACTGCGGTGCGGATCTCCTCGGGCAGGGTGTTGATGGCAGCCAGGAGATCCTCGATGGACGGATTTCCTAAGTCCTTGCCTTCAATGGCCTTATTCAGGTTGGTCACATACGCTTGGTGGTGCTTGGTGTGGTGGATCTCCATGGTGCGCGCGTCGATGTGGGGCTCCAGCGCGTCGTAGGCATAACCCAGATCCGGCAATTTGTACTGCATGTTTCCTCTCCGGTGAGCGAGGGTTTGACTGTCATCCCGACGGCCGGTGGCATCTGCTTCCCTTCGTGGAACCATGCAGACGCCTATTATTGCCAGCCGCGGTTGTCAAATTATAGTAATCAGGTCCTTGCGGGCAAGCGCTCCGGCTTGTGCGTTTCCAGTTCTCGACGAATTCGGCCGCCGGGTGCCTCGCTGTGGCGACTGGTGAGGGATTACGGGCCTAGCTGCCGGTTGCGCAAGATCGCAACTTAGTTGCGCGTTTCTGAATAGACGCGGTTCGCGGCGCGGGAGAAACTAAGAGCCGGTCCGAAAACCTGTCGGCAGTTCGGTCTTGCAGGGCCGCCCGAGGTGGCTGGGGTGGTTCCGGGATAGGTTCTAAGCAGGCTAGCGCAGTCAACGTCCGCCCTATTCCTCATGGAGCAGCGACGATGCACGAGCATCATGAAACGTCCCCCGCTTCGCGACGCCAGTTCTTCAAGCAGGCCTCGTTGTTCATGGCCGGAGCCGCAGCAGCCAGCCGGTTGCCGATGGTCCACGCCTCCTCGGAGGGCGACGGAATGCAGATCAAGATTGGTCTGATTGGCTGCGGCGGGCGCGGCACCGGCGCCGTGCTCGATGCCTTGGGTGCGGCCACCAAGGTCATCTATCCCCAGGCCGGCTATCATACGGAAGACGTCGCCGCTGACGCGGCCATCCAGAAGAAGGACATCAGGGTTGTGGCCCTGGCCGATCTGTTCCCCGAGCGGCTGGACAAATGCCAGGTCCAATTGCAGAAGTTGGGCATTCAGGTGCCCAAGGAAATGACTTTCACCGGCTTCGACGCCTACCAGCAATTGCTGGCCGTAGGTGAGGTGAACTACGTCATCCTGGCCACGCCGCCCCACTTCCGGCCGGCGCATCTCAAAGCGGCCATCGAGGCCGGCAAACATGTGTTCATGGAGAAACCGGTAGCCGTGGACGCGCCGGGCGTGAAGACCGTGATCGAGGCGGGCCAGTTGGCGCGGCAGAAGCACCTGGGCATCGTGGCCGGCACGCAACGCCGCCACATGCGCACCTATCAGGAGACGATCAAGCGGATTCAGGAAGGCGCCTTGGGCGAGATCGTGTACGCACGCTGCTATTGGAACGGCGGCGAGATCTGGGTCATCGAGCGCGAGCCCGGCTGGAGCGATCTGGAGTGGCAGTACCGCAACTGGAACTACTTCACCTGGCTTTCCGGCGATCACATTGTCGAGCAGCATGTGCATAACCTGGACATCATGAACTGGGTCCTGGGCGCGCATCCCGTCAGGGCGGTTTCGGCCCTCGGCGGACGCCAGGTCCGCACCCGGTCCGTACACGGCCATATTTTCGACCACTTCGCCGTGGAGTTCGAGTATCCCGGCGGCGTGCGCATGCTCAGCCAATCGCGCCAGATCAACGGTTGCGACGGCAAAGTCGAGGAGGCCGTGGTCGGCACCTTGGGCGAGAGCAACTGCAAGAACCAGATTACGCCCAAGAAAGGCGATGCCTGGCGATTCCGTGGCAAAGAACGTAGCGCCTACCAACTGGAGCACGAAGACCTGATCGCCAGCATCCGTGCGGGCCAGCCATTGAACGAGGCGCAGGCCGTGGCCGAGAGCACGATGACCGGGATCATCGGGCGCGAGGCGGCGTATAGCGGCAAAGCGGTGCCGTGGGACGCGGCCATGCAGTCGACCAAGCGCCTCGGGCCGGAGAAATACGAATTCGGCCCCTGGCCCACGCCCGAGGTCGCCCTGCCAGGGCAGTATCGGTTTTTGTAGGGGCGAGAGGCGAGGATGCCGTTGGGTGTCGGCGGGGCGGTTGTGATGCCCTGGAGATTGTGCCAAAATAACCGGGTTGCCGTCGGTGTGGGCCGGCCTCCTGCGGCGGGCCCGTTTTCTGCTCCTTCCCCAACTCCACAGATCCCGCCATGAACACCAGCACTCGTCGCGACTTCCTTAGGACTTCATCCACTCTGGCCGCCGCATCCGTCGTGGCCGTGCCGGCGATGGCGCGTTCGGCGCAATCGGCCAACAATCGTCTGCGCGTGGCGATTGTGGGGATGGGCGGTCGAGGTCGGAACAGCCACGGCGGCGCATTGTTGGAGATGGCCAAAGAGAACGTGGAGATTGCCGCCCTGTGCGACTGCGACGAGGCCCGGCTGGCAAAGGCCGTGGAGCAGATCGGCAAGGTGGCCGGCAAGAATCCGGCGGCCGAGCCCGACTACCGCAAACTGCTGGACGACAAGTCGATCGACGCCGTGGCCCTGGCCACGCCCAACCACTGGCACGCCTTGGAGACGATCTGGGCCTGCCAGGCCGGCAAGGACGTATACGTGGAGAAGCCCGCCAGCCACAACATCTTCGAAGGCCGGAAGATGGTCGAGGCGGCGCGCAAATATCAGCGGATCGTGCAGCACGGCACACAGTGCCGCACGAGCCCCAAGATCCGCGAAGGGATCGAGAAGCTGCACGCCGGAGCGATTGGCCGGGTGTATCTGGCGCGAGGCATCGCGTATAAGACCCGGGCCGGCAGCCGCAAGAAGCCGGCGCCGGTGCCGCCGACCATGAATTGGGACCGCTGGCTGGGGCCCGCGCAGGAAGAGCCCTATGCCGAGGTGCTGGCTCATCGTTGGCGGTTCTTCAAGAACTACGGCAACGGCGAGATCGGCGACCAGGGCGTACACCAGTTGGACATCATGCGCTGGGGGCTGAAGATCGACACGCATCCCAACCGCGTACAGTCGATGGGTGGACGGCTGTCTCACCTCGACGACGACGCCGACACGCCGGGCAACCAGGTTTTCGCCTGCCAGTACGCGGGCAAGGATCTGTTGGTCACCTTCGAAACGCGCGATTGGTACACCAACTCCGAGGCGGGCATGGGCATCGAGTACCCGTTCGTCGATCATCGCAACGTGGTCGGCGTGATCTTCCTGGGCACCGAGGGCTACATGATCTTCCCCGACTATTCGAGCTACTACACATTCCTGGGCTCGAAGCGCACGCCCGGTCCCAGCGGTTCGGTGGAAGGCGCGCCGATGATGGATCTCGACCAGTTCCAGAATTGGGTGGCCGCGATCCGCAACCGGAAATACACCGACCTGACTGCCGACATCGCTGAAGGCCATTTGTCGTCGTGCATGGCGCATCTGGCGAACATTGCCTATACCACCGGCCGGACTTTGGAGTTCGACCCCAAGACCGAGAAGTTCATCGGCGACGAGCAGGCCAACCAGTTGCTGACGCGCAACTATCGCGCCCCCTACGTGGTGCCCGAGGTGGTCTAGCACACGGCTTGGCCCAAATGGCAGATGTCGTGGCCGCAGATGCTCGGGATGAGCGGCCCGAGGCCGATGGACAGTTCTGCATGGATCAGCCGGATGTGTCCGAATCAGGGGCACATTCGGCTGTTTTGCCATCGCTATGTTGGGTGGATGCTTTGGCCCTGTGAACTTGGATTCTGTGGTCGATGCACGCCGAAAGAGGGGGTGACGGCCAGTTGCCGCGAATTTGTCCGGCCGGGCCGGCAAAAACCACCACGCGCCGCCGGAAACTACCCTAATCTTCTTTTGGAGATTTTGTGAGTCCGTCCCTGAACCGTTCGGCTGTCCAGACGGGCGGCGGTGGTTCGGGGGGAGGCGGTGAGCGAACGACGACGGGTGTGGTGATGGAGATCTCGCTGGGATTGATTCTCTTGATCGTCGGCCTGGGGACCCTGCAACTGATCGCCGGGGTGCTCATCGGCCGCTGCTGGCCGCTGCGCGATCGTCAAGCGGCGCGGATCCGCGAAGCGGCCCACTTGGAGCAGTTGGCCCGGCAATTGGACAGCCTGACCGGCTCGGTGCACGAGGATGTCGATCAGCATCAGGCGCGGCTGCGCGAGGCAGACCAGGAACTGCGCGCTCTGGATGCGCCGGAGGATCGGCAACTGGCCGACTTAGCGCTGAAGACGGCCGCCGGGATCATGCGTCACAACGAACGCCTGCAACACCGGCTGAGCGATGCCGAGAAGCAGTTGCAGCGCCAGTCGCAACAGATCCAGATGCACCTGGCGGCCGCTCTGACGGATCCCTTGACGGGTCTGCCTAACCGCCGGGCCTTTGACGATGAGCTGAAGCAGTACGTCGGGCAATGGCAGGCCAACCGCCGCGGCTTCTGTCTGCTGGCCATCGACGTGGACCATTTCAAGACGCTCAACGATCGATTCGGGCATCCGGTGGGCGACCGGGCCCTGTGTTTGTTGGGCGAGGTATTACGCGACACTTTGGCCGGCTGGGGCGCCACTTCGCGGATCGGCGGCGAGGAACTCACGGTGATCCTCGGTTGCAGCCATCTGGAAGACGCCAAGCGGCTGGCCGAAAAGGCGCGCCGGGCCGTGGCGGCGGCGGTGATCGATCCGCAACTGCCCGAAGCTCATCTGACCGTGAGCATCGGTCTGGCCATGATTCAGCCCGGCGAAACTCCGGCGGCGATCGCGAAGCGCGCCGACCAAGCGCTGTATGCGGCCAAGCGTGCGGGCCGCAACTGCACCTACTGGCACGACGGGCGCGCCTGCCATCGCGTGGCGAGCAACGACACCGTCGACCATGGCAGCCCGCCGCCCGAAGCGGCCGAACTGGACGCCCTGTGTCAGGACTTGCGTGTCCGGCTATCGCAGGTCGCCGTAGGGCATGCAGAGGCATAGCCCGGATTGTCACGGACTACTGGTGCCCGAAGTGCACCGTGTTGCCTCGAAGCCTGAAGCGCAAGCGAAGGCAAGTTACCACTGCAGCCTCGCTTGCGCTTCGGGCTTCAAAAGGCAAGTTACCACTGCAGCCTCGCTTGCGCTTCGGGCTTCAAAAGGCAAGTTGCCACTGCAGCCTCGCTTGCGCTTCGGGCCTCAAAGCAGCCTACGCTGAGCAATGCGGGATTATCCGCCGCGCTTGCCCAGGTGCCGGTCCACATAGAACAGGGAACCGGTCGAGCCGCCGATCATCTTCAGTTGCTGCACGATCTCGTCGGCCGCGGCTTCTTCCTCCACCTGCTCGCTGACGAACCATTGCAGGAAGTTGCGCGTGGCGTGGTCTCCCTCGGCCTGGGCCAGGTCGACGAGCTTGTTGATCCGCGCCGTGACGACTTGCTCGTGTTCCAGCGTGGCCTCAAAGGCGGCCAAGGGCGAGGCCCAGGTGGCCGGCGGATTGTCGATCGCCTTCAACTGCACTTGCCCGCGCCGCTCGCCAATGTACTCGAAGTACTTCATGGCGTGCTGAAGTTCCTCGTGCCATTGGACCTTGAACCACTTGGCAAAGCCCTTGAGGTTGCAGGAGTCTGCCCAGGCGGACATGGAGAGGTACAGATAGGCCGAGTAGATCTCGGCGTTGATTTGATCGTTCAGGGCGTCCAGCATCTTCTGGCTGAGCATCGTGATATCTCCCGGACCCAAGTATTGGTTACTGAGTGCCCAATTATTCGCGGGCCCCTGAATTAGGCAATCCCCCGCTGTTGGGCGATTTTGTGGAGACCGCTGGTCCCCGGTCTACAGCCCGACAACGCTGTAGCCGCAGTCGACGTGCAGCACCTCGCCGGTCACGCCGCTGGACAGGTCGCTGAGGAAGTACAAGCCGGTGCGACCCAATTCCTCGAACTCCACGTTGCGGCCCAGGCAGGACTTCTGCACGGCGTGGTCGCGCATCTGGTCAAAGCCCGAAACGCCAGCCGAACTCAGGGTGCGCATCGGCCCGGCGGAGATGGCGTTGACGCGGATGTTCTTGCGTCCCAAGTCCCAGGCCAGATAGCGCACACTGTGTTCCAGGGCCGCCTTGCACACGCCCATCAGGTTGTAGCCGGGCATCACCTTCTCGCCGCCGAAGTAGCTGATCGTGACGATCGAGCCGCCGGTGGGCATCAAGGCCGCCGCGGCCCGAGCGACCGCCACCAGGCTATAGGCGCTGATGTCCATGGCCAGATGCCAACCCGCGCGACTGCACTCCACATAGGGTTTGCGCAAGTCTTCCGGCGGGGCGAAGGCGATGGAGTGGATGAGGAAGTCGAGTTGGCCGTGGGCCTCGCTCACGGCTCCAAAGACCTTGGCCACGTCCTCATCGGACTGCACGTCGCAGGGGAGTACGACGCGGGGCTTCAGTGGCTCGGTCAGGCGGGTCACTCTCCGCTCGCTGGAGGGGCTAGGCAGGTGCGTGAAGGCCAGTTCGGCCCCTTCGGCGACCAGGGCCTCGGCCATCGCCCAGGCAATGCTGCGATCGTTGGCCACGCCCATCACCAGACCGGTTTTGCCACTGAACATGCCCATACTGCAACACCCTCCTGCGCGGACAGAACATAATCCCAGAATCGCCAAAGCCAGGCCGGGCAGCCCAGCGGCAGTGAGTTGCCGATCCGTTCTACGACCGGCGCCCAAGACTGCGAATCAGTCTACCGGCCTGGGTTTTGCGGGGAAAGCCGTCTGGGTCAGGAACTATGGATGCCGGCTCAGTCAAGGATCGCAGTTTGACCGGATTTTAGTCGGTACGGCTGCAATCCAGGGCTCCCGCAGCCGCGGAACGCTGGTTGGCGATGCGATCCTCAATAGGCGTGCTCGGGAGTCGATTTCCGCGCGCCCCACGACCCCGTCCGAGGGACGGGAAGGCAACTCTTGCCACCATTCATCTGGCCGTGTCGACGGGAGGTGGCCCAATACCGTCTTTTTCACGGCCCGGCAAGGTTGGCTCGCTCTACGGTTCAATGAGCGTGAGGGCGATGTGCGGGGTGGTCTGCAGTTCCTTTTGCGCGGCCCGGATCGGTTTTACAGCCACCATTTCCACGACCATTTCGCGCACCACGTTGCGCAGGTGCATCACATCGTCCATGACTTCCTGGGGGCTCTTGCCCTTGTAGCGTTGGGAACTGACTTTCAGACGAATGCAGTCCGTCTGCCAGTCGCCTCGGTAGCCGTAGTCGGCGCGCCAGTAAAACGGCTGGGAGAAGAAGCTGAACGTGTTCAAAAAGCACAGCCGCACGTGCGTGGGATCCTCCACGGCGTCGTCGCTGGATCCGTAGGGAACGCGAAACACGGCTTGAGCGCCCGGCTTGGCGATCCGGTGCAGCTCCTGCATGAAGGGCAGGGGATTTCGCAGGTGTTCGAACAGGTGGCTGGCGAGGAATTCGCCGAAGGTGTCGGCTTCGAAGGGCAGGGGGCATTCGTGGCAGCGGTCCAGGTCGGCCACCACGTCCACGCCCGGGCCGGCTTGAAGGTCCAGGTTCACCCAATCGGGCAGAATCGTCCGGCCGCATCCCAAGTGCAATCGCTTGCTCGCTCGATTCGATGAGGATTGACTGGTCATGGGGTGCGTCCTGGGAAGCAGGCCTTGAGGGTCCATTCGAAGAGGACAGGCTGACATCCTAGCGTTCGCGATGCGGTTCGGGAACGCCGTTTTGAGGCAGGAATCCGCTGGCCGCTCCCCTTTGTGCCATCACGGCGGGTTGTTCTTGGGATGCAGCATCGCTTGACAAGGGGGCCGGCAGCAACAACACTCAGCTTTGTCCGCTTGCCGCGTTGGGGGGGCTTGGCCGCGACCGCGCAGCCAACCTCAAGAAGCATTGCTTGCCACTTGCAGGGATCACCATGCCAACCGCACCCAGAGCCATTTCGTCCCTGGTCCGTCTTCTGTTCCTGGCCTGCGCCGCGGTGCTGCTTCTGCGGCCGGCGGTCGGCGCGCAAGGCGAAGTGACCGCGCCCGAGAAGCACTTCGGCTTTCGCCTGGGAAGCGATCGCCAGATCGCGCGCTGGGACAAGATCGTCGACTACTTCAAGCTGCTTCAAAAGCAGGGCGGCGGCAAGCTGAAGGTGGTGAACATGGGGCCTGCCACCATGGGCCAGCCGTTCCTGCTGGTGATTGTCTCCTCGCCCGACAATATGGCCAAGCTGGATCGTCTGCGGCAGGTGAACCTCAAGATCAGCGACCCACGCGGAGTGGCCGAGCAGGAGGTGAAGAAACTGGTCGGGGAGGGCAGGGCGGTCATCTGCCAGACCATGAGCCTGCACGCCACGGAGATCGGCGGCACGCAGATGGCCCCGGAGTTGGCCTACGATCTGCTGGCACGCGCCGATGACGAAACGCGACGGATTCTGGACAACGTGGTCTTTTTGCTGGTGCCCTGCTTCAATCCCGATGGCCAGGTCATGGTCGCCGACTGGTACCAGAAGTACCTGGGGACGAAATACGAAGGGGCGCCGCTCCCCTGGCTGTACCACAAATACGTGGGCCACGACAACAACCGCGACGCCTTCCAGACCAACATGGTCGAGTCGCAGTACATGGCCAAGATCCTCTTCACGGATTGGATTCCGCAGGCCTACATCGATCATCATCAGATGGGCAGCTACGGGGCGCGGATCTATGTGCCCCCCTATGCCGAGCCGGTCCGCCCGCTGGCCGATCCGCTGGTGTGGCGCGAGCACAGTTGGTACGGGGCGCACATCGCCTACAAGGAAGAAGAGGCGAACCTGTCGGGCGTGCTGAACGCGGCCCAGTATTCCGGCTGGGGGCATTTCGGTTTCCACTGGATCACGCCCTTCCACAACATCGCGGGCATGCTCACCGAATGCGCCAGTACGCGTCTGGCAAGCCCGATCTTCATCCATCCCGAGCAACTTCGCGGATCGACGCGCGGCCTGCCCGACTACGAACAGCAGACCACTTTCCCCTCGCCCTGGCTCGGCGGCTGGTGGCGGCTGCGCGACATCGTCGATCGGCAGAAAGTCTCCGCCTGGGCGATGCTCGACCTGGCCGCGCGCAACCGGGAAACGGTGCTCTGGAACGCCTACTTGAAGGCCCAGCGGCAGACCGAGCGCGGGGCGCAGAGCAAACCGGCGGCCTACGTGATCTCTGGCCATCAGCACGATCCGCTGACCGCGGTCAAGATGGTCAACAAGCTGCTGGTCCAGGGCATTGAAATCCGGCAAGCGGCCAGGCCGCTGGTGGGCAGCAATGGCGTGACCTACCCGGCCGGCTCTTTCCTGGTCTCGCTGGCCCAGCCGAAGATGGGCCTGATCCGCTATCTGCTGGGGCGGACCTTCTATCCGGACAACTCCTACACGCGTGACAAGGAAGGCGCTCCGATTCGGCCCTATGACATGGCTACCGACAGCATGTTCGAATTCATGGGCGTGCGTGTGGATCCGTTGGACGCGATGCCGCAGGGCGATCTGCCCAAGTTGAGCGCGCCGGTGCCCAACACCGGCAAGGTGGCCCAGGCAAGCCGCGGCTACGTCCTCGATGGCCGGCAGAATGACAGTTTCTGGGCCGTAAATCTGCTGCTGGACAAGAAGATCGCCGTGCGCCGCGTGGACAAGCCCTCGGCCGGACTGTGCCCGGGCGATTTCCTCATCGGGACCGGCAGCGAACCGGTGCTGCAAGAGATCGCACAGCAGACGGGCGTTACGTTTGCAGATCTGAAGATTCCACCCAAGGCCAAGTCCGATAGCCACGAGGTCAAGCGGCTGCGCGTGGCCATGTACCAGCGCTACCGGGGCGGAAACATGGACGAAGGCTGGACGCGGTTCCTGCTGGAGCAGTTCGCCTTCCCCTACACGTCGCTGATGGATGCCGAGATGAAGGGCCAACGCGCGAGCCCGAAGTCAAGCGCAGACAAACAGGCGAAGGAGTCGTCGGCAGCATCCCAAGCGGCGTCCAAGCCGGTCGATCTGAAGCAGAAGTACGACGTGATCATCCTGCCCAGCGACTCCACGGGCGCGATCGTAGGCGAGCAGGGCGCCGCGGCCAGCCGGGCCGATGAGATGACCCCGCCCGAATACCGCAGTGGGATGGGCAAGGAAGGGGTGGCGGCGTTGAAAGCCTTTGTCCAGAAGGGCGGGACGCTGGTGGCCCTGGGAGCCGCGACCGGACTGGCCATTGACAAGTTCTCGCTGCCGGTGCGCAACGTGCTGGCCAACAAGCCGGCCAAGGAGTTTTTCTGCCCGGGCTCGACGTTGCGTGTGACGTTCGACAATACGCACCCCTTGGCCTACGGGATGCCGGCCGAGGGGCTGGTGGTCTTCATGTACAGCCCGGCCTTCGAGATCACGCCCAGCGAGTTCAACGAGCGCTACCAGACGGTGGTGCGCTACGCGGATCGCGATCTGCTGGAAAGCGGCTGGCTGATTGGCGAGTCGAGCCTGGCCAAGAAGTGCGCCCTGGTCTCGGCCCAGGTGGACAAGGGGCGCGTGATCCTGATCGGTTTCCGCGCGCAGCACCGGGCACAGACCCACGCCACGTACAAGCTGTTGTTCAACACCCTGTTGCCGTAACCTGGTTTGCAAGTGCGGGAGAATGCCGATTGGCCACCTGCCCTTGCTGGTCGGTGGGGCGTTCTTCAGAGAATCGCGCTGCATGGCCACGCAAGCGTGGCCATGGCACCCGGCGAATTCCGTGTTTGGCCACGGCAGCCGGCGAATGCCTTCCGCACGCTCTGCGCTGTGCCCGGCCGCTCAGGCCGTGGTGGGCACCTTGCCCGCCAGAAGTTCGTACTCCATCATGGCCGCGCTGTCGGCCGAAAGGACCTGCTCGCGGTTGGCGTGCAGCACGGGCATTTCGCGCTGGATGAAACGCCGCGCGACGTGCTTCTTCCGCTCGTCGGTCACGCCTTGGCCCAGCAACAAATGCCCGATGATGATCGTGATCGCCATGTCCACCAGGCGCCGGCCGGAAAGGTCCACGTAGGCCGGACCCTGCTGCTTGGCGAACTGGACGGCCTCGAGCGTCTGCTGCTTGGCGTCCAGCAGCTTCTGCTTCAGTTCGGCCAGCACGGGGTCGTCGTACTGCCGGGACTCGAACCTGGCGATGTAGGTCTCGAAGGTGCCGGAGGTCACGCCGCGCACGGCGGCCACGACCTGCAACTGGCTGGTCCCCTCGTAGATGGTGGTGATCCGCGCGTCGCGCAGGTAGCGCTCGGCCGGATAGTCGCGCATGTAGCCCGAGCCGCCCATCACCTGGATCGTGTTGTGGGCCACGCGGCAGGACATCTCCGAGCAGTAGTACTTGCTCATCGGCGTGAGGATGCCGTTGATGCGGCCCAAGGCGCGCGCCGCCTGCTTGCGGTTCCGGGCCTCTTCCTTGTCCAAGTCCTTGCGGAACTCCAGGATTCGCAGGTTGTTGTTCTCCTGGTCGCAGATGAAGCTCGTCTCGTAGGCCAAGGCGCGCGCGGCCTCGACGTCGATCTTCATGTCGGTGACCAGCTCGGCCACGGCCGGCAATCGCTCGATGGGCTTGCCGAACTGCTGGCGCGTGTGGGCGTAGGTGCGTGCCAGGCGGTAGGCCGCCTCGCCGATGCCCAGCGACTGGGCCGCAATGCCCACGCGTGCCCCGTTCATGAGGGCCATGACGTAGGTGATCAGGCCGCGCTGGCGTTCGCCGATCAGCCGCGCGGGCGTGTCTTCGAAGACCAGCTCGCAGGTCGGCGAGCCGTGGATGCCCAGCTTGTGCTCCAGGTGCCGCACGCGGACCTTGTCGGATCGCTCGGAGATGAACAGGCTCAGGCCGCGGCCGTCGCTGATTTCCGGCTCGCTCCGCGCGAGGGTCAGCAGGATCTCGCCGCAGCCGTTGGTGATGAAGCGCTTCACGCCGTTGAGGAACCAGTTACCCTGTTCGTCCTGCCAGGCGCGGAGCCGCACGGCCTGCAGGTCGCTGCCCGCGTCGGGTTCGGTGAGGACCATGGCCCCGGTCACTTCGCCGCGCGAGAAGCGGGGCAGGATTTCGTCGCGGATCTCGTCGTTGGCGAAGGCGTAGACCGTTTCCGCGATGCCTTGCAGGCCGAAGAGGTTGGTGAACGAGGCGTCGGCCCGGCTGACGATCTCGCTGGCGATGGTGTAGATCAGGTTGGGGCAGTTCAGGCCGCCGTACTTGCGCGGCAGGGTGAAGCCCATCATGTCGGCCTGGGTCAGGCGGCGCAGGTTTTCGCGGACCAGCGGGTGCAGGGTGACCGTGCCGTCCTCGTTGAGCGTGTTGCCTTCGGCGTCGACCTGCTCGGCGTTGGGAGCGATCACTTCGGCGGAGACTTCGCCGATGATCTCCAGGATGCGGTGGTAGTTATCCACGGCGTCGGCGGCGTCGACCGGTGCGTAGTCGTACTGCGCGGTGCGGCCTTCGACGAAGTCGTCTTCCTGAATCCGCGCCAACTCGGCGACGTCCATGTGCTTCAAGAGGAACAGGATGTCTTCGTTGTCGAGAAAGAAGTTCGCCACGGATAACCTCCGACGGGACGACTTATGGATGTTCAGGAAAGAAAAGCGAGCCCTAACAAGCCCCGTGCCGCTCCTTGAGCGACTTGATCATCATGGGAATGACTTTCTTCAGATCGCCCACGATCCCGTAGTGGGCCACCGAGAAGATGGGCGCCTGGGGATCGCGATTGATGGCGATGATCTTGGCCGATTCTTCCATGCCGGCCCGGTGCTGCACGGCCCCGCTGATGCCGGCCGCGATGTACAGCGCCGGCCGGACCGTGGTTCCGGTCTGGCCGACCTGGTGTTCCTTGCCGATGAAGCCGCTGTCGACCGCGGCCCGGCTGGCGCCGACCGCGCCGCCGATCACGCCCGCCAGCTCGTGGATCAAGCGGAAGTCGGCCTTGCTGCCCACGCCGCCGCCGCCGGCCACGATGACGCGCGCCCCCTTCAGGTTCACCTTGCGCGGCTCGACGTGCTGTTGAATCAGCTGGATGGCCAGTTCGGCCTGATCGATCTCGATCTTCTCTTCGACGATCTGCACGGGCCGGGCCAGGTCCGGGTCGAGCATCGACATCACGCCTTCGCGGACCGTGGCCATCTGCGGCCACTGGTCGTAGTTGACGATCGTGGCGATGATGTTGCCGCCGAACGCGGGGCGAATCTGCAGCAGCAGCTTTTCGTGCAGCTTCTTGTCGCGCGGGTCGGTGACGTCGGCGATCTGCAGATCGGTGCAGTCGGCTGTCAGGCCGGCACGCAACGTGGAGGCCACGCGCGGCGCCAGGTCGCGGCCGATGGCCGTGGCCCCGAACAGGGCGATCTGCGGCCGATGCTTGTCCACCAGCGTGGTCAGCACGCGCGCATAGGAAAGGGTCTGATAGTGGGCCAGACGCGGATCGTCCACCAGGTAGACCTTGTCGGCCCCCAGTTGAATCAGCCGGCTGGCGAGGTTCCGCACGTTGGCGCCGGGTAGCACGGCGGCCACCGGCACGCGGAGAATCCCGGCCAACTCGCGGGCCTTGCCGCACAATTCCAAGGAGACGTCGTGCAACACGCCGTCCTCTTGTTCGGCAAAGACCCAAACCTCGCCCTGACGGTTCACGTCGATCATGTTCTCGAATCCTGAATAGTTTGCAGCCGGTCCCAGAATCTTGCGGCAGCCCAGGCTGACCGGGCCGCCCGAGCGGGCCGGGACGGTTCTGGGATAGGTTCTCAACCCAAAGTACGATCGACCACGAGTTCTTGAATCAGCTTCCGCACGCCCTCTTCGCTGGCCGGAATCTCCGAGTAACCTTCTTTGGTCAACACGATGGACTGCACGCGGTAAACCTTGGTGGGCGAACCCGCCAGGCCGCACCGCTGCAGATCGGCGCCGATCTTGTCCAGATCCCACTGCTCCAGCAACAGGCCGCGCTGCTGCAGGACCTCGGTCCGCCGCTGCACTTCGGCCTGCACTTCGGCGTCCGAGGCGGCGGGCATGGCGGCCTTGACCTCGCCGGGCAACTCGGCCGGCACGCGCGCCTTCTTCCAGCGCGTGACGCGTTTGGCCGCACAGGGACGGGGCTGATTGGCCGTGCCGACGACGGTGATCATGACCGGCAGCGGCCCTTCGACGATTTCCCAGCCGTGGCCCGTGTTGCGCTTTACGCGGATCGTGCGGCCTTGCAGCGCTTCCAGGTTTTCCAGGTAGGTGATTTGCGGGATTTCGAGTTTCTCGGCGCACTGCGGACCGACCTGGGCCGTGTCGCCGTCGATCGCTTGCCGGCCGCAGAAGACCACGTCGTAGCGGCCGATGGTGCGGATCGCCTGGCTGAGGATATAGCCGGTGGCCAGGGTGTCGCTGGCCGCGGCCCGGCGATCGGTGATCAGGATCGCGCGATCGGCCCCGCGGCCCAAGCAGTCGCGGAGAATCTCGGCCGCCTTGGGCGGTCCCATGGTGATGACGGTCACGGTGCCGCCAAAGCGGTCGCGGAGATCCAGCGCCGCTTCCACCGCGTTGAGGTCTTCCGGATTGAAAATCGCCGGCAGGGCCGCACGATTGACGGTCCCGTCCGCTTTCATGGCCTCGGCCGTAATGTTGGCCGTATCCGGCACCTGCTTGACGCAAACAATGCTGTCGTAAGGCACGGCAGAGTTGCTCCGGTAGACTACAGGGTGAAAAAAACGCCCCAAGGCCATCGCGCACAGGCGGCTGATGCCCGTGGAACACGTGCAGAATTGCCCCCCGAGCGGCCCACACTGACCCGGTGGACCGAGCCTCGGCAGACTCAACGCTCTTGGGACAGAACTCTAAAAGCCGGCAAATTAACAGTCACCTCCGCTACGGTCAAGGCCTCGTGCGAAAAACACGCGAGGATGGCGAAGGTGGGGGATCTAGTGTGATAGCCGGCCGTCACAGAGATGCTAGAGGCGACATAATGCCTTGTACCAAAACGTCTTAACGATTCGGAAGCATGGGTCGTCCGTTACGTTGGCCACACTGGATACGAGTGAGTCGGCCTTCTGGCGAGCATCGCTTGAGAACTTGTGCCGCGAAATATGGACCCTTCTATAGACTGGTGTTGTCAGTTTGATCGTTAATGACTAGATTGTGCGATAGCAGCGCCGTCAGTTTGAAACACCCCGAGATGTCAATCCGTCAATCACTGGCACAGCCTATGACTTCTCTGGCCAAGGCTCACAAGGGACAGGACCTTATCCAGCGGATCGCCGCCATGCCGTCGCTGGCGCCGGTAATCGCCGAAGTGCTTTGCCACGCCCAGAGTTCGAGCGAGGAAGCCGCGTATTGGGAGGCCTGTCTGCCAGTGATTGCGCGATCGGTCGGCGGCGACTATGTGACCATCGTCGGTGTGGCTGCGGGGCGTTGGGGGGTACAAGCGGATACCGGTCAGCCCTTGAGCCTGCCGGTGGAGTTGTTGGCCGAAGCGCTGGACCAGGAGGCACCGCGCTTCCAAGGGCCTTGGGCCGCAGTGCCGTTGGCCGCGCGCAGCGTGCAGGGGCAAGTGTTGGCAGTGCATGGCCGGGCCACGGTTCAGGCCTCGGGCGTGGTCTCGACCTTGGCCCACCTGGCGCCGATCCTGCTGGCGGGGCTGGCCAACGTGCAGCGGCAGGCGGGCAGCCTGTGGCGGATTCGCCGCTTGGAGACCCTCCTGGACGTCGCCAAACAGTGGAACCAGACTCGCGAATTGCAGCCGCTGCTGAACCAGGTGGCCGAGGCCGCCACACGCCTGCTGGGCAGCGATCGGGCCAGCATCTTCCTCTGGGATCGGCCCAACCATCTGCTGGTCGGCCGTCCGGCCCTCGGGGCGCCCGGAAATGAGCTGCGCATTCCCGACGACCGGGGCGTGGTGGGGCAGGTGATTCGCAGCGGGCAGCCGCTGCGCGTGGACGCGGCCAGCGAACCGCAGCAGATCGACCGCCAGGTGGATTCGCAACTGGGCTACCGCACGCGAAACCTGTTGTGCGTGCCGCTGCGCGGCAGCTCCGGCGAGTTGTTTGGGGCCTTTGAACTGATCAACAAGCACGCCGGCGCGTTCACGGAAGAGGACGAGGTGGCGTTGATTGAACTGGCCGCCCTGGCCGCGGTGGCCATGGAGAACGCCCAGGATCGGCAGCAGTTGCTGACAGCCAACCGCCGCATGGCGGAACAAGCGGCCGAGCGGATCCAGTTCATCGGCCAGAGCCCGGCCATCGACGCCCTACGCTCCGTGATCCGCCGCGTGGCCGACACGGAACTGGCCGTGCTGATCCTGGGCGAGAACGGCACGGGCAAGGAGGTGGCCGCGCAATCGATCCACTACTGGAGCCGGCGGCGCGAGCGGCCCTTCATCGCGGTCAACTGCGCCGCGATTCCCGAAAGCCTGGCCGAAAGCGAGTTGTTCGGCCACGAAAAAGGGGCCTTTACCGACGCGCGCGAGGCGCGCGCCGGCAAGTTCGAACTGGCCGCCGGCGGCACGCTCTTTCTGGACGAGATTGGCGACTTGACCCTCGGCGGGCAATCCAAGCTGCTGCGCGTGTTGGAGGAGAAGCTCATCGTGCGCGTGGGCGGTTCGACGCCCATCCACACCGACGCGCGCGTGATCGCCGCCACCAATCAGAACCTGGCCGAAATGGTGCGGCAGAAGCGGTTCCGCGAAGACCTGTACTTCCGGCTGAATGTGGTGACCCTGGATTTGCCGCCGCTGCGCGACCGGCCGGAAGACATCCTGCTGCTGGCCGAGCACTTCTTGAAAGACTTCTGCGCCAAGGCCCGGCGCCGCGTGCCCCAGTTCTCGGCCGCGGCGCGCAAGCGGCTGGAAAGCCATGCGTGGCCGGGCAACGTGCGCGAGTTGCGCAACCTGATGGAACGCCTGGCCTATCTGCAGGCCGAGGACCGCATCGAGGCCGACGAGATTGCCTTCATCCTCTCGCCGCGCGGCGAATCGGCGATGGTGAGCGACATGCGGCAGACCCTGGCCGACGCGACCTTCGAGTTTCAGGTCGAGTACATCAAGCGCGCCGTGCAGCAGGCGCAGGGCAACATGAGCGAAGCCGCGAGCCGGCTGGGACTGCACCGCTCGAACCTGTACCGCAAGATGCGGCAATTGGGCATGAGCGCGCCGGAGTGACGCGGCGCGCCACGGCCGCCGGGGACAGTCGTGCGAAGCGGCCGGACCCGCGGAGGCGTCGGGCTCGCCGCGGCCATTCGCGCCGGCTGCGAGCCTGTCGTGCGACGTGCGCGGACAGGGGGCGAGGCTGTATACCGCGAAGAGCGGGAGCTTGCTAGCGAGTTGGTGGGGGTGGGAGACAAGAAGGGCTGAAGCCCCTTGCGTGCGCGGCCGATCCCAGTATCATTGTAGGTCTACGGCCTACGCCGGCCTCCTTAGCTCAATTGGTTAGAGCATCTGACTCTTAATCAGAGGGTTGTAGGTTCAAGTCCTACAGGGGGCACTAAAAAATGCCTGCAACTTCGGTTGCGGGCTTTTTTCGTTTCTTGTTGGTATTGAGTCATTTGCGCACATTCGTATCGCCGTAACTCATGGTGCCTCCAGCCTGTTTTCTTGATCACATCCGACAGGCCTGTTGGAGTATGTTGCGCAACATGTTGCGCTCAAAGAATGCCCTGACGCCGCCGCACGAGGCAAGCCGTGGCCGAACAACTTCCCCTCCGCAAGTACATCAAAGTCTGGATCAAGCGACGGCAGAACAATGCTCGCAAGGACGGCTCCAAGACGACGAGCTACACCCTGGAATGGGTCGAGTACGGTAAGCGGAGTTTCATGTCCCTCGGGATTGGGGCCACAGCGGGGTATGCCCGGCACGCCAGGGCCATCAAGGAACAGGAGTTGAACTCGCTGGCTGAGTTCAGCGGCCTTTCACCCATCACCTGGCCCGACCTGGAAGCTAAATATCTCACCAACGCCTATCCCGATGGCACCGGAAACTGCTCCACGGTGAACTTCCGGGTTCGACCTGCAAAGTCCACGAATTCCTCCGTCCTTGGAAAGTCGGACGGTTGCGGTGATCCGTTGTTGTTCGACATGCAGACATTCCCCTTGATTCGACACGGAGAACTACTCCTTCAACCCCTCCACCACCGCCGAAAACTGCTCCAGGGCCGTTTGCAGGTCGTCCACGATCTCCTGGGCCAGCACGTCCGGGTCGGGCAGGTCTTCCGAGTCCTCCAGGCTCTCGTCCTTCAGCCAGAAGATGTCCAGGTTCACCTTGTCCCGCTTGACCAGCTCCTCATAGTCGAACGAGCGCCAGCGGCCTTCCGGGTTCTTCTCGCTCCAGGTCTGGCGGCGGCGATGGCGGTTCTCGGGGTTGTAGCACTTCACGAACTCGTCCAGGTCCGATCGCTGCAAGGGGTTCTGCTTCTGCGTGAAGTGCATGTTGGTCCGCAGGTCGTAGACCCACAGCGTCTTGGTCCAGGCCTTCTCCTGGGCCGGCCTGGCGTCGAAGAACAGCACGTTGGCCTTCACGCCCTGGGCGTAGAAGATGCCCGTCGGCAGGCGCAGCAGCGTGTGGACCTCGAACTGCTGAAGCAGGTTGCGGCGCACCGTCTCGCCGGCCCCGCCCTCGAACAGCACGTTGTCGGGCACGACGATCGCCGAGCGCCCGTTGATGGCCAGCAGCGTCTTGACGTGCTGCAGGAAGTTCAACTGCTTGTTCTTGGTGGTGGTCCAGAAGTCCTGCCGCTCGTAGGCGTGCTCTTCCTTTTCCAGGTCGCCTTCCTCGTTGACGATGGCGATGCTGCTCTTCTTGCCGAAAGGCGGGTTGGTCAGCACCAGGCTGAAGCGGTCGCCCGGATCGCCGGCCAGGCTGTCCAGGCCCGAACGCACCGGGCAGGGATCGGCGTCGATGCCGTGCAGGTAGAGGTTCATGATGCACAGCCGGGCCGTGTTGGGCACCAGTTCCCAGCCCTGCACAAAGCTCTTGCGCAGATGCTTCTTCTGGTCCGGGTCCAGGTCGCGGCCGTGGTGCTTGACGACATACTCGTGGGCGGCCAGCAGGAACCCGCCGGTGCCGCAGGCCGGGTCGCAGACCGTGTCGTCGGGCGTGGGCTGCACGCAATCGACAATGCCTTTGATGAGTTCGCGCGGGGTGAAATACTGCCCGGCCCCCTTGGGCGACTCAGCCGCGCTCTTGGCCAGCAGGCCCTCGTAGATGTCGCCCTTGACGTCGGCCTCCATGGAGGACCAGCTTTCGGTGTCGATCAGGTCGACGATCAACCGTTTGAGGGTGGCCGGGTTCTGGATCTCGGGCCGGGCCTTCTTGAAGATCTCGCCCAGCATGCCCGGCTTCTTGCCCAACTCTTCCAGGACGTGGCGGTAGTGGGCCTCCAACTCGTCGCCGTCGAGCTTCAGCAGGCTGGGCCAGCCGAGCGCGGGCGGCACGATGGGTTTGCGGTTGTAGGGCGGCCGAGTCAACTCATCGGCCATCTTCAGGAAGAGCAGGAAGGTGATCTGCTCGGTGTAGGCCATATACGACAGCCCGTCGTCCCGCAGGACGTGGGCGAAGTTCCATGCCTTGTTGACGATATTCTGGGTTGCGGTGCTCATGGTGGGGCGTCGGGGTGATGCGGTAGGCGGTCAGGCGGTGGCGGCAGGCGATTCTTCGTCGATCACCCGTTCCAATCGCGACTGAATGGTGCCCTGCGCGTGGTGCTCGCGCTGGCGGCGGATGTAGGCCCGGACCCAATCCAGGTTCGCGCGTCCGAAGCTGACCACGCCATAGCCGGCCTGCCAGACGAGGGCCTTGCCGTGAGGACCGAATTGGTGGTTGGTTTCGTGCGCCGAGGCGCCCTTGAGCTGGCCGACCAGATCGGCGATGTTGATCGTCGGCACGATGCTGATCGCCAGGTGCAAGTGAGTTTCTGTGCCGCCGATTTCATGGACGTAGACGCCGGGGGTCTCGACGATTCGCTTCTTGAGCCATTGGTGCACGAAGGTCTCGACCGGCGGCGCGAGCATCGGTGAGCTTTCTTTGGTGTGCCAGATGAGATGCAGGTGGATCTCGCTATAGTAGTTTTTCGACATGGTGCGGCCTTGGGGCGCGGGGAACGGGCTCAAGCCGAAGACAGCGAGAAGGCCCGTGAACGGGCCTGTTGATCATTGAGTGGAGACGGGGTGGTTCGGCGGTCCTGCGACCCGGCGTCAACGCCGGGCCTGGGAGCCGCTACGCGGCCATCGGCCCGTGAACGGGCCTCTTCTACACACGACGCGACGCACTGCAGGACCCGGATGTCCATCGCCTCGGGCCGGACGCTACTGCCGCAGGACGCGGCACACCGCAGCACTCGACGGCCGTTCACGGCCGTTCTTCGCCCAAGGCGATACCAGGCCCGGCGTTCACGCCGGGTATCGCGGACCTCACGCATTTCCATCCCCCTCCCACCCTCGTTGACGCGAACCCCGTTTACGGGGTTTCTCGCTGGGGGCGGCTTCAGCCGAGGGATCGTCGCCGTTCGACCGCTGGGCC
>CALARR010000294.1 GCA_937889015.1 uncultured Planctomycetales bacterium | reverse complement strand
AAACGCCAACAATTTCAGCATCCCTGAGCTGATCCAGACGGATGCCGCCATCAACCCTGGCAACAGCGGCGGCCCGCTGCTGGACCAGGACGGCAACGTGATCGGCGTGAACACGGCCATCGCCAGCAATTCGGATACCGGTTCGGGCGTCGGATTCTCGATCCCGGCCAACACCGTGCGCCTCATCGCGCCCTACCTGATCGACCAGGGCACGTACCAGCATTCCTGGCTGGGCAGCAGCGGGGCTACGCTGCTGCCGCCGGAGCGCGAGGCGATGCAGCTGGACAGCGCCGTGCGCGGCGTGATCGTGAGTGGCGTGACGGCCAACAGCCCGGCCTCCCAGGCGGGGTTGCAGGGGTCGCAGTCCAAGATCAACTCGTCGTTGGGGCAGTTGCCCGTCAACGGCGACGTGATCACGGCCATCGACAGCACGCCGATCACCCAGATGAGCGACCTGATCGACTACCTGGAAGCGCAGACGCAGCCCGGCGACGTGGTCAATCTGACCGTGCTGCGCGACGGCAGCACCCAGACCGTCAGCGTCACGCTGGCCGCGCGTCCGACCCGCTAACCGCACACGCTGAGGAGCGGTCTCAAAGCCCCTATCCCCGGCCCTTCCCCCACGTAGTGGAGGAAGGGAGAAGCTCTGAAGTCCCTCTCCGCCACGCGGCTATGCATTACCCACATCTCGAGGGGGATGGAATAAGCGCCAAGTGTCGAGTTTGTCTTGAAGGCGCATCCAGCCGCGCCAGAGGACTTTGACACCCGGTTCGCCATCGCCTTTGCGACCCAGGAAACCGCCCAATTGGGCAATCCAGCGAGTCGCTTCGTGCAAGGAGGGGAAGGGGTCCGGCAAGCGAGTGGTGTGGTGATGGTGAGCGTACAGCACCCATGCCTCTTCCTCCGTCAACGCCACCAGACAACTGGCTTCTGGGGTTTGACGGGCTTGATAAGTCAGCCACAACAAACGCCAGGCCACCAGGTTGAATACGGCCAGCAAGCGTTCGAGGCGGGCCTGGGTCCGCAATTGGCGGTCTTCGAGTTTGCAGCCGCTTTTCAAGACATAATGAAAGCGTTCAATCAACCAGCGATAGGTATACCACTCGACCATCTGCTGGGCCTGGGCCAGTAGAGTGACCGGCAGCGACGTGATCAGCAGCCAGTGGACCGCCTCCTGGTCAGGCGGCGGGTCAGGTTCCAGCACTTCCACGACGTGCACGGTCAAGCTCTCGCGTGCGGTGTCCGCCCGATTAGGCCGTCTGAGGGTGAGCATACCGAAACGCAGCTCGACTTGAGCATCACGTGCTGGACGACTGGGCCGTCGCTTGAGGGCCAGCGTGTAGGTGTCCTGGACCGGCCAGGCGGCCACTTCTGCAAACACGGTCACGCCATCCTCGGTGAAGCTGCGCCCCTGGCTCGCCCGAACCAGGAAGTGCGCCTCGGCCATCCTCACGGCCTCAAAAAACTCGTAGATGTGCGCTTCACGGTCACAGATCGTGACCACCTGGGTGACGCCGGTCGCCGCCTTCAAATCGGGCAGCCCCTGCACCCACTTGTAGCTTTCCTTCTCCTCAAAGGGACGCTCGTGCCGCTGGTGGCGTTTGCCGCTGGCCTGTGCGTCGCGGACCCACACCTGCTGGTCCCAGATCCCCAGCGGCACTCCCTCTGGGCTCACCGCCAGCGTATTGTGCGTCCAGAAACCGCTCATATGCGCATTGTCGAGTGGTCCCAGACCCGTCGTTTCGGGATGGTGACTGAAGTCGAAACTCGTGCTGTCTTGCAGCAACAAGACCTCCTCACCCGCCCGTTCTTTGATGCGCTCCAGGCAGGCCACACGCTGCCCGGCGACGATCTCAGCCCGGTCTACGCGTTCGTTATCAAAAAAAACGGTAGGCGGCTTTGGTGTCATGCCATGCTCCGCACGCGCTCGGAATACTATGGTCCGGTGCTGCGCTCAACTGGTCTACCAATCGACTCAAACGGTCATCCAACCGCTGGTCTGGCAGCTTGATGTACTCCAAATCATTGATCACGTCCCGCCCGCTCCTTGTGCTGTTTGTCGTATTCTACCCCCGATTTCCTCCCTCCTAGACTTGTGGGTAATGCATAGCCGCCACGCGGGGAGGGAACACCGCCCGCAGGGCGGAAGGGAGGGGCTTGCCCGG
>CALARR010000293.1 GCA_937889015.1 uncultured Planctomycetales bacterium | reverse complement strand
TTGTGCCGTTGTGGTTCCTCTCGCTTTCCCCCGATTTGCCCCTTCCCCTTTTCTCCTTCTTGCACAGTCCTGTCTCGAATCGCGTCGCGTCGTCACGCGGCCTTCCTGAAGGACTCTTCGCCATCGAGTTGGATCTTGCGGACCAGCTTCCCCTCGGCATCGTGGAATTTGAGCACTCCGCTGTCCGCGAACCAGACGGCGCGCAGGCCGCCGCAGCCAAATCGATACCCCACAAAGTAGCGGTCCTTGAGTAGCACGGTACGCGTAATCTCGCTGCCCTCATCAGCCCCAAGCTTACGAAACGTAACGCCCACATGTTGCAGTATTTCTTCAAGTTGCATGATCACGGGTGACTCGGTCCAACGGAACAGGAACAAGCAATCCATCGGCAGATCGTTCCGCGACCTGTGGGACCTGGGCCAAACGCTGAAATAGCCTTCGTGCTTTGCCTATTTTGTCGGCTATCCGCTTCAGACCGTCGATGCGCCCCTGATCGGGCCCTTGTTTTCTCGAGGAGGCGGAACTCGCCAGGTTCCGCAAAGAATATACTTGTTCAGACCGATTGTTCTTGAGTCCAAACGCCACGCCGTCCGACTCTAGAGTCCTGTGTCGCAAGTGGTCCCTGCGGCGACCAGCACATCGGGCCGGCCTCCGCCGAAACCGGCGCCAAGTTGAGATCGCGCGCCGCGTGAAGGTCAACCGCGAGGACCGATGACGGCAGGGCCAGGCAGTACCGACAACGTGCCGGATGGTGGGTGTCTCCCCTCAGAAGTGAGAGATCAGCGATGACCGACTGCGATGCCTTCAAGGAAGGCTGTGAGGCCTACTGGGACGCAATCGACGCCGAGGAGAACCCGTACCAGCAGGGCACCGAGGCCCATGTTCTCTGGTCGGCCGGCTGGCTCGACGCCCAACTCCGCGAGTACGCCGGCAGCGACGCCCCGGTATAGCCCCCAGCCCACGCGCGGGTGACCTTTCCCAGCCGCTTCGTCAGCCCGTCCCCTCCGCGTCCTCAGCGCCTTTGCGAGAGCTCCCAACATGCCTCTCGCCAAGCCGCAAAGACCGCCAAGCGCTTGTTGATTCCTGCCAGACCGAGCTGGTTGCGGGACCTACTGTCCGCTGCCTGCAGGATCTGCCCGCCGGCTACGGCCATCGCAGCTCGTCGCGACGATCACGCGCCAAACGTGGTGCCTCTGCGATCCAACGGCCGCCTGCGGCCGCGCCTCCTCGTCCTCGTCGCCTTGACATCGCCCCCCCGGGCGTGCATCCTTACGGCAGATTGCCAACGGAATTGCAGTCGGGAACGGCATCCGCGACAATAAGGACCTATCCCATAACCGCCCCAGCCAGGCCGGGCGGCCCAGCAGGACTGAGCTGCCGACAGGTTTGGGGACCGGCCCTAACCTATCGCAATGCTCCTCACACCCGTGCTTGTGGGAGATCTCTGGCTATGTCTGGCAACCGCAACCGGTTCTCCGTCCGCAGGAAGATCGTTCTGTGCGCCATCGGCCTCGCGCTGTTCGCCGCTGCCATATCCGGGCCGCCGGCCCGCGGAGCCGATCGTGAGGCCACGGCCGAACAGGGCAAGCCGAAGGCCGGCAACGCGCCCGCCCTGCAGGTTGGCCTGGCTAGCGTCGATATCACCCCCCAAGAACCGGTCTGGCTCTATGGCTACGCCACCCCCAAACGCCGCCAGCCCTTCGACGCGATTCTCGACCACATCTACGCCCAGGCCCTGGCCGTCGCCGATGCCGCTGGCGAAAAGGCCGTGCTCGTCACGGCCGACCTGTGCGTGCTCCGCGAGGCGGAAGAGCGGCTTCTCACGGAGCGGATCACGAAGAAGACGGGCCTGGCCCGGCGACAAGTCCTTCTGAACTGGTCCCATACGCATTCCGGCCCCATGCTGGGCGAGTCCGACATCAACCGATACCCGATCTCCGCTGAAGACCGGCAGCGGACCATGGCCTATACCGAATCCCTGGCGAACAACCTGGCGGCCGTGGCAGCTGCCGCCCTGGCCGATCTGAAACCGGCACGGCTGGCCTACGGCGTGGGCGAGGTGAGCTTTGTCAAGAGCCGCCGCGTCTTCGATGCCCAGGGGCGCTATCAGAAAATGGGCCCCAGCCCCGACCAACCCGCCGATCGCTCCGTGCCCGTGCTCCGCGTCGACTCGCCCGACGGCAAACCGCGCGCCGTGCTCTTCGGCTGCGCCTGCCACGCCGTGACCCTGGGGGGCGACAGCAACAAGCTCTCGGGCGACTACCCCTCCTACGCGCGCCAAGCCATCCAGCAGCGCCTGCCCGGCGTGCAATCGCTGTTCATGGCCGGTTGTGGCGCCGACGCCAATCCCGACCCGCGCGCTACCACCGACCAGGAGCAATGGGTCCGCCGCCACGGCGAGCAATTAGGCGCCGAGGTCTGCCGCCTGCTGGCCGGCTCCCTGCGCCCCGTGTGCGGACCCTTTCACGCGGCCATGACCTGGGTCGATCTGCCGCTGCAATCGCCTCCGCCCGAAGATCGGTTGAAGGAACTGGCCAAGGGCCCCTTCTGGCAGTCGCACTGTGCCAAGCGTATGCTCGCCGCCCTGGCCGCCGGCGAACCCTTGCCCTCGTCCTACCGCGCCCCGCTGGCCTTGTGGCGATTCGGAAACGACCTCACCTTGGCCGCCATCTCCGGCGAGGTCGTCTGCGACTATGCGCGCAGCGTGCCCCGGGCCCTGAACGCCGGGCCGGTGTGGGTCGCCGGCTACTCCAATCAGGTCTTCGGCTATCTGCCTTCAGCGCGGATCGTTAAGGAAGGGGGCTATGAGGCGTTGGGATTCCCCTCCGGCCCCATCGGCTGGTTCTCCGAAAAGGCCGAGCAGGTGGTTTGCGACGCCATGCGCGAGATGGCTCAATGCGCCGCGCAACCCGGCCGGTGAGCCCCTGCCGCACCTCATTCACCGTCGAACTCCGGCGGCCGAACCACCAGCAGCCACAGAAAGAACGGCCCGCCCAACAAGGACGTGATGATCCCCACGGGCAGCTCGGTCGGGGCCAGCATGGTTCGCGCCAAGGTATCGCACCAGGCCAGAAAAATCCCGCCGAACAACAGCGTGGCCGGCGCCAGCCAACGGTGGTCCGGCCCGATCAGCAATCGGCAGATGTGCGGGACCATCAACCCCACGAAGCCGATCGGCCCGCACGCGGCCACAATCGCTCCGACCATCAGCGAGGTCACCAGGAACAGCAGAGCCTTCGTGCTCTGCACGGCCATGCCCCGGCTGGTGGCCAATTCCTCGCCCGTGGTCAGAAGGTTCAACTCGTGGGCCAGGGCATAGACGATCAGGCATCCGCCCAGCACGAAGGGCACGACGCCGAATACCTCCCGGTAACCGACCACCGCGTCCAGTCCGCCCATCACCCAGCGGAGCATGCGAAACGTCTGCAGAAAATCGCTGAAGTACTGCAACACCAGGATCAGGCTGGAGAAGAAGAAACTCACGGCCACGCCGGCCAGAAGCATCGTGGCCACCGAAAAACCCGCGCGCAGACGCGTCAACCCATACACCAGGAAGATGGCCAGCAGGGTGCCGCCGAAGGCAAAGACCGTCACGCCCCGAAACAGCCAGAAACTGAAGTCCCAGCCCATGAGGATGCACAGGGCCGCGCCCAGCGACGCGCCGCTCGATACGCCCAGCGTAAAGGGCTCGGCCAAGGGGTTGCGGAACATGGCCTGAAACGTCATGCCGCTGGCCGCCAGCCCCACGCCCGCCAGCACGGCCAGGGCCACGCGCGGAATGCGGATCTTCCACAGGATATCGAGCTTGACCGGGTCGTCTCCGTGCCCCAGCAGCGCCGACGGTCCGATGAATTCCATGCCCACCAGCGGCGCAATCAACACGGTCGCGATCGCGCCCAGAAGCAGGACGGTAATGATCAGTGGCTTACGCATCAAATCGCCTCGAACTCCGATAGCTGACCGCTGATAGCCGATAGCTGACAGCTGACAGCCGACAGCCGACAGCTACGTCCCCGGCACGATGGTTGGCAGTTGCGTCTCCGGATGGGGCACCAGCAGGAACGACGTGTCGTAGATCCGTTGCAGGACTTCCGGCCGCATCAACTCCGCCCCCGTACCGCAGAACACCATCTGCCCCGCGTTCAATGCCACGACCCGGTCGCTGTCCAATGCCGCCGTGTTCACGTCGTGCGTCACGGCCACGACGGTCACCCCCTGCTGGCGATTCACGGCACGCAACAGCCTGCGGATTTCTGTCTGGTGGCGATAGTCCAGAAACGCCGCCGGCTCGTCCAGCAGCAGGATCGGCGCGCCCTGCGCCAGGGCCGCGGCAATATACACCTGTTGCCGTTCGCCGCCGCTGAGCGTCTGCAGCAATCGCGCGGCAAAGCCCTCGGTTCCCGTCTGCTGCATCGCCGCACGCACCGCTGCCCGATCCTCGCGCCGGATCACCGAAAAAGGGCTCAGATACGGATAGCGGCCCAGCAGCACAAACTGCTCCACCGTAAACGGCGGCACACGCCCGTCCGGCTGCGGCACATAGCTCACGTGCCGCGCCAGCTCGCGCTGCGCGTAGTCGGCCAGCGGCCGGCCACAAACGGTCATTTCACCGCTTCCGCCACGATGGATGCGATCCAGGCACTTCAGCAGCGTGGTCTTGCCCGCCCCGTTCGGACCCACCAACGACACGTACTCGCCACGCTGCACGCAAAACGACACCTGCCGCAACACGTCCTTCCCGCCGATGGCGAACGAGAAGTCGCGTACCGAAATCACGGGCTGGGAGTCAAAGTCCGGCATCACATCTCACCGCCAAACATCCAATGCACCTTCGCCATCCGCCATCCGCCATCCGCCATCCGCCATTCGCCATTCGCCATTCGACATTCGACATTCGACATTCGACATTCCCGCGGGCCCTTCCTCTCGTGCTCCCCCTCTCCGTCGCGCGGCCTCCGTGCATCCAATCCCCAATCCCTAATCCCCCCTTCCCTCCTAATCCCACTCCACCTCGGGATGGATCAGCCGGGCCAGCTTCTCCACGACCAGGATGAATCGCGGCCCGGGCACCGAGATGAAGTTCTCGTTCAATACATGCACCCGATCGTGCGCCACGGCGTCGACCTGGGGCAATTGCCGCCAGTCCTTCGCGGCCGCTGCGGCCACGCTCGGATCGTCCGCGAGGCTCGGCACCATGTCGATCAGGACTTCGGGATTGAGCCCCAGAATCCCCTCCGCGCTGACGATCGGAAACCGGATCGGCCCGCGATAGGCGTTTTGGCCGCCGGCCATGGCGATCATCCGATCCACATGCCCGTCTGAGCCCGCGATATACACGTCGTCCAATCGGCCGCTCCCGCGCGGCCGATCGATGGCAAACAGCACGCGCGGCCGGCGCAGACCAGCGGTCCGCCGTTCGATCTGCCGCATGCGGCCCCTCAAGTCCGCTAGCAAGCGGTCCGCCGCCTCCGCCACATCGCAGATACGACCGATCTGCTCAATCGAATCCAGAATGCCCTCCACGTTCAGGTGGCACAACGCCACGCAGCGCAGGCCCATCTTCTCAAAAGCGGGCCGGTTCTCCTCCTTGCCCGTCAGCGTGAAGACCATGTCCGGCTTCAGCGCCAGGATCGCCTCGTAGTTCGGATCGAAGTAACCGCCCACGCGAGGTTTGCCGACCGCCTCGGCCGGGTACTGGCAGAATCGCGTGACTCCCACCACCCGATCATCCAGCCCCAGGGCAAAGAGGACTTCCGTCACACTGGGGGCGAGCGAGATGATCCGCTGCGGCGTGGACGTATCGCTGGGGCCAACCGCTGGCTGGTCCAAGTACGACTGGGCCAGATGGCTCCCGGCAAACAGCAGGATCACGGCCAGGGCCAGGATCCAGGTGGTCTTGCTGCGGCTGCTCATCGCCCGAGGTTCCCTTCAGACCGAAAGCGGGTCCGCACAGGCGAACCCTCCCTCGCGATGGTAACGACTTACGGCGATGCGTGCCAGCCGTCGGCCGCAAAAATCCGGCGATCCTGCCCCCGGAATGCGGCGTTCCCGTGGCCGCATGAAGCCTGAAGCGCAAGCGAAGGGCTATCGGGTGTCAGAAAAGGAATGTCGTCGCTGTGCCGCCCGTTGCCCCGGAAAACCGGCCTCCCGATGGTCGGCCTCACGGCATTACTCACCTGAGACGCAATAAGAACCTATCCCAGAACCACCCCAGCCACGTCGGGCGGCCCAGCAAGACTGAGCTGCCAACAGGTTCTGGGACCGGCTCTAATGAGTATCTGTTGCGGAGAACCGCGTTGAGGTCTGTCATTCTGCGCAGCGAAGAATCCGCCCGGTTCGAGATCCTTCGCTGCGATCAGGATGACTCGGCGAAAGCTCTCCGCAACAGAAGCTCAATAGAGCAGCAAGTCAAACGACTCCGGTGACACCTCGTCCGACGACTCGCTTGCGTTCCGCATACGCCGCCGCCGGCGCCACAGCAAGATCGCCGCCGCCCCCGCCCCGGCCAGCATGGCCAGCGACGACGGCTCGGGCACGTTGGTGATCACCACGTTGTTTCCGGCCTGCAGACCGCCGGTCCCCGTCAGCCCCTCGACGTTGTAGTACAGGTACCAGCCGTTGCCGAGGTCCGAGTAGTCAAACCCGCCTTGCGTCGTCCACGCAGTGCTGAAATGGCCGGTCACCAGGTCGCTTGTTCCGTCGTTGTCGATGATCGTCATGACCACCGCGTCGCCGCTGGAGTCCAGCGACGCCAGGCCGCTCAGGTTCAGGTCGCCCCCATTCAGCACCACGCTGCCGTCCACGATCAGTTGGTCGTAGTCGTCGGTGGCGAAGAACTCCAGGTCGGTCTGGGAACCGGCGTTCAGCACCAATCCCGGGTCGCCGTGGACCCGGATCACTCCGCTACTGGTGCCCGGCGCCAGGTGCCCACCGCTGTTGACGACGATTCCGCCGCCGATCTCGCCGTTGCCCTTGAGCGTGCCGCCTTCGTTCACAATCACGCCCCCGGTGAGCTGGCCGTTGGCCAGTTGCACGGCGCCCGCGTTGACCGTGGTGTTGCCCGTGTAGCCCACGGTCCCTTCCAGGACCAAGGTCCCGGTGGTCGTCTTCACGAGATCGACGGCCGTGGTTCCGGTCTGGTCGTACAACTGGCCGACATTCTTCAGCGTGCCGCTGTAGACGTTCAACGTATCGACGGAGATCGAACCGCCGGTCATGTCCAGGGTTCCGCCGTTCAGGTTGATCACCGAGGTCGAGGCGTTGCTATTGGTGGTCACGATACTTCCGCCGACGGTGAACACCCCGCCCGCCAGGTTCAGCGTGCCCGTGATGCTGGCGGTGCCGGTGGTGTTGCTCAGCAGTCCGATCGACACGTCCTCGACGATGTCGAATGTGCCGCCGCCGAAGTTCAGCGTGGCGCTGCTCGCGTTGGCCGAAGCGCTGCTCGTGCCGATCGTCACGCGATTGGCGTCGACCACGTTGTCGCTGGCCCCCAAGGTGAAGGTGCCTGTCGACGTGCCGTTGCTGGCGCCCTTGCGCGCAATAATCAGGTTGTTCAGCAGCGCATTCAAGGTGCCGCCAGTCATGTCGACGGTTGCCGTGGCATTATTGCCCGTGCTGATGTTGTTGTCGGCGATCAACAGGTCGGTGCGCCCAGCGCCATTGTTCAGCGTCAACGTGCCCCCCGCATCGATCGTCAGGGTGGTCACGTTCCCCTTGCGCCCGCCGATGGTCATGGCCGGGGTGCTGACTGTGCTGGTGCCGGCGCCAAACGTCAGGGTCGACGGCACCGAGACTCCGCCTCCAACGCCGCCGTTGTCGCCCACGGTGAACGCCGTGCTGGCCGTAATCGAATTGTTCTTCGCAAAGTAGACCGTGCCCCCTGCGCCCGACACGGCGCCGGTCAGCAAGCTGCCCACGCGGAAGTAGGACACGTCGGCAACAAACGACTCCAGCCCGCGCAGATCGAGCACGCCTCTAGACGTCCCCCCAGACGAATTGACGCCCACCTCGATCACGTCTGCCGAGCCGTCACCCACGCGCAGCGTCGCTCCGGCCGTGTTGTAGAGAAGTCCAGCGGTGGTGCCCGCGTTGCGCGCGATCTGCAGGCTTCCCAGGATCATCGTCGTGCCGGTGCCCTGGAAGTTGGTGTTTCCGGCGGTGGCCACAAAGTCGCCAAGGAAGGTGGAGGCGCTGGACAGGTTCAGGGTCCCGCTGCCGGCCTTGGTCAGGCTGTAGCTGTTCGTGCCGCTGCTGATGGTCCCGCCCACCGTGAGCGTCGAGCTGCTGACGGTCACGGTGCTGGCTGCGTTCAGCGAGACCGCCCCGCTCCCCAGGTCGAGCGGATTGCTCCCGGTGAAGGTGAAACTGCCGTTCCAGAACTGCGGATTGTCGGTCGACAGGGCCACCGCCGCGCCCGACGTGTTGTTGATCGTCGTACCATCGCCAATCGTGAACGTTCCGGTCCCCAGGGCCGTGGCGCTGTTGATGTTCAGCGTGCCGGCCGACAGCGTCACGCCGCCGTCAAACGTGTTCTCGCCGCCAAGCGTCAAAGTGCCCGCGCCGGCCTTGGTGAGTCCGAAGCTGCTCGCTCCGTCGTTGATGACGCCGCCCACCGAAAGCACGTTGGCCCCCACCGTCACGGTGCTGTCGGCATCGAGTGTCACCGCGCCCGTGCCCAGATCGAGGGCCCGGGTGCCGGTAAACGTGAACGACCCCTCCCAGATCTGGGCGTTGTTGGCTGCCAGGACCATGGCCGCGGCGGAGCCGTTATCGATCGTCGTACCGTCGCCGATGGTGAACGTTCCGCTCCCCAGGGCCGTGGCGCTGTTGATGTTCAGCGTGCCCGCCGACAGCGTCAGGCCTCCCTCGTACGCGTTCTGACCGCTCAGCGTCAGCACGCCGTTGCCCGTCTTCGTCACCCCGGCGCCGGCCGCGCCCGTGATGTTGCCGCTCACCGTCAGCGAAGAGCCGTTGGCGCCGCTCCCGGCGACACTCCACGTCTGGGACGCGCCGAGAACCACGGCCGTCGAAATGCTGATCGCCCCCGCATTGTCCGCCACCTCGATCCCGTCGCTGGCCGACGCAGGGGCAATGGTCAGGCTGCTCGTGGCGAGGCTGCCCGGCGCAATGCTCACCGCCGTGACACCGCTGGGGTTGGCCGTGAACTTCAGGGCGTTGACGCTGAAGTGGTTGTCGAGCGTCGTGCTGAGGGTCGTCCCCGTGGCTGCCGTGGAACCGAAGATCACCGTGTTCAGGGCGCCCGGGTTGGAGCCGAAGTCCGTGGTCCCGTCCAGGGTAGAACTCCAGTTCGTGTTCCCGTCGTTGTAGTTCGACCAACTCGAACCCACGTCCCCGTTCCAATACACGCTGCCGCTGCCGTTGGCCGCGACCACCAGTTGCAGCACCGTCGTTGGCGATGAAGTGAAGGTGTAGGTGTAGCCGCCGGGCATCATTCCCAACGAATAGGACGCACCGCCCAGGCCGCCGCCCGCCGCCGTCAACAGGTCGTAGGTCCCCGCGCCGAACCCAGCCAGCCCCGTGACGTTGAACCGGACCGTGTTGGCCGTGGTCGCCGTGCCGCTGGTGACCAACAGGTCAGAGGTCGTGGCCGTTCCCAGTTCGATGCCCAAGGTCGCCGTGCCCGTGCCGCTGCCCAACGACAAGGATGTCAGCGACGCCAGCGACATGCCGCTGCCGTCGGCCAGGTTCAGCGTCGAGCCGCCGTCCACTCGGACCGACAAGATGGAACTCGGGGCGCTCAGGCCGCCGACGAGGTTCAGGGTCCCGCCGGTCACGCTCAGACCGCTGGTGCCATTCAGCGGCGAGTGGATGGTCAGGGTTCCGCCTTCGACGGAGGTGCTGCCGGTATAGGTCAGCGCGGCGTTGGTGATCGTCGCGGCGCCGCTGCCGGTCTTGGTGATCGAGAGGGCGCCCCCGCCGGAATTCGTGATCGCGAATGCGCCGCTGGTGGAGCCGAAGGTCACGACCTGGTTGTTGCCGCCAAAGGTCAAGGTGGCGGCGCTGGCCGAGCTGTTGTCGATGGTGATACTGCCCGCGGTGGTCGCCGTCAGGCCATTGATCGTCTCGCTGTGCCCATTCAGGTCCAGGGTCGCGGCGGCCCCGGTCCCGGCGTTCATGACGAGGTTGCCGAACCCACTCCCGTCGGGAATCTGGTCGTCGGCCCCCAGTTGCAGCGTGCCGCGGGTGATCGTGGTGCTGCCCGTGTAGCTGTTGGCCGTGCCCGTGTTGGCCAGCCGCAGCACGGCCGCATTGCTCGTGCCGGCCAGCGTCAGGCTCCCGGCCGCCGTGCCTCCGTTCTGCACCGTGCCCTGGAAGACCGTCAGGCCGGTCCCGCGCACCGTCATGGTGCGCGCAATGGAAGTGTCCTGTAGGGTCACCGCGCCGGTGAAGGTCAGGGCCTTGCCGTCGGCCAGGTAGTTGTCCAGATACAGGCTGCCCACCTCCGTCAGAGTGCTGAAGGTCAGCGCATGGGCCCCGTAGAAATAGCCGATGCTCCCGGTGCCCGACATCAGCACCGCGTTGCTCAGGTTGCGGTCCCCTTCGCTGGCGAATACCGCCCCGTAGCCCGAGGTGTTGTTGAAGGTGAGAGTGCCGGTGCCCAGGGCCGTGTCGGAGCCGATGCCCAGGGCGCCATTCGAGACGGTTGTCGCCCCGCTGTAGGCGTTGTCGCCGGAGAGGATCCACGTGCCGGAATCCGATTTGGTGATCGACAGCGCGCCGCTGTTGTCGGTCAGCGATGAGCTGATCTCGTTCAGGTCGTTGCTGTAACCGCGCAGGGTCAGCGTCTTGATTCCCGCACCTGCGTTGACAACATTGGTCAGCTCCAATGCGCCGTAACCGCTGGCGTCGATGGTGGCGCTGCCGGTGGTGCCCGCAAGATTGATCCTCCGATCGGTCGTCTCGCCTGCTCCTACGTAATTCAAACGACCGCTTGTGGTGACATTGCCGATGCTGACTGCGCCGCTCGCCGCCCCCACGCTGCTGCTGCCCCCGGAACCATCGAGGGTGATCACGCGCAACGTGCCGGCGTTGATTCGGGTGTCGCCCGTATACGTGTTGGGCCCCGTGAGGAACAACTCGCCGGAGCCGATCTTGGCCAGGCTGCCGCCACCGGAGATCGTTCCGGAGATCGTGGCGTAGTCCAGGTTCGTGTTGGGATTGTCATTGACCTGCACCTGGCGCACGCCGCCCGCTGTGATCGTGGCCGCAATCAACGTGCCGGCGGCCGTGGCGTTCTGGCTGATCACGAAGGACTTGTCGCCGGTAATCGCCACGATGGTGCTACCGGCGGCAATGTTGGTGCCGCTGATCGCCTGCCCCACCGTCAAGCCGGCCGTGGTGCCCGTGGTGATTGTGATCGTGGTTGAGTTGGCGGCCGTGGTGACCGTGGGTATCGCAGCCACGCCCGGCGTGATCACGAATCCGCTGGCCAACTCCACGTCGGACAAGGCGGTGCTGGAGCTCAAAACGAGGTTTCCCGTTCCCAGGAAGTTGGCCGTCGAGCCCCAGGTGGGAGTGCTCCCCAAGTCCACGGTCAGCTTTTCCGCTGCCGCCGAGAAACCGCCGTTTCCGTTGGCCGTCCACTGCACCTGTCCGGCGCCCGTGCCCAGGCTGCGGTTGAAGGTGCCGCTCGTCTCCAGCACGCCGCCATTGATCACCAGCGCGCTGGCCGTCGGCAAGCTCTTTCCGTCCACGGCCTGCAGCACGCCGCCCGAAATGGTCGTCTTGCCCGTGTAGCTGTTCGCGTCGTTCCCCAGGATCCACAGGCCGCTGTCCGCCTTGTAGACCGAAGTCGCCGCGCTGCCGTTGTCGACGATCTGCAGGTTGAACAGGTTGTCGCCGATGGACGACCCGCCCAGCACCAACCCTTGGGCTTTGCCGGCCGCAGTGCTGCCGAAGCGGAGCGCGCCTGGGTTGCTGAAGACCAAGGTCGCGTTGTTCACGCCGTTGGCCTGGATCCGCGCCCCGCCACTCGTGCTGCCGTTCAACGTGAACAGCCGGTCCGTGCTGACCGAGGCCGTGCCGTTGTAGCTCAGCCCGCCGAAGGCCTGGCTGCTGCTGGTGCCGTTGAACACCAGGCTGGCGGCATTCGTCGCATCACTTGTGTCATCGCCTGTGCCAATCCCGCTGGCCTCGCCGATGTTCGCCAGGCTGGTCACGGTCACGATGCCGGTGGAGCCGATCGTCGTCACGCCCGAGTAGGTGTTCAGGCCGCTCCAGGTCTGGTTTCCGCTGCCCCGTTTCGTCACGCTGACCACGCCCGTGCCGTCTTCGATGATGCCGCTGAAGACACCACTGCCGTTGCTGTTTCCTACCTGGAACGTCGCCGCCATGCTGCTGGAGTTGGTCACCCTGCCCGCACCGTTCAGATCGTCGATCGACGTGCCCGTGCTGACCCCGTTCAGGTCCAACGTCGCTCCCTGCCGAATAGCCAGCGACGTGCTCGACGACGAGCCGCTCAGTTTCCCCGACCCGGACAGTCGCACCGTGCCTTCATTGATACTCGTGGCCCCGTCCTGGGTATTGGCGCCCTCGATGATCAGCGTTCCCAGCCCCGTCTTGGTCAAGCCTCCGGTCGTGTCGCTCATCACCGGCGCGCTGAGGGTCAGCACGTCGCTGGCCTCGTTCACGCGGATCACCAGCGCCCCGCTTCCGGCCGTTGTCACGCCCGTCCCGGTGATCGCCCCGGAACCGCCCGTCTGCAAGATCCCGCCCGAGGCATTGCTCACCAACGTGTAGATCTGCAACGCCCCGGTCAAGTTCAGCGTCTGGCTGCCCGAGATCTTCAGCGAGTTGATCGTCATCGCCCCGCTGCTGAAGCTACCGGTGATCTCGTTGCTGCTGGATGCCGTGAGGGCCGCGTCGCTGGTCGCAAAGTCGCTGTCCGTGCCATAGACGGGCGCACGCAGCAGCCCGCCGTCGGAATAGGCGAAATCGGCCCCGTTGTAGTACAACGCGGCGTTGACCATGTTCGGCGTGGCGCCCGTCCCCGTCAACGTGACGCTGCCCCCCGTGGCGACCACGAAGTTCACGCTGCTCGCGCCGTTGACCGTGCCCAACGAGCTGAACACCAGGCTCGCGCTGCCACTGCCGGTCGGCGTGACCTTGATCGTGCCCGAGCCGGCCGTGGGCGTCAGGGCTCCCAGCGTTTCCGTGCTCGCCTGGCCATCGGCCCCCACGTACTCCAGCGTGCCGCCGGCGTACTGCGTCGCCGAATTGGCGTTGAACACGATCGCCGAGGCGTCCTGGATCACATTCCGCGAAGAAGTCGAGAACGTGTCCTTGATCTTCAGCGTCCCGCCGTTGACCGTCGTCGCTCCCGTGTACTCGTTGGCCCCGGAGAGGACCCACGTGCCGTCGTCCGACTTGGTGACCGACGTCAGGTTCGTGCCGCCGTTGTTGACAATCGCGCCTCGGATCTCGTTGTCCAGCGTGCTGTTTCCGCCCAAGGTCAGAGTCTTCGACCCGGCCCCGGTGGCCGTGAAGTCGCTGGTGAAGATCAAGGCCGTGGGCGCCGTGCCGGTCTGGTTGGCGTTGATCCGCGCGCCGCCCGTCGTGCCTGCCAGATTGATCGCGCGGCTTGTCGTCTCGCCGGCCCCGGTCCCGGCCTCACCCAGATACGTCAGGGTGGTGGTGTTGCTGTTGAGGCTGAAGTTGACCGCCGTGGTGCTCGTGCCCGGATCAGCGCCCAGCGCGCCGAAGCCGCGGATGATCAGATTGCCCGCCTGGATGGTGGTCACGCCCGTGTACGTCGAGGCCGTCCCCTCGATAGTCACCGTGCCCGTGCCCGACTTGGTCACCGTGTGCGCCAGCCCCGTGGCCAGAATGCTCCCCGTGATCACAGTATTGCCGGTTCCCGACAACGTCAGTCCGCGCACGGTCGTCGTGTTGGACATCGACCAGACACTCGCGTCCACGGTCAACAGGCCGCTGGAATTGTTGGTGAACCCGTTGTTGCCCGTGCCCAAACCGATGACTCCACTTGCGCCGCTGATGCTCACGCCGTAGCCGTTGCGCCCATTGACGGTCAGGACTCGGTCCTTGCCCAGTACCAGGTCCGAGAAGTCCACCGTCTGATTGAGCACGCTGCTGCCGATGGCGTGGTCCACGAAGATCGTGCTGCTGGCGTTGACGGTGACCTTGCGCGAAGCGAAATCGGGCGTATCGGTCCGGATCTCGATGAGGCCGCCATTCAAATCCAGTGCCGAGGCGGAGGTGCTCGTGCCCAAGGCCGCATTCGACGAAACTCGCACCGAGCCGCCGCTGATTCGCAGCACGCCGGAGAAGAGGTTGGTCCCATTCAGCACCAATGTGCCCGAGCCCGCCTTCTCCAAGTTCCCCGTGCTGGCGGCAATGGCGTTCGTCAGACTCCAGTTCCCGTTGCCCGTCAGGTTGGTCCAGATCGAGCTGCCCATCGCCAACGTGCCCAACCGCGTCGTGCCGTAGGCCGACGCCAAGCGGGTTGTGCCGCTGCTTGTCGCGACCGTACCGCTCAACGTGTTGTTGCCAACGCTCAACAGGGCAACGCCGTCACCGGTCGGCCCGCCGCCACTGAGAAGGATATCCCGCGTGAAAGTCATGCCCGTGCTGCTCGAGTCGCCGAGGACGAGTTGACCGCCCATCTGCGGCCGTGCGATCGTACCGCTCACCACCACCGCCGACGTGTCGCTGCCCAACGCCGCGGCGTCGCTGACCACCAGCGTTCCGGCGTTGATCGTCGTCGCACCCGTATAGAGGTTGGCCGAATTGCCCAAATACAGGATTCCATACCCGCTCTTGCTCAATCCCGCTGTCCCGGTCAGCGTCGATGTGATCCGTGCCGATTCTCCCACCGCGACCGAAACGCCGCCGCTGGAAAGCGCCAGATCGCCTCCCGCCAGTGTGTATGTATCGACGAACGACAGCGAATTCGCCGCTTCCCCGCTGCCCAAGCTGATCGTGGCCGTCGCGCCCGGAACAGGCGTCGGCAACACCACATCGTCGGCGGCCGTCGGTTTGCTCCCCGTGGACCAGTTCGTGGGGTCGTCCCACGTGGCGTCCGTCGATCCATCCCAGGTCACCACGTCACCATGGACCGAGAGCAACGAGGTTGCGATCGCCAAAGACAGGGTCAGCGTGTACGGCAAGAACTTTGGGCGCAAGGACATCACGGTGCAAACCTCAGAGTAGTGCGAGTTCAAGCGGGGATCGGTGGGGCGACAATGCTGGCGGGCATTCTATGGTGGGGATCGATGCTCGATCTCAGCATCCGACGTCACGTCCCATTGCGTATGGCCGTTGATGCCATTGCACGCAATACGACAGACAGTTTTGCGATGACAGACTTGGGTGCCTCACCTGCCGGATGCGGACCGCAATCGATACAAGTTCTATAGTTGGCAAATCTCGCCATCGTGTCAAGTGCCTGTCACACTTGGACTTCCGGTTTCTCTTGGATATTGGGATCGCGTAGAATACACCGAAGAGTATGCAGTAACCCCACGATGGGTATGAAGTTCCTTTCCCCACCGTGGGCGGACCTATCTCGTGAGGGGGTCTGTGTGGTGCGCCGTTTTGGGGGACGGTGCGCCTGCAGTCCCGACCGGCACACCCCTGGCGCATGCGGGTCGCTGTCCGCTCGGCGAGGTGATAGTTCAACCGGCGGGCTTGCGGCAACCCATCAGTTGTGGGGCGTTGCCAAGCGCAGCGAGGCACGCCGAACTCCCGGGTGGCACCGATAGCTCCGCGGGTGGCACCGATAGCTCCGCTATCGGTGTGCCGTCAGGCACAAGAGGTGCCAACCGGTCGCCGCGCCCACGCGCGAATTCGACCTCCCAAGGCCCCCCGCTCTCCGCTCTCAACCGTAGGTCAGGCACCCCCGTGCCTGACCAGGTTTCAGCCGCGCCGAGCCCAGCGAGGCCCGCCCAAAACCGCCTTCTATCGGTCCCTTCGTGTCGTTGTGTCTTTGTGGTTGAACCTGCCCCCCCGCTTTCCGCTTTCTGTCTTTGGGGTCAGGCCGGGATCGGGGATTAGCGAGCATTTGTTCCAGTCGTTGAACGGTTCGCTGCCATTCCTCGTTGCCTTCCTCCTCGATGAGATGCCCTTGGAATCGTCCCTGAAACAAATGGCCCGAACGTCGATGCCGACGATTGAAGTAGCCCGTGTAACTGCCGTTGTCGTGTTGCATTCCCGCCGACAGGTTCGCCTCGGGGGTCTCCACAAACAAGTGGTCATGATGGGTCATGAGCACAAAAGCGTGCAGACGCCAGCCGTAGACTTCCACGGTGCGACGCAGCCCATCGAGACGTTTCTCCCGATCCGCGTCGTCCCGCACGATTGGGCCGACTTTCGTTGCCACGCGACATCACGTGATACAACGCCCCCGGGAATTCCATTCGCAACGGTCGTGTCATGCCACGATTCCAACTCCCGCGCTCCCCTCCCACAACACTAATCCCTACTCCCGGCCTGACCCCAAAGTCGCCATTAATTTACGGCGGGAGGGTCTGGCGGCTCCGGCAGCGCGTCCGCGCGCGGCGCCTGGATGTCGGCCTCGCCGGTGGCCGGACGCTCGCGGGGGGCCTTGCGGCGCTGGTCCGGCGGAAGCTGGTCCGGGAAGTTGAGCGTGAAGCTGTCGAAGCGGCGGTGGTCCATGCCCGC
>CALARR010000292.1 GCA_937889015.1 uncultured Planctomycetales bacterium | reverse complement strand
TCAGCTTCGCCACGACGTCGACAATCATGGTGGGCTCGTGCTCATCCGCCGAAATCAACTTGTCATTGATCTCCTCGACCTGGTTGCTGTGTTCGTCCACATCGAAAGCAACGCGGGTCGCCAACTCCTCCAAGCGGACCAGAACCCCAGCGGCATGATGGGCTTCTGCATTGGTCTGGGTAATCGTCTTCCTGCTGAGATGTGACCAAACCAGACACCCGGCGGATGTCGCGCCGACGGAGGCTGCAGCAAGGCCGTAGAGCAGTTGGATAACGAAGAAGAAGTCCATGGCAACTCCTGCTGGGTAGTTGCGATCCAGAGCCCAACGCCGGTACGGTCAGTCGTTCCCCCGCTGCGTAGTTGTCCGTGGAACTCTCGCGTACGGTTTGCGAACGCGGTAGGTGATATTTTAACCGTAATCCCGCGCGAGGGGGGTGCTTGGGTGCCGATCGGGGGCCGCCAGATGGTGATGCGGACGACTTGCGTGAGCTTATCGCTCCGCGCTTACAGAGTACGCTCGCAGACAGCCCTGAGATGTTCGGTATTGTAACGATCCTAAGCCTGTGATCTTTGTACGGCTTGTGCGGGAGAGCCGCCGGCTCTGATGCCTTCCGGCGCGTGCCATAGAACGCGCGCTGCGGAAGAATCGCATGCCGCCAGAGACAACGGCTTCACCTGTCACGGCTCAGCTCACTAGGACTGCGCCCGATCATCTTTCGAAATGGCCTCCCACAACTTGCCGAGGATGCAGTCCACTGGGTCCGGTTTCTGGACAAATCCGAGCACGTCGAGACCGGCAAAACGCTCCGCGACTACCGCTGCGTCACACCCGCTGGCCACCATTGCATGAACATGGCTATCAATACGGCGGATTTCGCGAAGCGTCTGCTCCCCATCCATCTTCGGCATGTTCAAGTCAAGAAACACGCCGACGATCTGGTCCCGATGCTGGTGGTACACGCCGAGAGCTTCTACGCCATTGCCGGCGGTCACAACCGAGAATCCCGCTTGCTCGAAAATCCGTTGTGCCGCGATGCGCGCTGGTTCGTCGTCATCCACGACCAACACAGTTCTCTTGCCGCCCAGTGGCGTTCCCATGGTTGATCCGCACCTCCCGCAGACCGGTGGCCGCCGAAGGCGGCGGAGCAGGGGTCGGAGGGTGACCTTTGGTCGGACTCATCGAAGTTGAAAGGCCATCCTACGGCCCTTTCGAAAACTCCCGAGTCGGCACAGAAGAAAGGTGGCTAATCCAAGAGATCGGCGGGTGGTCGTAAGCCCGAATACGTGATAATCTAACGGGCCAAGCGGACAAGAGAGAGGGCTAAGCCCGTCGCTCGTACAACCACTGAGTAGCCATCCGAAAGAGTTCTGCATCATTTTCGGCCTCCATCTCCTGGAGGATGCTGAGCCGATGGCGCCAGACGGTTTGCACCGTTACATTCCTGATACGCGCTATTTCTTTGAGCGTTTTGCCTGAAATCAGCAGGTCGAAGACTTCCTTCTCGGCAGGAGTCAGCCGGCTCACGTGTGCCGCAAACTCCGCAGCGGAAACCTGGCGTTCTCGCGTCGCGCTGCGCACCAAAGCGCTGCGAATGTGGTCGAGAAGGACCTTGTCGTCCACCGGTTTTTCGAGGAAGTCGAGCGCGCCTGCCTTGAAGGCCTGCGCACATGTGGGAACATCGCCGTGAGCGGTGATGAAGATCACAGGCAGCCCGAAGCCCTCTTCTCCCAGACGCTGCTGAACTTCCAGACCGCCCATGTCCGGCATGCGGACGTCGAGTACCAGACACCCGGCCTCTTGCGGACGGTACGCGTCCAGGAAATCCCGACCGGAGCGAAAGCCGCGTACGGGCAAATCCGCCTGGCGGATGAGCCAGCACAAGGACTGCAGAGCCCCGGGGTCATCATCTACGACAAACACGGTGGGTTCGTTGACCATGAATCGCCTAACTCCGTTTGCCGACAGGCAGCGTGAAATGGAAGGTACAGCCCCGATCCTGGCCGGTGGTGACCCAAAGCCGCCCCCCCAGGGCCTGCACAATGGATCGGCTGATGGCCAATCCCATCCCCATCCCTTCGGGTTTCGTCGTGAAGAATGGATCAAAGACCCGCTCCAGGTCCTCGGCACCGATTCCCTTCCCACGGTCGCACACGTCGACTTGGACCGTATCGTTGCCGTGCAGCATGGATCTGATCCCCAAGAGCCGTTCATCCTCCGGTGTGTCGTCCATGGCCTCCAATCCGTTGCGGAGTAGATTCACGAGGACCTGCTCGATTTGGATCGCGTCGCCGACGATTGGCGGCAGACCCGGGGAAGACTCCAGGACAACCTTGGCACGGTGCTGTTCGATTTCCGTCTTGCAGAGCAGGGCCACCTCTTCGACCAGGCTATTCACAGCCACCTCAGATAGGGACGGCTCACGCTTCTGGACAAACCGCCTGACCCGGCGAACGATCTCCGCTGCCCGGTTGGCCTCCGCGCTGATCTGCTCCAACGCGACTACCAGTTCTTCGTCCCGTTGCGGCGTCTTCAGCAGTCGCCGGACGCCTCCACCGGCATAATTCTTCACGGCATGAAGCGGCTGGTTCAACTCGTGCGCCAAGCCGGCTGCCATCTCGCCCAGCATGCTTAAGCGCGCCACATGCGCCAATTCGGCCCGATGCCTTTGCAGTTGTTCATCATGGGCTGCCTTCAGTATTTCCTGGGCCTGCTTCAGTTCCTCGACGTCGGTGGCTGACCCGAACCAGCAGAGTACCTGGCCGTCTTCTCCGAACGCTGGAATGGCCCGCGCCAGGTGCCAGCGATAGCTTCCGTCCGACGCGCGCCGCAGGCGGTACTCAACCTCATAGGGCGAGCGCGTATTTGCGGCGTGAAGTGCCTTTTCCGTCACCCGAAACAGATCCTCTGGATGTACGGCAGCCAGCCAGCCGTGACCACGGACCTGCGCGGGAGTTTGGCCCGTGTATTCATACCAACGTCGATTACAGTCCAGGTCCAATCCATCGGGGCTTGATCGCCAAGCGAGTTGTGGAATGGTCTCGATGAGCAGGCGACAGCGCTCTTCGCTTTCCCGCAATGCCTGTTCAGCCAGCTTGCGTTCGGAGATGTCGCTGAACAAAACGGCGAACTGACGCGGCGCGGGGCTGTAGGCATAGACCTGCCAGTGTCGCTTGGAACCGGGGGCCGCGTGCTCGAAGCCCACTGCTGGCCCCCCGAGTGCCACCTCACCGTAAGTCCCGATCCAAAACTCGTCCTCGCCCGGCGTAACATGGCGTTTGAGTTGGCCAACGACTTCGCTGCGGCTCTTGCCAGTCAGTCGCTCGAAGGCGGGGTTCACGTCAAGGTAACGATAATCGCACGGCTGGCCGTTTTCGTCGGTCACGATCTCGTGCAAGGCAAAACCCTCGGTCATCGTGCGGAACAGCGTGCGATACCGCTCCTCGCTCGCTCGCAACGCTTCCTCGGCCTGTTTACGGTCAGTAACGTCTGTCGCGACACCGTTCCACACCATGGGGCCATCGCCCTCCCGGCTGGGCATGGAGCAGATGTGCAGCCATTTCACGCTACCGTCCGTCACACGGATAGGCACTTCGACCTCGAACAACGACTGGTTCATTGCGGAGGCGATCTCCGCCTGTTCCACCGCCTTCCGAAATGGCTCCAGAATCTGACGATACAACAAGCTGGCATCTGCCTTGACCTCTTCCGGCGTGATGCCCAAGATGCGTTCGGCGCCCGCACTGAGATAGAGGAAACGTCGATGTCCACTCACATCGTGAGTGGCTTGGTAGACCACGCTATGCGGCAGGTTATCAGCGAGCCGGGTCAGTTGATACTGGCTTTGCCGCATCGTCGCTTCCGCCCGTTTGCGGTCCGTGATGTCACGGGCGACGTGAACGCTCCCGAGTAGTTTGCCGTTGATGTCGTGCAGCGGCGACGTCGTCACGAGGAAATCGCCG
>CALARR010000291.1 GCA_937889015.1 uncultured Planctomycetales bacterium | reverse complement strand
CGGTTTGCGAATCTATCCCTGTCGGCCTACACTCATAGGTTACAGGGAGGGGGGACTGCCATGCCGAAATCCGTGAATCGCTTCGCCGTGATCCTGTGTGGGCTCTGGGCCCCCGTCAACGCCTGGGCCGCCGACCCCACCTGGCTCACCGGGGCGGCCCTGCAACAACAACTGCAGCAACCCGTCTCCTGGTCCATCGATGGCGTGCCGCTGCGCGACGGGATCTACGCCTTCGGTCGTGAACAACACATCGGCGTCCTCTTGGACCGCCGTGTGGACCCCAACCCCAAACTGAACATCCAAGCCCAGCAGATGCCCATCTGGCAACTGCTCCAACAGATTGCCCAGCAGCAACACTTGGGCCTGGCGCGCCTGGGCAGCGTGTGCTATTTCGGCCCGCCCACGGCCGCAGCGCGCTTGCGAACCCTGGCCGAACTGCGCTGGGAGGAGATCCGCGCCGCCCCCAGCGCGCTGGCCGCGCGCTTCGCACGCCAGCAGCCGCTGCACTGGCCGGACCTCGCAGTCCCGCGCGAACTTATCGCGCAGTTGGCGGAAGAAAACCAGATGCAGATTGCGGGCCTGGAACTCGTCCCGCACGACCTTTGGGCCGCGGCTCAATTGCCGCCCCTGTCGCTGGTCGACCGCTTCACGCTCTTGACCGTGCAGTTCCAGTTGACATTCAACGTGACGCGCGCCGGCGATACCCTCAGGCTAGTGCCCATTCCCGCCCAAGTGGCCCTGACACGCAGTTATCCGGCCGGCCCTCAAGCTGCGACGCTGGCGGCCAAATGGTCAGCCCTGATCCCCAACGCCCAGATCCAAACCTCCGGCGACAAGCTGGTGGTTCGCGGCCTGCTCGAAGAGCACGAGCAGATTTCCGGCAAACCACGCCCGGCCGCCAACCGCGCGACCACGGCCCAGCGGCCCGTGGACCAGGACCAGCAACGTCACACGGTCAAGCGCGCCGAAGGCCCTCTGGGCGATCTGTTGGCCAAGCTGGCCAAGAGCTTTGAATTGGAGCTGCGCTACGACGAAGCCGCCTTGCAGCGCGCAGGCATCTCGCTTGCGCAACCGGTCCGCTTCAGCGTGACCGAGGCCACCCTCGACGAGCTCTTTGCCGCCCTGCTCAAGGAGACCGGCTGCCGATTTCGTCGCGAAGGCCGCGTGCTCTACATCGAGCCAGCCCGCTAGCCCTAGCACGCCCCTTTGCCCCTGTTCAGGTCGTGGCGTACTGCGAGCAGCCGTGCTTCTCCAGCTTCTCTCGCAGCGTGTCGGCCGTGAAAGGCTTCACCAGGTAGTCGGAGACGCCGGCCTGGATGGCGGCCATCACGCGGGCCTTTTCCGCCTCGGTGGTGACCATGATGATCGGCACCTTCGGGTCCTGACCGCGAATCGCCTGGACCACTTCCAGGCCGGTCTTGCCCGGCATGTTCCAGTCGGTCAGCACCAGGTCGAACTCGCCCGGCTTGAACATCGCCACGGCTTCATTGCCGTCGGCGGCTTCCGTAGCGGTGGGAATGCCCACCGCCTGCAACGAGCGAATGATGATCTTGCGCATGGTGCTGGAATCATCGGCAACGAGGACGCGTGCGCTCATGTCTATCACCTTTCATCAAGAGTCGAACTGGGCCCCGTCGCGGCCGGTGCACACCAGGCGGGGGCGGTCAACGGTGCGAAAAGCGAGCCTTCCCCCGCGCCGCTCGGCGCATGTGGGGTGCCTCGCCGTGTGCCTACGGCACATACAAACATAGGTCCCACGGAAAGCCAGTCAAACGCCGCCGGGCCATGCCGCCCCGCGCAGCACGTCCCTGTTTTCCCCCCGCTGCAAACGGAATTCTGCTCCGCGGGGTCCACTCGATCGGCCGCCGGGGGGGCGATCTCCGGTGCAGCGAGACACTGGCGCGAGGGGTTTTGACGCAGCGGAGTGCGGTTTGTAGGGACAAAATTGAACCCGGCCACCGATTACGGCGTGTTCGCGTCGCAGATTTCCAGTTGCCTGCCCGCGTAGACAATTCCTGTCCTATAGTTGGCCAGAGTGGAACAAAAGAGAAATCGATTGGTCCGCCCCAAGGGCTGCCGTTGTGACGCACGCCAGGCTCGCGTAATGACCGACGCGTCGCAATGCGTCCTCCGCCACAACGACGACCATCGATTCCCGGCTGTTCTGAGCGTGAAAGACCCAGACGCCCTGCTTGTCGCCCGGACAGCGTGACCGTCGGCAGTCGTAGCAGGGGAATTGTTGACTTGAAGGAGAATTCGCCGTGGCCCCAGCCATCCAAGAAAGTCCCTCGACCAAGACGCGCCGTGCGGAAGGCATTGGCACCATGCAGTTGGTGAGTTTCCAATTGGCGCAAGAGGAATACGGGATCGAGATCACGAAGGTCCAAGAGATCATTCTCATGGGCGAGATCACCCGCGTTCCCCAAACCCCAGACTACATCAAGGGTTTGATCAACCTGCGCAGCACGGTGATTCCGATTGTCGATCTGCGGCGGCGTTTCGGACTGGCGCAGCAAGACGCCACCGACGAAACCCGGATCATGGTGGTCAATGTCGCCGGCAAGACGATCGGCATCATCGTGGACGCCGTGAGCGAGGTGCTGCGGATTTCGCAGGACCAGATCGCCCCGCCTCCGCCGACCGTGGCCGGCCTGGGTCGTGAATATCTCACCGGCCTGGTCAAGCTCGACAACCGGTTGTTGATCTTGCTGGACATCGACAAGATCCTCGGCCAGGAAGAGGCGGCGGCCGTCGAGTCGTTGATGAAGTAGAAGCCAACGCCCGCCGCTCCGGTCAGGCCGGGCGGCCATGAAAAGCCCCACCCATACCCACACCTGCCCCACCTCGGACAAGCCGTGCAACACCAGGGCGACCAACGGAAGCGCAAATACGTCGCGTAACCCTTGGCGCCCTGCTGCACGGCCGGCTTGAACACCCCGGCCCGCCGTCCTCACCACACCGCATCCGTTTCTGTCGACCGCAGAGCCCTCCCGTATGGAACTCCCCGAACTGCTCAAACCGGTCCTTCCCGCCAGCGCGCTGGCCCAGGTCACCGACGCCGAACTTGCCAAGTTCGCGGAACTGATCTACTCGCGCGTGGGAATCCGTGTCTCGCCGCAGAAGAAGACGTTGCTCTCCAATCGGCTGCGCCGACGTCTGCGCGAGACGGGCATCGACAACTTCTCGGCGTATTATACGCACCTCAAACGCTTGCCCGCCGAAGACAGCGAGTGGGACGCCTTCCTGCAGGAGATCACCACCCACGAAACCTATCTCTTCCGGGATGAGGGGCAGTGGGAGTGGTTCCGCAAGGACTACCTGCCCGAATGGACCGCGGCCCATTCGTCGGGCGGACGCCACCTGCGTCTCTGGTCGGCCGCCTGCAGCACGGGCGACGAGCCCATCACGGCCGCCTGCTGCATCGCCGGCACGCTGCCCAACTACGGCACCTGGCGCCCCTCGATCCTGGCGACCGACATCGGTGTCGGAGCGCTCGAACAGGCCCGCAGCGGACTGTTCGGCGAGCGCGCCATGCGCTTGGTCTCCGCCGACTACAAGACCCGCTTCTTCACCAAGAACAAGCAAGTCAATGTCTGGCAGGTCAAACCGAACATCAGCCAGATGATCACCTTCCGCCAACACAACCTGCTCAATCCACTGCGCGAAAAGCCGTTCGACCTGGTGTTCCTCAAGAATGTGCTGATCTACTTTGACGGCGAGTCCAAGCAGCGCGTGATGCAGAACGTTCGCGCCGCAATTCAACCCGGCGGCATGCTGATTGCCGGAGCGGCCGAAGGCGTGGCCGAAATGGTTAAGGATTTCCAGCGCGTGCAGCCTTGGCTGTACCGCAAACCGCGTGAGCATGGGAGCCACTGATGACTGCCCCGGAACAGGTCGTTCACGACGAATTCTTCGAGAGCCTGCTGGGGGATTTCCTCGACGAGTCGGGCCAGTTGCTGGATCGGCTCAACGAGAACCTCTTGCAGCTTGACGAATGGGTCCGCAGCCTCGGCGACGACCACGGCCAACGTTGCAGCGACGATCTGCTCAATGAAATGTTTCGCTCGGCCCACAGCCTCAAAGGCCTGTCGGCCATGCTCGGCTTGAAGGACATCAACCAACTCACGCACCGCGTGGAAAACGTCTTTGACGCCGCACGCAAAGACGAACTGCGAATCACCGGCGACGTCGTGGAACTGATGTTCCAGGCCCTCGATCGTCTCGTCGGACAGGTCCAGTCTTTGAAGGACCCGGGCACGGACGCCGCCGAATGCGAATCCGTGATCCATGGCATCGCCGAACTGCTGCAACACGCCGGCGTGGAACGCCAGCAAACCAGCCAGGCCGACGCCGAGCGGGCCTTGGGCGGCGTGACCGCCCCTGCCCCGGCGGCTGCCGAGACTCCCGTGGCCCCGCCCCCCGCCGCCGATCCGCCCGTGGCCGAGGCCCCGGTCGACCACGCGCCGGCCGTGGAGCCCCCCGCCGCCGAAATTCCCGCGGCCGAGGTCTCCGTCACCCCGGCGGCTGCGGAGACTCCCGTGGCCCCGACGCCCGTCGCTCCTCCGCAGACCCAGCCGCCAGCCACCCCGGACGATCCCTTCAGCGGCATCCACGACGAGTCGGAAATCCCCGACAAGTACCTGTCGATCTTCATCGACGAGACCGAACTCTCGCTGGACCACCTCACCGAGACCTTGTTGGCGGTCGAGTCCGGCGGCAGCCGCGAGGCGATCGAATCCCTGCTGGTCACGGCCCACCGCATCAAGGGGTCGGCCGCCTCGATCGGCCTGAACCGTGCGGCCAAGCTCGCGCACCTGATGGAGGACCAACTCCAGACGCTCTTGGACAACGGGCTCAAGCTCTCGCACGAGATGACCGACGCCATGCTCCGCGCCACCGACGCCTTGCGTCAGTTCGTGCAGGGCTTGCGCAGCGGCAACAAGCAGTACGAGTCCTTTGCCAACGCGGCCGCCGAGCTGATCGCCGTGCAGCCCACCGTGGCCCGCGTCTTGGCTGGCGCCGTCCCCGCGTCCGCGTCCGCACCGGTACCGACGGAACCCTCGAACATCGCACCCAGCGCCAACCTTGCCGACCGCATTCACGTCCCGGAACACGTTCGCCGCACAGCCGAAACCGCGGCCCAGGAACAGGACGAAGAAACGGTCATCCTCGGCAGCGCGCAGTTCCAGCCCAACCTGACCCTGGCCGGGCTCAAGGCGCGGCTGATCTACGAAAAACTGTGCAACCTCGGCGAGGTGTGCGTTTTCGAACCCGCCCCGGATAAGCTCGACGATCTGGAGACGCTGTCGCACGTCTACTTCGCGGTCGCCACCACCCGACCCCTGGCCCAAGTGAAACAGCAGGTCCATGTGGGCGGAGTGCAATGCGTGGTCCTGGAAGCCTTGCCTGCGCCCCAACCGCAGACCGCC
>CALARR010000290.1 GCA_937889015.1 uncultured Planctomycetales bacterium | reverse complement strand
CGACCAGATCGACGCCAGCGATACGGCCACCGGCACGCTCACCAACGACGACGCGCCACGGGTCAGTGGGGTCTATGTGCGTGGAATGGGTTGGAACTCAGGTTTTGTGAGCTACTTGGATTCCTCCGGGCTCGGCTACAAGATCCCGACCGGCGACGCGGGACAGGTCAAGACGCTACCTTGGGCGAACATAAACCAGGTGGTCATTCAGTTCACGGATGACGTCGATGTCACAGAGGGTGATCTGGTCATACGGGGAGTCGCCGTCAGCACGTACAGTTTTGTCGACTTCAGTTATAACGGTGGCACTTACACGGCCACTTGGACTCTGTCGGGGTGCATTACAGCCGACAAACTCTTGATCGATCTGGACGGCGACAGCGATCCAGTACGGAGTGTGGTAGGTGGTGTCGCGTTAGATGGCGAGTGGACCAACAGCGCAAGCAGCTATCCATCTGGAGACGGCGTTGCCGGCGGCGACTTCGAGTTCCGATTCAATGTTTTGCCTGGCGATTTCAATCAGAATGGTTCTGTGACGATCGTCGACGTGACCAATGTCCGCAGCCGACAGTACACGGGAATCGGGATTGCCGACTATTCGATCTTTGCGGACATGAATGGCAGCGGGACGATCACCATCACGGACGTGACGACGGCCCGTAACAATCAATATACGGCATTGCCGATTGGGGAACCGTCAGGCTTCCCTGTGCCCACCGATCTGGAAGGAAGTGCTGAGTCGCAAGAGTTGGAGGCCACGATCGTCAATGGCGTGGGCAGCGTCTTGACCGTCGAGACAACGGTCAACTTGCTGACGAGCACTGTAGAAACGATTGTGTCGACAGGTAGTGAAATCCAGGTCGAGAACGAAGAGTCCTCGGCAAACCTGATCCAGACCGCCGTCGCAGTGGAGACCTCTTGGCAGCTCTCCGCAAGCACCGCTGAGGGGGCCTCGAGTCTGACGGGCGTGAACGACAGCGTTGTGGCGGGAGTGCTGGCGGCTGACTTCCAATCTTACGGGAGCCAAGGAGCCAACCTCGATGCAGATCTGTGCGACAACCTGTTTGGCACCTTGATTAAGAATGAAGGCCAAAGCGATGACGACTTCGGCTACGGGGTGAGGGACGCGATGGAAGAGACGCCCCTGAACGACGCTGTCAGGGCTCGGCTGGTAACGAAAGCCCCCGCCGGAAAACGCGCCTCGAGTCATTCACTTTGGGATACGGCACTCCTGGAACTGACACCCGGGACGCGAAAGCCAAAGCGGCCAAGTGAGGAGGTTGGCTGTCTCGCTTGGAACGGTGAGAATGACGAGGATCTCTCCCCGAGCGACTAGTGGAAGCGCCTCGGGTTCGCGGCTGCGTGACTGCGGTTGGTAAGTCGTAAGATATTGTGTTATAGGACATTGCGTTTCAGACGTGTTGTTGAGGCAATCGGTGTTCGCGCGGCACATGGGGCGACCAGGACAATAGCGGAGGAATTTGCCATTAAATAATCGTCTCTGCCCCCACGTGGACTAATTGACATCTGCCGCGCCTCTGTCTAGGCTCAATCGTGACCAAATGTACGGTACTGTAACGGCATATACCAAATAGGGATTGTGTTCGGCGGTGCTGCAGGACGAGAGTCCGGCGGGCGGCGACCTTCGCCTCAAAATCTCAGGGTAGGAAAATGCGTGGCGTGCATCGTTTATCGTTGGGGATGGCGGCACTAGGGGCCGTGCTGGCTCTGCTGCTTGGGACCACGGAACTCAAGGCCGAGTTCACGTTCAAGGTCGAAGACGTCGCCATCACCCGCCCCGAATCGGGAACGGCGATTGGCTACATTGAGATCTACGTGATCTGCAGTGCCACCGATTCACTGGAAATCAGTGGATTTCAGACATCGGTTCAGATCGATACGGATTCAAGCAATCTAGTCGGATTCGATGTGTCCACCATTGATCCCAGTGCGACCGTATCGCACACGCCGGTTCTTCCTGGAGGCGCGTTTTGGTATGATCGGTTTCCTACAGGCGATTCACAACTGACGCGTGTCTCCGCCGAACAGGGCTCAAAGGGCGCGACTGGGACCATTCAGAACGGAATGGGCCTGGTGAGGATTCCGTATCAGATCTCGGCAGGCACTCCGCTCGGAGTGTACGACGTGCTGATTTACGAGGATGGGTATCTGGACGTCTTCGAACTCGCGGATGCCACGGGGTTCGACGCGGTGGACCTCGGCACGCTCAATACCTCAGGCACGTTGTTTGCTGCGGGAAGTATCCATGTGGTGCCGGAGCCGTCGACCCTGGTGCTGTTGATGACTGGGGGTATCGCGGCGTTTGCGCTTCTGCGTCGGGGCATGTCCGGAACGCGGCGCCGAGGGTGAAGATTCCTGATCCGTGGCTGTCGTGACCCTGTTCCCCCGACAACGGCATCTGTCGCAAGGGGCGCGTCGCGGCTTTCCACTTGGATTACAGGTCGGAGACAGGCGATTGCGCGGGTATGGATCTGCCGCGCGACAAGCACCAGACCGGTTTGCTGGGGGCTATCCCTCGCGCGCTTTCACGGGTGGGGTGGCGCTGAATGGTCGAATGCCCCGCCTGGGCAATTGCCCGGTACGAATCCGGTTACCCTTTCGTATTTCGTCATGGTCGCGGCTGGCAACACCCCACTTGCAGAAGCACCTTCGATCGCGTCGGGACGGGTGCGTCATCGCTGGATATCGGCGAGCCTTCTCGCTCTGGTCAGTCTGGGGATCCTTGGAAGCTATGCGCCCGCCGCGGTCTGGCTGGTAGCGCAGTGGCAGTCGCAGCCGGAGTATTTGTACGGCTTCCTAGTATCGCCCTTAGCCGCGCTAGTGTTGTTGCGGAGCCCGCGTACCCGTGCGATGACCAGAGAGTCCGGGCGGGGATGGGCCATTCCAGGACTGGCCGGGTATGGAGTCTTGCTGGGATGGGCGTATCATCGTCAGGACTTCTATCTCGGTTCGCTGACGGTAGTCGTGGCATTTGCCTCTCTGGCCTTGTTGGCAGGTGGTTGGGGCTATTTGCGGCGAGTTGGCCCAGTGGGGGCGTTGCTGCTGTTGATGGTTCCTTTGCCGCCACTGGTGACGGGCCTTGGGCAGGCATGGATACAACAGGCTGGGGTTGCGACGGTGGTTGGGCTGCTGCAAGTCTGCGGTCTGCCCGCCTTTTCCGCAGGGAATGCCGTCATTCTCGGCAGCGTGCGGTTGGTTGCGGAACAGTATTTTCCTGGACTTTCTCTGTTCATGCCCTTTGTGACGCTCTTCGTCGCGGCGGCTCTGCTAGCCACCCGACGTTGCGTCTGGGAACGTCGTCTCCTGGTACTCGGGGCGTTTCCGACCGCATTCTTGGGGGCGGTGCTAAGGATGGGACTAGGCGCGGTGCTCTGCCGAAAGCTCGGTCCGGTGGAGGGCGAGTACTTGCTGACGACATCTCAAGGAGGGCTCATCCTGCTCAGTGTCCTGGCATTTCTCAGTCTCGAGTTTCTGACGCTTTCGCGACTGTTTGTGCCCTTACTGAACCATGAGTTGCTGCCGCTGGAGCGGGACGATGCCTTTGACGAGGAGTACTTCGAGGAAGAGACGGGATGATGATTGAGAAGCGATTCAGCCTGTCACTAGCCGTGAAGGGCACGATCCTTGCGGCAGTCGCGATTGCGATCGTGCTCGTCGTTCATCGGCATCAGTTGGAGCGGGTTGCAGGAAAGCTCCAGGCCGAGGCCAGGAAGGCGGCGGCGCAAGGTGACTATGAGGTGGCGGTCCAGGAACTCCGTCAGGCGGCCGAATTGACGCCGCATGATGTTCAGATCTACGCTCAGATCGCCGAGTTGTGCCAGGTACGTCTTCGCCAGCCCAAGGAAGCCGAAGAGTGGCTGGCGAGAATGATTCATGCCAATCCCGAAAAGGCCCAAGCATATTATCTCCGAGCGCAGTATTGGCGGCATCTCGGCGAGTGGGGGGCGGCCGAAGCGGATATTCACAAGGCCTTGGAGATTGCACCGGATCACCAGGATGCGATGCTCTTGCTGACAGAGTGTTCCGCTGAACAGCAACAGTACGATCTAGCCCGGCAATTGGGGAAGGCGGCCGTGGATCTGAACCCCAAGTATAGCGGGGCCTATTTGCGTTTGGCAGACGTGGAGATACGGGATGGTCATCGCGAGCAGGCGATTGAACTCCTGCGACACGCAAGCCTGAAGATCCCTGGTGACTCGCAGATTCTGTGGAAACTGGCCAATCTCTACTTGGACGATGGCAAACTCCTGTATGCTCAGCCGGTCATCGATGCCTTGCAGAAGAGCAGTCTAGAGGCGTACCTGAAGACGTACCTGCGAGGACGCGTGGAGTATCTCCAAAGACAATGGCTTGTGGCGGCGCAGAGCTTCGAGTCCATCCGAGACGTATTGGCGTCTTCGCCGCAGTTAGCGAAAAGGGGGGAGTATTGGACGGCGATCTGTTACGGTCGCACGGGGAACCTAGAGGCCCAACTTCTCGCCTGTCGTCGCGCTTTAGCCTTCGATGAGGACTGGATACCCGCTCGTGCCGCGGTGGCCAGCGCCTTGCTGAGGGCGGGGCAGTTCGCGGAGGCGGCGGGAGAACTGCGGACGCTGGCAAAGCTGCCCGGGGCCCCGCCCGCCACCTGGAGGGAGCTTGGGCGGGCATTGATCATGATGAATCTCTGCCTTTCACCCTCGGAGCAAAGCTGGGATGAAGCGGAGATGGCCCTGCGCCATGCAGACAAGCAGCCATCGACATCGGGCTCCGTGGCGTTGCTCTGGGCGGAGATGTTCGCTGCCCGACAGAGACCGGAGGATGCAGAACGGGTGCTTCGCGAGGCATGGGAAAAGCACCCGGAGGATCTCATGCTATGGATCGGCCTTGCCAACTGGGCCGACGAACGAGGAGACGCTCCCCAAGCGGCGGAATTGCTGGATGAGGCACAACGCCGATTGGGAGACCAGGCGGTCTTGCGGTTGGCGCGTGCTGAACGGCGCCTGCGGAGTCAGCAGGACGGGGATCATAGCTGGCTGGCGGAGTTGGCTGAAGGCACTCAGACCTACTCCGCACAGGATCGACTGGTCCTGTGGCGTGGGCTGGCGGATATCGCCTTCCGGGCAGGCGATCTGAAGCTGGCTCGGACTCTCTACAGTAAGGTTTCCAGACAGTCTCCCGATGACCTGCAGGTGGAACTACGCTTGTTCGATATGGCTATCGGCGAGAAGGATACCGCTGCGTTGGAAGGAATACTCAAGGAGATTCAGCGGTTGGAGGGAGGTGGCGCACTGTGGAACTACGGTCGGGCAGCTTACCTCCGCCTGCTGGCGACTCAGCGGGGCGGTGTCGAGGACTTGAGTCAATTGGCCGAGGCGCACTTGGACAAGGTCCATGATTACCGTCCGCTCTGGGCGCGTGTGCCGATGTTCGATGCGGACGGCGGGCAATTCGATACCTACGCCGAGAAGACCATTCAGACGTATATGCAAGCCATCGGCATGGGTGACCGCAGTCCCGCCCTGATTCGGCGTTTGGTGCAGTTGCTGTTCGAACGTCAGCGCTACCGCGAAGCCGAACGGGTGCTGCGGCGTTTCGGAAGGGAGGAAAATGGGTTTCCGCCGGGACTGGATCGATTGGCGGCGGAGGTGGCCCTGCAGCTCGGCGACACCCGGAAAGCCGTTTCGATTGCGGCTCGGGCGGCCCTGGATTCCCAGAACTACCGGGATCACGTGTGGCAGGCACAGATCTTGAGCCTTGCGGCCTTGAAGGCCGAGAGTGAACAGCGCTCAGACGAAAGGCAGCGGTGGTTGCGGGAGGCCGAGAAGAGTCTTCGAGAGGCGACACGGGTCGCCCCGGAGACTGTCGCAGTGTGGGTCGCGCTGGTGCAGCTTCTGGCCAGCGGCCAGCGGTTGGAGGAAGCGCGGCAGGCGATGACGGAAATGCAAGACCGCATCCCGGCAATCCAACGCGCACTTGCCATGGCGCGGTGCTGCGAGGCCCTGGGCGAGACGGGCGAGGCGGAGGCACGATTCCGCGAGGCCTTGAATGCATCGCCCGGCGATGCGGCCGCTATGGGGCGCGCCGCAGTCTTCTATCAGCGGGCCGGAAAAGCAGCCGCCGCCGAGGCGCTACTGCGTCGGATGCGAACGACCTTGGCTGGAGAACGGTCGGCATCGGCCGTCTGGGCTCGTCGCCGTTTGGCCGGATTGTTGTCCGCTCGCGGCCGTGACGCAGATGTGAGAGAGGCCCTGCAGCTTGTAGAGGAGAATCTGAAACTTACGGGAAACGCGTTGGAAGACATCCGGGCCAAGGCCTTGCTTTGCAGGGTACACCCCGAGAAGGACTGCCGTGCCGACGCGCTGCCAATGCTCGAGAGACTGGTTCAAATGCAGTCGCTGCCGCCCGCGAGCGACTTGTTTGCCTTGGCGCAGGCCTGTTATGCGGCGTCCCTGCCCAAACGCGGCAACGCGGTGATGGAGCGACTGTTGGAGGGGCAGGAGCGGGACCCTCGTCATGTGGCTGCCTATGTACGGGCCTTGCTTGATCAGGAGGATGTTGTCTCAGCAAGAAGTTGGCTGACTCGTCTGGATCGGTTGGCGCCCAACGACTTTTCAGCGGTCGAACTGCAGACGGAGTACTTGGTACGAACCCAGAAGGTCGGCAAGGCCGTTCAACTCTTGCGGGACTACTTGGACGCCCGAGAGGCCCCGCGTTCGGAACGCCGCCAGCGACTGGAATCCGTGGCCCATTGCCTCTGGCGAATGGCTGCGCGAATCGAGAAGCTGGATCGTGTGGCGGCAGCGGAATTAAGAAATGCGGCCGAGCAAGTCTGGGGTGTTGGCAAACTCGATCGCGAGGAGCAGGCTTTGCACGCGGCCTTCCTGGCCGAGACAGGTCGTGTCGGCAAAGCCCTGGAAGTGGCTGGCCAGGTTGGTCCCGGCATGTCCTTGGCGTCGCTGACGCGACTGGTTGCGGCAACACTCGAGGATGGCCGGGTAACCGAGACGGATCTCGAGAAGGCGAGTGCCTTTCTGCAGGCGAGTTTGCCGGCGCACGGTCGTCCCACGGTGCTGTTGAAACTGGGGGCAACCTTGGCGGCAAGGCTTGGGGAGTGCGATCAGGCGGAGCAGCTCCTTCGCGAGGTTCTCCAGAAGGACGCCCAGGATCTGATGGCACTCAATAACCTCGCCGCCCAACTGGCCCTGCAAAGGTCAAACCTGGAGGAGGCCCTGCGGCTTGCCGAGGCGGCGATTAACTTGGGTGGTGCCACGTCGACACATCTCGATTCTCGTGCGCTGGTTTACCTGGCGATGGGGCGGTTGGATGAGGCGAATCGGGATCTCGACGCCGCCATCGCCGTTGCGCCCAACGGGCTCTACTACTTCCACAAGGCGCAGGTCCTGCTGTCGCTGGATCGCAAGCCGGAGGCCAAGACGGCCTGGGGCAGGTCCAGACTGCTGGGGCTACAAACGCACCAGTTGCACCCGTTGGAAAGGCCCGTCTACGAGCAGACAGAGCAGAAACTGCGACAAGTGATGGGAGGCTCGGGCGAGGGCTAACCCACTCCATTCCGGATTGCCCAAATCGCCGCCTGAGTCCGGTCCTCAAGATGCAGTTTCGCCAGAATATGCTTCAGGTGCTGCTTCACGGTCTCGATACTGACCGCGAATTGTTCGGCGATCTCTTCATTCGTCAATCCGGCTGCCACCTGCGCCAGGACCCGCAGTTCCTGTGGGGTAAGGGCGATTCCCGCGGGCTCGACCGCGCGGGCCTTGAGTAGGTTCTTGAAACGCCGTCGTTGCTCCCGGGTCCAGGCCGTTCGGCCTTCGACGGCCTTCTGGATGGCCCGGACGATTTCATCGCGACTGGACGTCTTGCAGAGGTACCCGTCAGCTCCCAGATCTCGGGCTTGCGTCATGTCAGCGAGGTTGTCCGAGGCTGAAAAGACCAAGATGCGGACGCCGGGTTTCTCTCTCTTGATCCGTTCGATCACAGGGAAGGCCGGCTTGCCGTTCATGCGGAGATCCAACAGGACGACATCCACGTCGCAGGACAGTGCATACCGGATGGCTTGTTCGCAATCGGCCGCTTGACAGACGATCTCCACACCCGTGCCGGCCAGCATCCCACATAGTCCGAAACGAGCAACCGGTTCGTCTTCCGCAATTAATAGTCGGATCAAGTTGCCCCCCTTTGGGTCGTTGTGTGCAAAGCGGGGAGACAGGACGTCGGACGTTGGACTGGGCATGGCACTGACTGCCTTCCTTGGTTCATACCGCAACTCACTCTGTCTATGATACCCCCTCCTGAAAATTCAGCAATTATCAACTACATACGCGCGATGTCTGTGTACGGCTCATAACAAGTTGACTCGAACGGTGGGGTTGCGGTCGGCAGGTCAGTCAATGGACCCTGTACGGTCGTGTTCTGGCAGTTGTTCGCATGGTGATCTCGCCAAAGGCGTCAGGGCTTCGCGCGGGGCCCGGCAGCGCGCGAGGCGGGGGTCTTTATGTATTTTTATCGGCGGCCTGTAGCATGCGTCTGGGAAGCGAGATGTCATTGGGGTCGCCGCATCTTGGGACGCCTTCACGGCGTGAAGTGTTCGGGTTTGGAAAGATGAGTAATCAGAAATGACGGCAACGATCGTTTCGATTGTAGCGGTCAGGAGACGGCAGACGATAAGCAGGGAAGGTCACCGCCCGTTGGGGTTGGGTTTTTGGGTAAAACTGGCGGTGTGTCACAGCGGAGGTTGTTTAGGTGGTTGGCGGTGAGTTTGCCGAGGAGTCGCAAAGGTTTGATTTTGTGTCTTATGCCGGCCGATCCCTTAGATCGGAGAGGGGGCGAAAAGCCGGATGGGCGGAATATATTGGGGGGCTACCTCCCGTGGCCCGCTTCGCCAGGATTTGTCGGCCATCGGCCCCCAACTCAACGGATTTCTGCAGGGGCCGGATGCGTCCATGCCGCATCGTGCTAAAGGATTCGCATACATGCTGATCACAGATCCACGCCGGAAGATCGCCGCCGTTGCTGCTGTGCTGTTGCTGCTTTTGGCGACGGGATGCACGCGGAACAGGAATCTGATCCCGGCCGATTGCGTGCGGCCTAATGTCATGCAGCGGCCCAGGGGTAGCCGTGAGCCCGTCAACTTCGCTCGGCTCCGGCAGGATCCGCCGGCCGTGTATTTGTTGGGGCCCCGGGATGTGTTGGGAATCTTCATCGAGGGCGTGCTGGGACGGGCCGAAGATCCTCCCCCGGTCCATTTCTCCGTCGACTCCGACATCCCGCCGGCGATTGGCTACCCGATGCCGATTCGCGAGGATGGAACCGTATCCTTGCCGCTGGTACCACCAATTCCAGTGGGTGGACTGACCTTGGCACAAGCAGAGTACGAGATTCGCAAGGCATACACAATCGATAGAAAGATCCTGCCCCCAGAACGGGGTAGAATTATTGTCACGCTGATTAAGCCGCGGAGCTACCGCGTGCTCGTGATTCGGGAAGACACGATGAATGCCGCGTATGGTTGGCAGCGCGCAGGAACCGGAGCGGGCTTCGAACCGGAGCGACGTTCGTACACGCGTCCTGTGGATCTGCGCGCCTATGAGAATGATCTGTTGCATGCCTTGGCCGAGACTGGTGGGTTGCCCGGCATCGACGCCAAGGGTGAGGTCACCATTCTCAAGGGGGCGTTCAAGGATGAGAATCTCCAGAGCCAATATGAGCGCGCCATGGAGGACCCCTTGACCCGCGCCCAGATGTTCGCTAAGTCCCCGAATGCGATCAGAATCCCCCTGCGCGTGGGGCCTGGCGATGCTGCGGTGACGATTCGTCCGGAGGACGTAATCCTTCAGACGGGGGATATTGTCTTCATCGAGTCTCGTGATTCGGAAGTGTTCTACACAGGCGGTCTGTTGCGTGGCGGTCAATTCCCAATTCCGCGTGATTACGATCTGGACGTTCTGGGCGCGATTGCCATGTCGGGCGGGTCGATTGCGGCCGCAGCCGGCTCTTCCTCGCTGACCGGCGGTATCTCCCGAGGTGGCGTGGGGTCGATCTTCCCGCCAACGCGAGTGGTCGTGTTGCGGACGATCAATGGACAGCAGGTCTCGATCAAGGTCAACCTCAAGACGGCCATGACGAATCCGCAGGAACGTCTGCTCATTCAGCCGAATGACTTCATTATGCTGGAGTACAGCGAGTTCGAGTTGTTCATGAACGTCCTCCTGAACAACGTGAACCTGAACCTGTCGATCAACGAGTTGTTCCGGGATTAGTCACGGGATGATTCGGTGCCGATCCGCCGAGTAGCGGGCGAGGCTGTGCGGCAAATCTAGTGAATAGTGGGGGCTCCGTAGCTGGAGCCCCCTTTCTTTTTCCGCACACAGCGGACATGGCGATCCAACCGCCGGTACCGGTCTGCCTGGTTACGTTTGTATCGATTTTCCTTGGCGCAAGAGCAGTTTCTTAGCCAGCAGGCCCCGTTTTACGCCCAAACGAGGGGGCGCAGAGGGCCTTATAGCCGGCTTGCACTGCGAGAATTCTGGTTGCGGTACCAAGGCCCCGTAGAGAGTCTCTGTGCGCAAGTCGTTGTTGTTGCGTGGAATGGAGGTTGTTTCAGATTGGACATTTTTTGTCAGGTAATTTGTTACACTTAGCATCTTGACAGGAGTTGAGGTGGGGTTAGCATGAACTTTACCTGGAAGGGGCGTGTACTTCGGTTCATTTCAGCCGGTGTCTCGGCGTAAGGGGCGGTGTCTATGGGGAGGAAAACGGTCTTGTTCTCGACCGCGCTGCCTCTCCTGGTGACATGCCTGGCGCTTGGGCTCTCGTCCGTTGTTTGGGCCGCAGACGTTGCTGGCGATGGACAGCCCAACGCGCATTCGGTGTATCTGCGGGTGGATGGAAACCTCAGCGGTCGGGTCTGCTGGATGGACCCTACCGGAACCGCTCGGCCAGCTCGCGTTACGGTGACGCTGCTGCAGAGTGGTGTATTGGTGGCTTCGGCCCACTGTGATGAATGGGGTCGTTTCCAATTGGTCGGGCTGTCGGCGCTGCAAGACACCGACAGAGATCCCGCGATACACAGGCTGCGGCCAGGAGTGTACTCGGTCGTTGCCAACGGAGCAGAGGGGTTTGCCGCCTTTTCAGTGCGCGTGATGCCGTATCAGAAGGAGGCTCCCCGCAGTCAATCCACGCTCGACATCAGCCTGGTTCCCGTCTCCGAAAAGAAGATGCTCACCGGGCTGCTCGAAGCAAGACAAGGACAACTGTTGTGTCCATCGCCTACTTCCACCAACGTGAACTCGTATCGAGCATGGTCAACGGCTTGGAAGGTTGAGCGTTGCCTGCGGCGGGGCGGGTTGGGGGCCGGCCTGTCTGGCGCCCTGTTGGCCGGAGTGGACGCTGGAAGCGATGGTTCTGGGGATGGAGCCTCCACAGAGTTCACCCTCTGAGCAGCCAGGGGTCTTGAGAACCGGTGCCGACGACCACCACCTCCTCGTCACGTCCGTCGGCACAGGTTTGGGCTCAGAAGGCAGAGAATTGTCGCACGGGCCTCGACAGGCCTGGTCAGGGGCCTGACTCATCCTATGCCTCACGTCCGCCATACCTTCGCCGAATCCCGCATCGCCGCGCCTGCGACGCAACGGTCGCGGATTGCCATTGGGGTTCGTCTGGTCGGCTGCGGCGCGTTGCTCGGTTGTGTCGGCGTAGCACCTTGGTTCTATGGTGCGATCCAACCTGGTATCCAGGTATGGCTGTTCGTTGGTGCTGGGCTCGCCATGAGCTGTTGGCTTGTCGATGACCTGTTGGGGGAGTCCGTGCGGAGTCTTCCGGCGGGATTGGTTCCACTGGCGGGGATTCTGGCGCTGGGAGCCGGGCAATTGATTCCACTGGGGCAAACCGGTGTATCGCTGCTTTCGCCCGAAGCCACAGCGCTGCGAGCCGAGCTGATCGCGTCTGTTCCGGAAGATACTTCGGGCAGTGCCGCCGGGGCGACGGCCGACACGATCAGTCTCTATCCAGCCTCCACGCGCCGCGCTTTATCGCTGGTGGTCCTGGCGGTAGCCGTGTTTCTCGGAGGGGCGGTTTTCTTTCGCACTCCCAAGGCACGTCTGGGACTGCTGGTGTTTGTGGCCACTCTGGGCGGAGCGATTGCCTTCTTCGACATTTCCCAGCAGATTCTGCAGCGATCCAGCACTTCCGTCTGGCGGCTCACGTGGGCCGCCAGCGGCGCCGTCTTCGGTCCGCTGGTCAATCGCAATAGTGCGGCGGGGCTGTTGAACTTGTGTCTGGCAGGGGCCATCGGTTGGATCGTCTGGAAGTTCCGGGTCGGCTCGGAAACGGGACACGGTTATGGCAGCGGTTGGCGATCCCGATTTCGACTGTTGCGTCACGTGGATGGCCCAGGGATTAGCGCCCTGGGATTGGCTGCCTTTCTGGTCGCCGGGGTTCTCGCTTCGATGTCTCGGGGCGGAGTCCTGGCGCTGCTGACGGCCACGGTCGTGACGTTGATCGTGGTCCGTTTCGGACAACGGAAGGCGGGCTGGGTCTGGTTTGTGGCGATGCCCGTCCTGGTCGGGTTGATGATCTTGCTGTGGGCCGGGCTGGGGCCCGCCGTGCGTGGACGGGTGGCGAGCCTGATGGACGAGCGGGTCCTGGCGGAAAAGCGTCTCCAGCACTGGCAGGACGGTGGGCGGGTCGTGCGCGATTACTGGAGACTCGGCTCGGGACTAGGGACCTATCGTCTGGTCTATCCGCAATATCAGCAGCGAGTTGACCTGTCGTGGTACTGGCACGCTGAGAATCAGCCCTTGGAGCAAGCCGCCGAACAGGGGGTCGTGGGGCTGACGCTTCTGGTCGGCGCCGCCTTGATGACGGCCATGGCCGCACGGCAAGTGATTGGCGCCGATCAGGACCGCAGCACTTACGCGTTGGGGGTTGCCGGGCTGTTCGCTTTGGTGGCACAAGCCGTGAGTTCCCTGTTCGATTTTGGCCTTTGTCTGCCGAGCAACCTGATTCTGTTGTCGCTGTTGTGCGGGGCCATGGCGGGGGCCGCGGCGCTGGGAACACCACACCGGCGGTGGCTGGCGATTCCGTGGCCTCGTGCTTCTTCGTTGGTGGTCGCTACCTCGTTGCTGATCGGGCTGGCGTGGGGCGCCTCGCTGGCCCACGGCAGCAGCAGTCTGCAAACGGCCATCAAGGGCAGCGGCAAGCTGCAGGGAATCAAGGTCGCCGATGCCGGCGAGCTGGATCCCTGGATCCGGCAACTGGAGGATCTGGTCGCGCGCTATCCCGATGAGGCCGAGGCCCACAGTCATTTGTCGCGGTTGTATGTCGAGCGTTATCGGGCCGAAGCCTTGTCCCAATTGCGGGCGGAGCGGTTGGGGGCGGATATCAAGTTGCTGGCCGAGCAGACTTCGCCCTTTGCCTTGCATGCCAGGCTTCACGAGTTATATCGGGGGGGGCTCCAATCGGATCTGGAGCAATTGCGCGCTACGGCTGTGATCCAACGGAATCTGTTGCCGGCACTGAAGCACGCCTTTCTGGCACGCCAGGGCTGTCCCTTGTTGACCACGCCGCATCGTACGATCGCCTGGCTAGCCGGCTTGGTGGGCAGCCCCCGAGACGATGAACCGGCGATCGCCGCGATGCGGAGATTGCTGCCATTTCATCCCGGTTGGCGCAAAGACTGCGGCGTACTCGAATTCCACGCGCACCGTTTCTCCGCTGCGGCGGCCGACTGGCGCGTGGCGATCACAAACGATCTGCGCCTGGCGGCTCCGATCATGGCGATCGCGGAGCGATCCATGAGTCTGCCTTATGTGGTGGAGCAGGTGCTGCCGCAGTCCCCGTTGCCGCTGCTGCAGTTGGCGGAGGATTCGCCGCGGGCACGCAAGGTGCCCTTCTTCCGGCGACTGCTGGCCGAGCGGGCCGGGGTTCTGGTAGATTGTATTGCCCTGGCCGATGCCGAGAGGCATTACCTGCGCGGATGGAGTTTTGTGCTCCAGGGACGGTATTCGGAAGGGATCGAGGAGTACCGTCAGGCCGTGGAAGCACGTCCTTTCGAACTCCGCTGGCGCTATCGTTTGGCGGTTGTTCTCAAGGATCAGGGGTTGACGCAGCAGGCCCACGAGCAGGCGCTGGTCTGTGCGCGGCTCGGTCCGGGGGATCCCACCTACAGCAGGCTCTTGGAACAAGTCAACCGGGCGCGCATCCATGAAGGGGCGAGCCAGAAGTAGCCGCGGCTGCAACCAACCGCGCTAGAACAACCACAACTCCAACCAAGCAATCATCAACGTTGTCGCTAAGGAACAGGAATATGGCTCAACAAGCTGACTGGACCGAAATCGAGTCGCCAGAAGCGCAGGCCGAGCAGTCTCTCGATCTGCTGCGGATCTTGTGGCGGCGGAAGTGGATCGTGATTTGCGTCTCGATCATCGCCGGTGCCCTGGGATACCTCTACTATCTGCAGGCCACGCGGGTCTACCGCTCCGTGGCCCAGGTCCTGCTGGTGAAGCGGGACAGCAACGTCGCCCTGGCCGGCAGTCGCGATGGCCGGGGGGACCGCGGGGCTTACGGGTCGTATGAGGACACGCTTTCCACGCACATGCTCATTATCTGCAGCCCGATGATCGTGCGCAAGGCGGTCGAAAAGAACCACCTGGAGACGTATCAATCGGTGAAGGCCCTGATGGGCAACAACCGGGATGCGGTCTCGGTGATTATTCAGGGGCTCAAGGCCACGCGCGCCGGCGACCGCGCCAACCTGGATCCCAACGTGATGAATCTGTGGTACGAAGGCCTGGATCCGCGCGAGTCGATGATGATTCTCAAGGCCGTGATCCAAACCTATCAGGAAACCCTGACCGACACTTACCAGACGTTCAGCGAAGAGACGGTGCAGTTGATCGGACAAGCGAAGGACGTACTGCACAAACAGTTGTCCGAGAAGGAAGCGGCCTATCGCCAGTTCCGGCAAGAGTCGCCGCTGTTGTGGAAGGGCCCTGAGGCGGCCAATGTCCATGAGGCGCGCATGGTGGAAATCGAAAAGTCGCGCTCCGGCGTCCTGGTACACAATGCGGAGGTGCGGGCCCGGATCGAGGCCATCCAAACCGCGCTGCAGCAGGGGGGCAGCCGCGAGGCCTTGGCCCTCCTGGCTCGCAAGTCGCAGGCCAATGCCGCTGGCGTCCGCACCGCGCGCGACGACCTGGAGGAAAAGCTCTTTCTTTTCATGCTCGAACGGGAAGACCTGCTGCAGAGTTTTGGCTCCGATCATCCCCGGGTCATGGCGGTCGACAAGCGGCTCAACTTGCTCCGCGAGCGACTGGGCAATATGCCCTTGCCTGAGGTGACCGACTCCGTGGACTTCATTGCCGTGTATCTGGAGTCCCTGCGCCAGGAGTTGAAGGTCGGCGAAGAGCAGTTGGCCGAGTACGACGGACTCTTCGAGCAGGAGCGGCGGGCCGCCAAGGAAATGGCCCAGCATCACATCAAAGACGAGACCTATAAGGCGGAGATTGAGCGCACCAAGCAGATGTTCGACGCCGTGGTCAAGCGGTTGGAAGAGATCAGCCTGGTGAAAGACTACGGCGGGATTTCCACGCAATTGCTGGTGCCACCTTCGCTGGGTGAATTGGTCCGGCCGGTGGCGGCGATCGTGATAGGCTTGTCGGGCGTGTTGGGATTGTTGGCTGGCTTCGGCCTGGCTTACCTGGTCGACATGGCCGACAAGAGCTTCCGCAGCCCGCAAGAGATTCGCAAGCTGCTGGGGCTGCCGGTGATTGGTCATATTCCGGTGATCCAAGGCAGCAAGACCAGCGAGCGGGATCCGGATGGCAAGCCTCGACTGTCCCCGGTGCTGGCCAGTTACCACCATCCCAAGAGTCGTTCGGCGGAAGCGTACCGGGCCGTGCGCACGGCCCTGTACTTCTGCACCCACGGCGAGGGGCTGAAGGTCATTCAGGTCACCAGTCCCACTCCGGGCGATGGCAAGACCACCCTGGCGGCCAACCTGGCCGTGTCCATGGCCGACTCCGGCAAGAAGGTGCTGCTCATGGAAGCCGACTTCCGCCGGCCGCGCGTGCACCAGTACTTCTCGCTGGACAACACGATCGGCGTCAGTTCGGCGATCAGCGGCGAGGCGGAGATCCTGGATGCCATCCAGCAGACGAGCGTTGCGAACCTTTCGGCCATGCCCTGTGGCCCCAAGCCCAACAATCCTTCGGACTTGCTGACCTCTCCGCGTTTCAAAGAGGTGATCGACTGCGTGCGGGACCGTTACGACTACGTGATCATCGACACGCCGCCGATGCTGGCGGTCACCGATTCGTCCGTGGTGGCGCCGCGCGTGGACGCCGTGTTGCTGGTGATGCGTCTGACCAAGCATGCCCGGGAAGGCGCTTTGCGTGCGACGGAGATGCTGGGGGCTTTGGGTGCCCGGATCCTGGGTGTGGTGGTCAATGGAATTGGCAAGACCTCGGGCTATGGCTACGGCTATCAACGCTACAGCGGCTACCGGTACGGGGCATACAACTATCGCTATACCGGCTATCGTTACGGCTATGGTTCCTACGGCGGCAATGGCGAGGCGGCCAGTGGCTACTATGCCGAGGAAGAGGCTTCCTCGCCGTCGCGCACGGCTGCACCGAAGGCCGTTCCGCGGAGTACGGACACCTGACGTTGGGATGTCATTATTGATCTTCAGAATAGGAATGCAACGCGAGGGTGGCGTTGGTACCGAGAAACCGGGCTCCCGCCGGTCGCCCTCGTGGCATTACCTATCTGAGGACCAATGGGGAATACCTGGGTAAGCACCGATGTCCTTCTTCGTTGACACGCATTGCCATCTTCTTGCGGGACTGGACGATGGTCCAGGGACCAGCGAGGAGGCCCTGGAGATGTGCCACGTCGCGTGGAAAGAAGGGATCCGGATGATTGCCGCCACGGCTCACTTGGGAGAACAGTGGCCGGCGGTCACCGGGGAGCGGATTTGCGGAGCGACCCAGGCCCTGGCCGAACAACTGCAGCGCTACCGAGTGCCGCTGTCGGTTCGGCCGGCAGCAGAGGTGATGATCCGTCCGGGATTGGAGGATCTTTGGGAGCGGGGAGAACTGCTGGGAATATCTGCCCAGCGGAAGTACCTGCTGACGGAGTTGCCGGGCGGGGTGTTCTGGGACTTCACTCCTTTGGTGAAGGAGTTGGTGCGGCGTGGCGTGCGGCCGATTCTGGCGCATCCGGAGCGGCATCCGGAGTTGTTGCACGATCGTTCCACGATCGAGGGCCTGATTGACGGTGGCTGCCTGATCCAGGTGGCCTCCGCCAGTATTGCCGAACCGCTGACGGTCAAGGACGAGCGCGCCATGCGACGCTGGATTCGCGACGGGGTGGTGCACCTGGTGGGCACTGACGCCCATTCGCCGCGTCGGCGCCCTCCGCACATGGCGGCTGCGCATCGGCGGATCGCCGCCTGGGCTGGTATCGGGGTGGCGGATCGGTTGTGCAGCTTGAACGGTCTGATGGTTCTGGAAGGGTTACCGATACAAGTTCCTCCACTCGTCCGTCGCCGGCGATGGTTCTGGCGGTTTTGGCCGCGCCCGGCCGTGGTGGGGGCATCTGCGAAGTGAACAACTCCATGAGTTTTGGCGCTCTCCCCCTTGCTGCTGCAGTCTTTTCGGTGGCCGTGCTGCTGAGCGTGGTCCTGACGCTGTTGGTGCGCCATCTGGCCGCGCGCTGGGGGCTGGTTGACAAGCCCGACAATCGTCGCAAACTGCACGGCAGTCCAACCCCGTTGGGCGGCGGGGTAGCGATCTACCTTACGACCGTCATCGTGCTGGGTGGGTTGGCCCTGCTGCACACGCCCTGGCAAAACATCCTCTGGGCTACGTCGCACGACACGATCGCGCTGCTGATCGCCGGGGCGGTGATTGTCGCCGTCGGAATCCTCGACGATCGGATTGCTCTTCGCGGCCGCGTGAAACTGCTGGGCCAGATTGGCGCCGTGTCGATCCTGGTTTTTGCCGGACAGCGGATCGAGCGATTGGCCCTGTTTGGCCATGAGTTCGAACTGGGGGTCATGGCTATCCCCTTCACCATTTTTTGGTTGCTGGGGGCGATCAATGCCTTGAATCTTCTGGACGGAATCGATGGTCTGGCGAGCACGCTGGGCCTGATCATGATCATCACCATCGGCGTCATGGCCCAGATCATCAATCAAGATCCGGTTCCGATCATTGCCCTGGTCTTCGCCTGCAGCATCCTGGGGTTTCTGGTCTTCAATTTTCCACCGGCTACGATTTTCCTGGGCGATGCGGGCAGCATGCTGATCGGCCTGGTGGTGGGGTCGCTGGCGATCCGCGGGGCTTTGAAAGGGCCGGGGACCGTGCTGCTGGCTGCACCCTTGGCGGTCTGGACGATTCCCATCTTCGACTCCCTGGCAGCGATCGTACGCCGCAAACTGACCGGGCGGAGCATCTATGCCACCGATCGCGGACACATGCACCACCGCCTGCTCGGCCTGCTTGGCAGCAACCGTCGGGTACTGTTGAGCATCGCCACATTCTGCCTCCTGACGTCGCTGGCCACGGTGCTGAGCGTCGCTCTGCGCAGCGACCTGATCGCGCTGCTGTCCTGTGCGGCGATCGTGACCATTCTGATCGTGACCGGGATTTTTGGACGCGCTGAACTGTCCCTGGTTGTCAACCAGATGCGAAACCTGGGGGCCTCCTTGGTGCAGCCGGCAGGCAAGGCGGGTCGCGTGCGGCAAGCGCGCATCCACTTGCAGGGCAACCGTGACTGGGGCCCCATTTGGAAGTCGTTGATCGACGCGGTCGAGCCGCTCTCCCTGCTGGAGATTCGTCTGGACGTGAATGTGTCGCGCGCCCAGGAAGGTTATCACGCCTTCTGGCAGCGTCCCGGCGGCGATGAGCAGGACCGACCTTGGCGGTTGGAGGTGCCATTGCTCGTGGGAGGGCAAACGGTGGGGTCGCTGGTCCTCGTCGGTCGCCATGGCGACCGGGCGATCTCCGAAGAGATGCAGGCCGTGGCCTTGCGCCTGGAAGCGTTCGATCAGCAACTCCGGCAGTTGATTGAGGAGCCCGCCACAGTAGTCCTTTCGGGCCGGGTGTCGGGCGAGGGCGGCAAACCCAGCGAGTCCTTGACGCGGAGTCGTCCGCGCTAAGCCTGCTTGGGGCCTGCGTTTCACCTCATCGTCTCAATCGTCCTCGTCGGCATATTCCCTACCTTCCCCCGACGAATCCGATTCCTCAATCTCGCCGCGTGGCGCGGCACTTGGCCACGGTGGGGCTTTGTGGTGTAATGTCATTGAGAGAGTGTTGTGTGGCCTGAACTTGCGAGCTTGTCTGCCGAGCGACTGAGACTCCCTTCTGCTGTGCGCCGTCAGGGCTTGTGACCCCCGCTCGTTGGGGTGGCTGGTGGCAAGTGTGGCCCAATGAATCCGATCCCAGGCCCGCATCCGGTTGATCCTATGCCGCGATCGGGCGGGGTGAGATGTTGCGCTGGTTTCCTCGTGATGGGGCTCGTGTGGCACCCACGGGGACGGAGTCCGCGCGGAGGCTTTGGTGATTACCGAAGAAGGCGATCTTATGAACGTAAGCGTGGCGGTCGTTGGTGCGGGCTATTGGGGGAAGAACCTGGTGCGGGTGTTTTCGGAACTGGGGGCCCTGCGCTGCGTGTGCGACACGGACGTTTCGCGCCACGGGGCCTTTGAGTTCCAGAATGGCCGCCCCGCCATGACCGACCGTCTCGAACAGGTCTTGGCTGCCCCAGAGATCAAGGCCGTGGCCGTAGCCACTCCGGCCGTCACGCACCACGCCATTGTGCGGCAGTGTCTGGAGGCCGACAAAGATGTGTTCGTTGAGAAGCCCCTGGCCCTGACGGCGGAACAGGGACGGGCCCTGGTGGACCTGGCTCGGCAGCGGTCACGGATCCTCATGGTGGGGCACATTCTTCTGTATCATCCGGCGATTGTCCGGCTTCGCCAGTTGATTGCGGAAGGGGCTCTCGGCCGAGTGCTCTATTGCTACTCGAATCGGCTCAACATGGGGTTGATCCGCACCGAGGAGAACATCCTTTGGAGCTTCGCCCCGCATGACATCTCGGTCATGCTGCATCTGCTCAATGAGGAGCCGATCGCAGTTCAAGCTCAAGGGCAGAGCTATCTCACCCCGGGCGTGGTCGACGTCACGATGAGCACCCTGAAGTTCAAGAGCGGGGTGACGGGCCATATCTTCGTCAGTTGGCTCCATCCTTCCAAAGAACAACGCCTGGTGGTGGTCGGATCGGAGAAGATGGCCGTTTTCGACGACACAGCGGAGAAGAAGCTGCTCTTGTATCCGCACCGGGTGGAGTGGACGGAAAGGACGCCGCGCGCGGTCAAGGCCGACGCCACGCCCGTGGAACTGGAGAAGGCCGAGCCCTTGAAGCAGGAGTGCTTGCACTTCTTGGACTGCGTGGCCCGGCGTGCAAAGCCGCTCAGCGATGGGGAAGAGGGACTGCGCGTGCTGCGCGTCTTGGACGCCTGCCAGAAATCGATTGAAGGCGGGGCGACGCCGGCCACCGCGACCGCCGGCAGCGAAAAGCCCCGGGACTATTTCGCCCACCAGAGCGCCTATGTCGACGAGCCATGTTCGATCGGGCCGGGCACCAAGATCTGGCATTTCTCGCACGTGATGAAGGGGGCGCGGATCGGGGCCAAGTGCTCGATCGGGCAGAACGTGGTGATCGCCGCGACGGCCGTAATCGGCAACGGCGTGAAGATCCAGAACAATGTGTCGGTGTACGACGGAGTGGTGATCGAGGACGAGGTCTTTTGTGGTCCGTCGATGGTCTTTACCAACGTGATCAATCCGCGCAGCGAGATTGTGCGTAAGGACGAGTACCGGCGCACGGTGATCAAGCGCGGGGCAACCATGGGGGCCAACTCGACGATCGTGTGCGGGCATACGATCGGCGAGTACGCCTTCGTGGCTGCCGGGGCGGTGGTCACGCGCGACGTGCCGCCGTACGCCCTGGTGGCTGGCGTGCCGGCCAGGCAGTTGGGGTGGATGTGTCGCTGTGCGGCCCAGCGGCTGGAATTCAACGGCGAATGCCTGGCGCGTTGCTC
>CALARR010000289.1 GCA_937889015.1 uncultured Planctomycetales bacterium | reverse complement strand
ACGCAATGATAGGTGCGTGCAAGCACGCACCACCTTGACTCGAACATCAATACGACGGCCCTCTATTGCCAGCGGACTCCGGGGCAGCTTGGGGAAGCGTTCGAGAAGATGCACTACGGAGACGCTCGCCTGGGCCTTGCATCGCGCCGCATCCACCGAATGCAGAAAAGACGACGGCCAGAACTGAAATAACGAGCGGCGACATGGGGATTAACGATCGCATTGGCTCAGGTCTTTGCAGAATTCGGGGACGCAACCCCAACGATCGACGGAGATTGAGCGGCTTGGCAGATGGCGTGCACGGCACGATGCGCTCCTGGGGCCATTGCCGGACTGCCCTATCATACCGCCCAACGAGTGGCGTGCTCAAGAGTCCTGAAACGCGCTGCCCTGCCCTTTGTCCCGGTCCTGATCTGCGCGTGAGCGGAGCAACCCCTTTCCCGGGATCGGGTTGCACCAACAGAACGGCCAGCAACGGAACCGTTTCGGCGAAGATCGTTCTTGATCCGATCCTTGAACCGTCAACCGAAACCCTGACAGGGTTTCGGTCTGGCGGAAGGCCTGCTATCCCGGGGTAGCCGCTGCGCGGCCAACCCCGGGCTGAGAGATGGCCACCGCGTTGCGGTGGCTCGCGCTGCGGTGTCGGGGCTCGTCTCGGTGGTCACGTTTCAAGCCCCGACAAGACGGCCCCGCGACACGTCTTTTCCGCTTCTCTTTCCTCTTCTCCCCTTCACCCTTTTTCCTCTTTGCACATAATCCCAAGCCAGACTCCGGCGCGGCTCAGGGCTTCACCAGGCCTTGGTCGAGCCGGGCATGGCCACCGGGTAGACGCCGTCGGCGTCCGGCAGGATCTTCGGCGCAGCGTCCCAGGCCAGGCGCTCGGGAAACAGCGAAAGCTGCGACTGGAAGGCCTCGTCCCAGGCGACCACCTTGCCGCTGTAGGTGGCCATCCGCCCCAGGATCGCGGTCATCGTGCTGTGGGCCGCGTATTCCACCTCGTTGTGCGGCTTGTTGTTGCGGATCGCGTCGAACAGCACGTCGTGTTCGATCTGATAGGGGTTGCTGCCCGGCGCGGCCTGGCCCCGCCGCGCCTTGCGCGATTCCTTCTTCAGCGACCAGGGTTCCCGGCCCGTGGCCTCGATTTTGAAATCGCTCACGTTGGCATAGCCGCCCGTGCCGTGCGCGTGCTCGGTCACGCTGTTCCAGCAGCCGGGGATCTGCCGGCACTGGCTGTACATCTTCGTGCCGTCGGCGTAGGTGAATTCCACGAAGTGGTGATCGAAGATATGGCCAAAATCCTTGCCCGTGCGCACCTGGCGCCCGCCCATCCCGTTGGCTTCGACCGGGTGGGCGTTCATGATCCAGTTGCAGACGTCGATGTTGTGGATGTGCTGCTCGCAGATGTGGTCGCCGCTGAGCCAAGTGAAGAAGTACCAGTCGCGAAGCTGGTACTGCATTTCGGTCAGGCCTTCGCGCTGCGGCGGCTTCTTGGCCGGATTGCCCGTGTTCCAATAACAGCGCAACAGCACCAGCTTGCCGATCGCCCCGTCTTGGATGCGCTTGACGGTTTCCAGGTACTCGGGCTGATGGTGCCGCTGCAGGCCGACGCCCACCTTGAGGTTCTTCTGCTTGGCGACCTGGTTGGCCGCCAGGATCTGCCGCACGCCAGGCGCGTCGGTGGCCAGGGGCTTTTCCATGAACACGTGCTTGCCGGCCTGGACCGCGTACTCGAAGTGCGAGGGGCGGAACCCCGGCGGCTCGGCGAAGATCACCACGTCCGCGCCGCTGTCGATGGCCTGCTTGTAGGCCTCCAGCCCGACAAAGCGGCGTTCCGGCGGCACATCGACCTTTTCGGCGAAGCCCTCGTGCGCCTGGGTGTCGTAGCGGCCTGACTGCCCCTTGCCGATGGCCTCCAGGCTCAGTTGCAGCCGATCCTCGAAGGCGTCGGCCATGGCCCACAGCTTCACCGGCCCGGCGGTGCTGAGGGCCTGCACCGCGGCCCCCGTGCCGCGCCCCCCGCAGCCGATCAAGGCCACCTTCAACAGGTCGCTGCCGGCGGCGTGGGCCGTGCGTGCGATGCTCAAGGCGCCGAGGGCCGCGGCGCTGGCCGCCGAGCCAACAAGGAAATCACGACGAGACGGACGGAGGGACTTCGACATGGCAGGAACTCCACGGCGGGTGAGGATGACGGGCCACGCCTCGGGCCGACGCGCTGCGGCGGGAAACGCCGACGTCGCACGCGCTGCCGGGCGATTATCGATTGCTATCGATTCTAAGCGTTCCCCATCGCGCCCGTCAATCAGGCACGCGTGTGCGCACCCCCGGCCAAAGCACGCACCCTCGCCGCGTCCCTCGCCCCCTCCGCCTCCGCTCCAAACCGCTGCGCCCCCGCTCCCAGGTCTCAGCCCCCCACATCCGAAATCCTACATCCAACATCCCCAACATGGATGCAACAACCCGTCCACAAGAGTTGTATCAGTTGCGATCGAATGCGATAGCGCAAGTAATTGTCGTGACAAGGCTTGTGTCTGTAGCTTGCGTCGCATCGACATAACAGCGCCCCCTACCGCGTTGCTTGTTGCTAGCGCTGCTTGGCAATCTGCGCGAACTGCAGGATTAAGAGAGGCCGTTCTCAGGCCGAGCGCAAGGGCGTGCCCAGGCGTAGGTCGCGGCAAACAGCGGGGCCAGCACGATGTTCCAGAACATGTTGGGCTCGCTGAACACGCGCGCCAGCAGTCCTGCGGCCGACTCGTCGCCGCGCGGCCCGCTCAGCAGCGGCAGCGGCCAGAGCACGTAGGCCACCACGGTCACCGCCGCCCAAGCGCCCAGGGCCCAACGCAACCGGCCTGACGGGGCGCGCGCCATTTCCGCCAGCAGCGCCACCAACGGCACCAGCAGCACGATCTGGTCGAACATCCAGCCATAGGCGCTGGTGACCACCGAGACCAACAGCAGCAGCGGCAGTTGCTCTGTCCAAGACCACGTCCGGCGATGCCGGAGCCAATGCCAGGCCAGCCACGCCAGTCCGGCCAGCGACGGCAGCATCTGCAACCATGTGGCGTGCCAGTCGCACAGCAGGCGCAGCAGCACGCCAAACGTCGGGGCGATCCAGTACTCGGGGCCACGCTCGGCCAATGCCTGGCGATACTGCGCGATCACGGCCGGGTTGCTGGCCAGCGGCCAGGCGAGCATTGCCAGCAGCACCACGACTGCCGCGGCCAGGGCCCGGGGTTGGCGCCGATCCCAGGACCACAAGGCCAACGCGGCCCAGACCAGGTACACCAGGTGCGGCTTGACCAAGGTCACGGCCAGAATCGCACCCGCCAGGCCCCAACGCTCGCGCCGGGCACAGACGGCGAACCCCACGATTCCCAGCAAGACGAAGGGACTAATCTGCCCCATGCCGATGGCAAACAGCGTGGGAGCGAAGACAAAGGCCGTGAGAATGGCCATCCACCAGCGGCCCGATGGGCCTGCGTACAGGCTCCACAATCCGCCCACGCTGAGCACCACGGCGGCGATCGCCGCCAGGCACCACAGGATCCGCGCCAGCGGATAGGCCAGCAGGGCCGCCGGCGCGACGATCGACAGCGTCCAGGGCGGATTCCACATCATCACCGGGAACTTGGCGTCGGGCCGCAGCCGGCTCTGCAGCTCCATCATGCGGTACGGATCGTAAGGGTCCTGGCCGGCCAGGTTCAAACGCCCGGCGGTCCAGTACTCGATGAAGTCGTCCACGGCGCATTGGGCCAAGGCCGGCGACTGCGACAGTTGCCAGACCTGCCAGGCGATCAATGCCGCTGCCAGACCCAGGGCCGAGTAGACGATCGTCTTGCGCATCAGACAGCACCCGCTCTAGGGTTCCCGCGGCCGCGGAGGGGCCATTGGCGATCCGGGGTTCAAGAGGGCACCTCGACCAGTCCCGCTCCATCGGTGGCCCGGCACACGTAGACCGCCGACGGGTGGCCGGTTTGCGCGTCGTATTGCGCGGCGACGGCCTCGGCGAACTCGCGGCCTTCCTGGGCGTCGACGATGGCCACCGCACAGCCGCCGAAGCCCGCACCGGTCATCCTCGCCCCGTAGCAGGCCGAGTGTTCGCGCGCGCATTGCACCATGGTGTTGAGCGCCTCGCTGGACACTTCGTAGTCGTCGCGGAGGCTCTCGTGGCTTTCGTCCATCAGTCGGCCGAGGGTTTCGGCGTCGCCGCGGCGCATGGCCTCGGTGGCTTGGAGCGTGCGCTGATTCTCGCTGATCACGTGTTTGGCGCGGCGGCGCGTGGATTCGTCCAACCCCCCGCCTTTCTGCGAAAGCGTGGCCAGGTCCACGTCGCGCAAGGCCTGGACGCCGAAGAAGCGCGCGGCGGCCTCGCACTGGGCGCGACGCTGGTTGTAGGCCGAATCGACCAGCCCGCGGCGCGTGCCCGTGTCCAGGATCACCACGGCCAACCCCGACGGAAAAGGCACCGCCTGGCTCTCCAGCGAACGGCAATCCAGCAGCAGGGCGTGTCCGGCCTGGCCGCAGGCCGAGATCATCTGGTCCATGATGCCGCACTGCACGCCGATCCACTGGTTTTCGGCGCGCTGGCCCAACAGGGCCATGGGGCCCGGCTGCCAGTCGAACCCGGACACCTGGGCGAAGGCGCGCGCCGTGGCCATTTCCAGGGCCGCCGAGGAGGAGAGGCCCGCCCCGCGCGGGACGTCGCCCATCATCACGCCTTCCCAGCCCTGCAGTGCCCGGCCGGAGTCTTGGATCGCCCACGCCACGCCCTTGAGGTATTCGATCCAGGTCGCTTCACCCTTGCTGAGCGACTCCAGGGCAAAACCGCCGCTCTCCCCATAGTCGGCCGAGAAGAGCTCCACCCGGCGGTCGCTGCGTCCCTGCAGGGCGATCCAGATCGCCCGGTCGATTGCCAGCGGCAGGACGAAACCGCCATTGTAGTCGGTGTGTTCGCCGATCAGGTTCACGCGCCCCGGGGCGCGCACCAGCCACTGGGGCGCATGGCCAAAACGGGAGACGAATGCATCGCACGCGTCGCGAGCCGAAAGTCGCATGGGTGGAGCCTTGTGAGGTTCGTTTGGCGTCGGGCCAGGGGGCGGCAAAGCAATCCATAGGACGCCGGCTGGTCGCGCGAGAAGCCGGGCTGCCGCGGGGCGTCTTGGTTGCCCTGCTGATCTGGAGGTTGATCCAGCGTCCCATCCTCACGTTTTGCTGCCTGGTGGTCAAGATGGGGCGGGGCAGGCGTCTGCCGATGGGGGAGGCGGCATCCGAGATGGCTTCGCCGCCAGCGCAAAGAAGACGGCGGCCCGCGGTAGGGTCGCCGCAAACGCCCCAAGATCCACAGCGGACACCACGCTCAGGCGAGCGAGGGCCGCCGAACCCCTCGCCCTTTCGTGCCACCCGGCCCGGCCGCGGTCGCTGGATTGCCAGAACCGGTCCGGGCACTGTTCCGGGAATCGGTTTCTCCTCGCCGACCAGGCTGGCTGGGGCGATTCGCCAGTGCGGCCGCTAGTCTCGGTAGTCGCGGAACACGTCGGACGTCAGCCGGCGCTCCGCCGCTTTGCCGTACTCATCGAGCCGCCGGCGCTGGCCCACCGCGTGCCAGGCACTGACGGTGGCCAACTCGGGCATGACTTCGATCAGTTGGGCCACGAGGTTCTGGGCCATGCGGCGGATCGATTCCTGGCTGCTGCGTTCCTGAATGGAGAGTGCAGTTTTCATCAGGCGCACCATGCGCGCCCGCTTCAAGACCGGCGCCGACAGGGACTCCTCGGCGTCGACCAGCAACTCGGAGATCGGCACGTCCAGCATCTGCTGCCAACGATACAACGTGCTCAGCATCAGATCGCTGGTTTCCTCCTCCTGCTGCTTGACTACGCCGACATCGACGTTCAGCCGCCGGGCCAGGGCCCGCCGGGAGACGCCCTGCATGCGGCGAACGGCCGCGAGTCGGTGCAGGGGGCGTGGGGCAGGAGGCAAGTTCACCTCCTCCGATCCCCCCAGACTCGACAAGTCGGTATCCACAAGACTCATGGGAATGCCCTTTCTGTTCACACGCGAAAACTCTCGTACCGAGAGCCGAGGACGCTCTTGATCGGATCGTATGCGTGGCCGACGCCCCTGAATATCACCCCAAGGCTAGCGATTGGGTTCTCGCGGCGCCGTACGACTTTCGGCGGGGCGAGCACCCAGAGCGGGCTGTATCGAGGCGAACCTCAAACGCCGACCGGTTATTGTCTGCGCCGGGGCGTTGGTGTTGAGGCCGGGATGGCCAACAGCGAAGCGCGCCTTGCATGGCCTCGTAAGGCCAGCATCCACGGCGCGGGCTTATGTCGGCTCTGCCGGCATCCAGAAACGCCTTGTGGCGCGCAGCCCGAACCCGGTGTAAGATACGGGCAGCGGCGAAATGGGTCCTCACACCTGTTTCGTTCGCCTCAATGGCCCTTGCATGGCGAACGCACGACTGGCTGACCCGTCGGACATCCAAAAGCAAATTCGCGGAATCGCGGAGACCGAATGGTCTACTGGCAAATTCTACTCGCCGCCACGCCGATTGGCAAGCCGCGCCCCACGCGGTTTCGCGAATGCCTGCTTCAACAATGACCCGGCAAGCTTCGCGGCAAACCAACGCTTCGTCACCAGAGGAGGCGGGGCTTGGCCATCAGGGGATGCCACCGCTTCGTTCTGGGGAGCGGATGGAGGCTCTGATTGGCGGGTGCTACTACTCGCCCCAAGCGAAATCCCGCAGGCGGCGGAGGTAGTTGGGACGCTTCGGGGGCGACGCCTCGTGTTCATCGAGCCGCGCGTCGTTGGTCGCCAGTGCCTGACCCTGCTTCTGGATCACGCGTAGGCCCTTGCTTTGCGTGACACTAGCCGGCAGGCGACGGGACGCGCTGGCGCCGCTCATCTCTTGTTTCTGGATCGAACGCCACACGCGCTGAATTTCGTCGATGCGGAACGGGCTTCCGTCCTCGCCGAGCATGACCACCTCGCCGTTGCTCCGTGCCAGGCCGGTGCGGATGGCCGCTTCGCGGCTGGTGAGGCTGCCCTGCCGCACCACACGCACCTGGGGGAAGTCACGCGACAAGTCATGCGCGGCCTCGGTCGTGGCTTCGGTTGAGCCATCGTCCACGATGAGCACCTCGAACTGCCGAGTCAACTCAGGCAGGACGTCAAGAAGCTGCTGGACGGTGCTGCTGAGGGTCTTGGCGGCATCGTGGATTGGGAGCAAGACGGTCAGGGAGCGTTCCAAGGCTGCGTTCCTTGCTTCAGGGGGGAGTGAGCGGGGGCCGCTAGTATTTGTCGGATATCGCAGACCAGCGTCTGTAAAGAACTAGCGAAGAACCACTTAAGCGTGAGATGTCGGAGCCGACGAAGGTAGGGCTTGAGCCGAGACTGGCGGTATTTGGGGCTGCCGCGCGAGCCTCGCGCGGCGATCAAATGTCTGGGATGGCGGTTGAGCCCCTCCAGGACCGTCGCCGGCCCATGCTGTACCCCTGGAAATAGGCCATGGGGATGGGTATGCTGAGAGATTCCCACGCAGTCGACCTGCAGTCACCACGCCTGCCCTTGCGAGGGGGTGAGGGCGGCCATTGATGGCTTCCAGCGCGCCTGCGGTTTTTTTGCCTCCCGTCCGTCTGTCTTACCGAGTTGCCCATGTCTGAATCTGCTGACCGTCCCGACTTCGCCAAAGGGGATGGCCTGTTGCCGGCGATCGCCCAGGACGCCGATACGGGCGAGGTCCTGATGATGGCCTATATGAACCCCGAGAGTTACGCCGAGACCCTGGCCACGGGCCGGGCCGTGTACTACAGCCGTAGCCGCAACAAGCTGTGGCGCAAGGGGGAAGAGAGCGGCCACGTGCAGGAGGTCCGCGGCGTCTATCTGGACTGCGACCGGGACACGATCCTGCTCAAAGTCCGCCAGATTGGCGATGCCGCCTGCCACGAGGGCTACCGCAGTTGCTTCTTCCGGCAGGTCACGCCCGAGGGGCTCCGCGTGGTGGGCACGCGAGTCTTCGATCCCAAGCAGGTTTACAAGAAGTAGAAGTACGAGTGGATGTGATGCAAGAATCCAGAGCGCTCAAGTTGGGAATCCCCGCCGGCAGCCTGCAGGAGGCCACGGCCGAACTCTTCCGCCGCGCTGGCTACCGGATCACGTTCAGCTCGCGCAGCTACTACCCGAGCATCGACGACGACGAGATCGAGTGCCTGTTGATCCGGGCCCAAGAGATGGCGCGCTACGTGGAAGACGGCGTGTTGGATGCCGGTCTGACGGGATACGATTGGATCCAGGAGACGGGCGCCGACGTGCTGGAGGTCGCCGAGTTGGTGTTCTCCAAGGTCAGCCGCCGGCCGGTGCGCTGGGTCCTGTGCGTGCCCGAGTCTTCGCCCGTGAAGACGGTGAAGGACCTGGAAGGTAAGCGGATCGCCACAGAGGCCGTAGGGCTTACGCAGCGCTACTTGGAGAAGCACGGGGTCAAGGCCAAGGTCGAGTTCAGTTGGGGCGCCACGGAGGTCAAGCCTCCCAAACTGGCGGACGCGATTGTCGAGGTGACGGAGACGGGCAGTTCGCTGGTGGCCAACAAGTTGCGGATTGTGGACGAAGTGCTCAAGAGCACCACGCGCTTCATCGCCAATCGCCAGGCCTACGCCGACACCTGGAAGAAGCAGAAGATCGACGACATCGTGCTCATGCTCCGCGGCGCTATGGCCGCCGAGGGCAAGGTCGGGCTGATGATGAACGTCGAACGTGCGAATCTCTCCAAGGTCCTTTCCTTGCTGCCGGCCTTGCAGCAACCCACGATCTCGGACCTGGCCGACAAGAATTGGGTCGACGTGAACACGGTCCTCGACGAAGCCGTGGTCCGGCGGATCATTCCCCGGCTGAAGTCGGCCGGGGCGCGCGGGCTGGTCGAATATCCGCTGAGCAAAGTCATTGACTGAGAGTTCATCCCGGAGCCATGCCAGCCAGGTCGGGCGGCCCAGCGCGCCCGAAGCGCCGACAAGCTCTGGGGCCGGCTCCCAAGTCGATGCAAACCGGCACGGTGCATGCTATGAATCCTGAATCGCGCCTCCGCGAACTGGGCCTGCAGTTGCCCCCGGCCGCGGCGCCCAAGGGGCTGTATCGACCCGCCGTGACGGTGGGCAACCTGGTGTACACGTCCGGGCACCTTCCGGCGGCCGAGGATGGTGCGTTGATCACCGGCCGCGTGGGCGCGGACATGGATGAGCAGGCCGGAGCCGATGCGGCGCGCCGCGCCGGCCTGGCGATCTTGGCCACCCTCCGCAGCCACTTGGGAAGCCTGGACCGCGTGCGGCGCGTGGTGAAGGTCTTGGGGTTGGTGCAATGCACGCCCGATTTCACCAAGCAGCCGGCCGTGATCAACGGCTGCAGCCAACTGCTGGCCGACGTGTTCGGCCCTGAGGCGGGCGTGGGGGCGCGCAGCGCCGTGGGCACCTCGGCCCTGCCGCTGGGTGCGGCCGTGGAGATCGAGGCGGTGTTCGAGATTGAGCACGCAGCGCGATCCGGCCCGGCCTAACGCGGACACTCACGGTCCCCTCGAATCGCCGGTGCGGCTGCCGTGGCACGTCGTCTTGAAGCCCGAAGCGCCAGCGAGGGAGTCGTGGCAAGATGCCTTCGCTTGCGCTTCAGGCTTCGATGGCACGCCGGGCGACCTAGGCCACTGGGCGCCGTGAATCATCCAGGCCAGGGCTTGTCACCGCCGGGACTTGGGGCCAAGACCGCTGCAGCATGCCGCGCCTACTTGGACGGCGCGGGCTTCTTCTTGGGCTTCTCCTTCATCTTCATCGAAGCCAGTTCTTCGCCAGCGAAAGCCTTCCACTGCTGTTCGATCTGCTGGCCGTCGGGCACGCCGGTGTGCACCCAGAGCGCGTAGCGCAACCGCAGGGGCTTGCCGGGCTCGATGGTGACGGGCTCGTTGAGCGTGAGGGCAGCGCCCATCCAGCCGTTGTCACGGACCTGGAAGGGTGTGGGGTGGTTGGCGTTGCCGGGATGATCCATCAGCGTGATGCCGGCCGTGTTCCGGTTGCTGATCGGACCGCTGTAGTCGAGCCAACGGGCGCGCTGGTGGAGTACTTCGGCCTCGTTGCGCCGGCCCTCGCTGTCGAGGATCCGCCCGCCGCCGTCGGTGACCCCGATGGACCGCACCATACGCACGCCGATCGGGCCGAAGGGGGTCTGCCCGAGCATGACGGGGCTGTCGGGCAGGGCCTCGAACTGCAGATCGACGATCATGCGCCACGCGCCGTCCTGGCAGGGCGCGACCGTGGCCCGGCGGCGCTCGATTATGAGTGTCTTGCCTTGCGGATCGTTCCAGTGGTTCAACGAGAGCAAGGAAGCGGCGGCGCCGTCCTCGTATTCCAGGCCCTCGCGGCCCGTCTGGTGGACGATCTGGCCCGCGATCGGGCCGCCGTCGCGCCAGAAGTCGATCCCGTTGACGTCCTTGTGCGAGATCCAGACCGAGGTCTGGTGGCTGTGTCCGGCCGGGTCCTGCGGTTTCTGCGGGTCCTTGGGCTGTTCGGCTTGCGTCATGGATCGGCCCGGATCGCCCGGCATGTTCATCCGCGTGAGCGAGCGTCCTTCCGGCCCCACGATCGGATACCAGAAGGGGCGGCGCAGTTGCGGGCCGAAGTGATAGCGGGTCAGTTCGCGACCGTCGTGCTCGAAGCCGGCCTGATCGTAGGGCAGCGGCAAGACCTGCATATCAGGGACCGGCTTGACGTCGGGCAGCGGTTCGTCGGCGCCGCAAATCGCCGCGCCAGCGGCCGCGGCAAGAAGGATCGCTATGAAGGGGACGAAGGATTGAGTGCGTGACATGATTGGCTCGGGGATAGGAGGGAGTGTCGGGCTTGGATCACACCTGTTCGGGCACGACGAAGGGTTCGCGGTACGGCCGGCTGAGCATCCGGTCGGCTTCCGGATCGCCGATGAACCGCTCGGTCTGGGCGTCGAACCGCAGCGTGCGGCCCAGCCGGTAGGTGGCGGTGTTCAACTCCAGGTGCGCGACGTCGGCCAGGTGCTGCTTGAGGCCCTCGAACGATTCGTAGGCCAGGCGGTCATCGCCGAAGGCCTTGGTCTGCCGGTTGAACGGGGTATCTTGGCCCAGGCGGTAGGAGATGTTGCCCAAGTGGGCCAGGATGACCGAGCGATGCCCTTCGAGGATCTCGCCGTGGAGCTCTTCGCGCTTTCGGCTGCGCACGCAATCGATGAAGTTTCGGAAGTGGGCGCGTCCCAGGTCGGCGAACCCGCCGGCCGAGGCGCCTTCGATCGGTTCGCCTTCCGGCTGCCCTTTGCGGAAGAACTTCCCTTCCTTGATGACGCCATCGTCGGTGTGGAACTCGACGGTCACCTTGGCTTGCTTGCGGTCGACCAGGCCGCGCTGTTCGCAGAAGATCTTCGCGAGGCCCAAGTCGATGATCGTCAACTGGGTGTTGGGCGTTTGCCCCTGGTCTTCGTAGCCGAAGCGTCCGCCGAGGCTGATGACGCTTTGCGGCGAGGCGCCGTCGGGCATGGCCCAGCGCGCCACGTCGAGTTGATGCGCGGCGAGGTTTCCGATTTCGCCGTTGCCGTAGTCCCAGATCCAGTGCCACTCGTAGTGGACCAGGTTGGTCCGGAAGGGGTGTAATGGCGAGGGGCCCATCCAGAGATTGTAGTCGAGTTCCTTGGGGGGCTCTTCCGGAGGGCGGATTCCGATGCTGGTGCGCGGCCGGGTGGCGTAGGCGTAGGCCACGCGCAGCTTGCCGTATTTGCCGTTGCGCACGTCGTTGGTGAGCATGATCCAGCGCGGATCGGATCGTCGCTGGGTGCCGTGCTGCACGATGCGGTCGTACTTGCGCGCCGCTTCGACGACTCGCCGCCCCTCGACGATCTCGTGGCTGCAGGGCTTTTCCAGGTGCACGTCCTTGCCGGCCTGGCAGGCCCAGATGGCCAGCAGCGCGTGCCAATGGTTGGGCGTGACGATCGACACGGCGTCCAACGACTTGTCGTCCAGCACGCGGCGGAAGTCCTGCACGCACTGGGGCGTGTTGCCGGCCAATGCCTTGACCTTGGCGCTGCGCGATTCGAACAAGCGGCTGTCGGGATCGACCAGCCAGGCGATCTCGACGTCCTTCATCTCGCCATAGGCCTGGATGTGTCCCTGCCCGCGGCCGTTGATGCCGGCGATGGCCACGCGCACGCGGTCGTTGGCGCCCAGCACGCGGCCGGACGATTTGGTGCCGGAAAGGACCCACGAAGCGGCGACGGCGCCCGCAGTGCCAGCGACGGCGCGTTTCAGGAAGTTGCGGCGGTGGTGACGAGCCATGGCAGGTCTCTCGGGAGGCGGTGGATGCAGGGTCTTACAGGCTGGCCCAATGCCCTTCGCGATAGGTGCGATTGAGCAGGGCGTCGGCATCGGGCGCAGCGACGAAGGTCTCGGTCTTTGGGTCGAAGGTCAACTGCCCGCGGCCGGTCCGGGCCAGGATATTGGCCAGGTGGGGCAGGGCGGCCGAGTAGTGGCCGATCTCGATGTCGGCGCTGGGGCGGCGGTCATTGCGGATCGCGTCGAGGAAGTCGGCGCAGTGCTCGCCCGTATCGAAGTATTTCTCGGCCTGCTTGCGCAGTACATTCTTAGGTCCGTAGAGCTTCCAACCGAGGTGCATGTCGACGCTCAGGTAGCCCTCGTCGCCGTAGAAGGTGCAGCCGTCCTCGCTGTCGACCTGGCCCCAGTAGGGCGACCAGAGTCGCTGTTCGTAGACGATCAGCCGTTTGTCGCCGGACCCCTCGGCCGGATACTCGAACGTTGCGTATTGGGTGTCTGGGTACTGCTTGTCGTCGTCGAAGTACAGCTTTTCGCCGAAGCCGGCAATACGCGTCGGGTGGGTCTTCAGCCCGAGCCCCCACAAGGCGATGTCCAACTGGTGCACGCCGCGGCTGCCGGCATCGCCGTTGCCGAAGTTGTACCACCAGTGCCAATTGTAGTGGATCAGGTTCTTCTGGTAGGGGATCATCGGCGCGGGACCGACCCAGAGGTCGTAATCCAGGTCCGCAGGCGGTTCCGACGGCTGGCAATGGCCGATGTCGGGCCGCTTGCGGCTGACCCAGGTCTTGGCCACCAACACGCGGCCGATGGCCCCTTCGTGGACCATGGCGATGGCTTCCTGGAAGACCTTGGTGCCGCGGATCTGCGAACCGACCTGCATCACCCGGCCGCTGCGGCGCGCGGCCTCGATCATGCGCCGGCCTTCGACGATGTTGTGGGAGCAGGGCTTTTCCACGTACACGTGCTTGCCGGCCTGGCAGGCCAGGACGGCGGCCGGGGCGTGCCAGTGGTTGGGCGCGGTGATGACGAGGGCGTCGACCGTCCGATCGTCGAGGATCTTGCGCAGATCGGCGATGGCCTGGTCGGCTTCCAGGGTCTTCTGAGCACGCCCGGCCCGGTTCCGGTCTGGATCGCAGGCGTAGGCGACCTTGACGCCCAGCTTGCGCAGCTCGGTGGCGACGGCGATGCCGCGGCCGGAGCAGCCGGCCAGGCCCACCACGAACTGGTCGTTGGCGCCTCGCGCCTGGACGGCCGGGACCGCGAAGGCGCCGAGGGCCACGGCGGCCGCACCGCTGGCCGTATTGCGAACAAAATCTCTGCGAGTCTGGAGTTGCATGGGAGGCTCCTTGGCCGAACTCAGCCGGGCATGCCAGGCTTCAAATAGGGTTTCAAGGCGTCGAAGC
>CALARR010000288.1 GCA_937889015.1 uncultured Planctomycetales bacterium | reverse complement strand
CGAGGTGGCTCTGATGATTGGAGACCACCAGGCAGCCGCCCTTCGCGGGAACGTTGGGAACCCCGAAGTAGCGCGGCCGATAGTACAGCAAGGCCGCGAACTGGACGAGCATTCGGCAGAACAAGTGCCACAGGTCTTGGATCATGACTTCGTCTTGACAAAAAGGACTCGGAATTCCGCGTTCCCGCGCGCGGCCGGAGGTGAAAACGACCTTCTCCTACCGCGCGGCGGCGGAGGGAGGTTCCGGGCGCGGGGCGGCCGATTTGGCGCGCACCAACTCCTGCAAACGATCCACCACCTGCACGATCGACAACCCGTCGGTCAGCACTTCCACCGCGTCGGACGCCTGCACCAACGGTCCGACGCTCCGCGCGCGATCGCGCTGGTCGCGCCGCTGTTGATCGCCAAGCACCTGGGCAAAGTCCACGTGTTCGCCGCGCTGCCGCAGATCCTCCACGCGCCGGCGTGCGCGTTCCTCGTCACTGGCCGAGAGGAAGATCTTGCACTGCGCGTGGGGAAAGGCCACCGTTCCCTGGTCGCGGCCTTCGGTCACCACGTCGCGGCTCCCGGCGATTGTCCGCTGCAATTCCACCAGGTGCGCTCGCACGCCCGGATTGTCGGCCGCGTAGCGGGTCACGGCCGTCACCGCCGAGGAACGAACTTCCGCGGACACGTCTTCACCGTCCAGCAGAATCCGCGGCCCATCGACCTCGATCCGCAATTGCCGGCACAGGGTCACCATGTCCTCGGGCCGGTCCCAGTCCAGGCCCCGACGCATGCCCGCCAAGGCCACGGCCCGATACATGGCGCCGGTGTCCAGGTACTGAAAACCCAGCCGTTCCGCCAGGGCGCGCGCCACGGTGCTCTTGCCCGCACCGGCCGGTCCGTCGATGGTCACGATCATAAGACAATGGCTGGAGTCTGGGGTTGTTGCTTGCAGTAGGCTGGGATCTGTCGTTCCGAGCGACGCGAGGCCGCCCTACCAGCGGCACTCGATGCGGCTGTATTCGTAGGGGCCGATCGGCACGCGCACGCGATCCTCTTCAATCGGCAGTTCCGTCTGCGCCTCGGCCGTGGCGGCGAGCTTCCAAGCGCGGCCCGGGGTCCGGAAGCAGCGCAGGCTCATCGTCGCCCGGCGGCCTTCGGTCTCCAGCAAGGCCACGCGGAATCCGACCACCTGGCCCGACTCGACGACCGGCTGCCAGTCCGAAGCAATCACATTCCGCGCGTCGAGGTGGAACAGCCAGCCCGTCGAACTCGGCGGCTGCGACGCGCCGGGAAGCACGAACTGCGGAGTGAGGAAATCCTGGGCCGCGGCGGGCAGGTGCGGCAGATCGAATCCCACCCCCAAGCGGAACCGGCGCGCCGTCTCCCCCTGCACGATCAACAGCGTATCCAGCATCCGATACCCTTGCCGCCGGTGATACGGCAGCCCATCCGTCAGGATCGCCGTGCTCGCGCTGCCCGAGCGAATCTCCACGAACTGCGTCGATTCCAGACAGGTGGAACTGGCGGGCCGAGCCACGCCGTGCAATCCGCGCCGCAATTCGGCCGACTCGTCGTCCCAGGCAAAACGCGCGCAGTAATAGGATTTCCACGGCTCGGGATCGGGCTGCATCTCGGGATCCAGCTCGATGTGCAGGTCCAGCAACCGGCTGCCGCGTTCCAGTCGCGTCGTCTGCACAAAACCGGCCACGCGCCGCCCGTACGGATCGCACAACCGGCCACGCACCCGGATCTCTCCATAGTCCGGACCTGGCGTGACGACTTCCAGCGCCTCGGCGGCCATGATCGAGTACCAGGTGCGCGTCGTTGGCGCCCCGTCCCAGTCTTCGGGCAGGGTGTCGCTCTCGCTCGTGCGCAGGGCGATCTGTTGGGCCAAGCGGTTTCCCCGGCCGGCAAAATCGACCATCGATCGAATCGCGCCCGTGGTCGGATCGAAGGTGATTTCGAAAAACTCGTTGCGCAGCACGTTCCCTTCGGCCATGGGCGGCGCGCTCTTCTTGGACCGCGACCACCAACTCCGCCGAGCGCCGGGCTGCGCCGCCGGCGGCTCTGGCGAGTGCCAGGCAAACCCCAGGCCGGGCACATCCAACGTGGGCACGCGAGCCTCCGGGACCGCCTCGCCCGTGGGCACGCCCTCTGCGCCTTCGGCCGTCTGTCGTGCGACGAGCCATTTGCGCGACCAGCAGGCGGGATTGAGCGCCAGCCGGCCCGATCCCTCGGCCGACGCGCTTCCCAACGCCGCGGCCAGATCGCGCGCCGCAGCCTGGGCCGCCTCGTTCAGGGATTGATCCAATTCGCTCGTGTCGTCGGCGTCACACTCCAGGGCCGACTCGATCTGGCGTCGCAAGGCTTCGACGTCGGCTCGCGTCCATGGCGAGCCCGTCACCACGCTGGCCAAAGTGCGGAAGGTCTGCAAGGCCTGCAACGTGGCCCAACGATGCCCAAAACGCCGCCAACGGGAAAGGGGATCGCGCTGCCGCGCGGCGACCGCTTGGCGCAGATAGGGCGAACGGTATTGGTCGGCGGCGTATTCCACCGCCTGGCCCGTCGAACCGCTGTGCTCAAACTGCTGGGCGATGCTCACGAAGGTGCCGAGCACCGGCCCGAAGGACGCCAGCCGCTGCAGATCGCGGTACCACGGGCTGGCCTGGCCGGGCCAGTGGGCGAAGATCATTGTGGCCGAGTGGTCGAGGTCCAGCACATCGCCCAGCCGTTCCGGCAGGCGCAGAAACGTTTCGGCCGAAGAACCATCCGTGGGCACGCGTGCCAGGGCCTCCAGCGTCGAGCCATCCAAACCTTGCCAGCGGATGCGGCTCTGGTTGCCGGTCGGAAAACGGCCGTCGTCCAGCGTAAAATGCAGGCAGCCCTGGAACCCCTGGCTCTTGAGCAACTGCGGAAGCAGAGGGGTCAGGCCGAATCGTCGCCGGCCAAACACCTTCGGACGCGTGCCCAGGATCTCCTGGTACACCTCCACTCCCTGGCGCAGTTGGTCCGCGATGACCTCGGGCGGCAACAGCGGCAGGGGGCGTTCGCATAACTCGCCGCCAATCACCGCCGCACGGCCCGCGGCCACCGCCTCGGCCATCGCCGACACGGTTTCCGGCTCCTCGCGTGCCAGGGTCTGCAGGGTCTCGGCCGAGAGCAGCAGATTGACCAGCCCCGGACCGGCCAACTCCTTGCGCAGGGCTTCGCCAGCCGTGCCGGGCGCCACCAGCGTCAGGTCCGCCAGATAGGCTTCCACCGGGTAGAAGTACTCGCGCGACTCGTTGAGTACGTCGAACGCGCTCTGCAACTGGCTGCGCGCCGTTTCGCGGTCTCCCTCGGCCGCGGCCTTGGCTGCGTCCAAGGAGCGGGTTTGCAGTGTTCCCTCGTCCAGGTTGCTCATGTAGCGGAGCTGCCGCGTGAGCAGTTCCACCAGCAAGTAGCAGAGCCCCAGGGCTTGAAAGTCGGCGACCAGTTCGGGCTCGATCGCCGGTGGACTATCCAGCCACCCCAGGGCCAGGGACGTGATTTCCTCCCGATCGCTCAGGTCGTGAATCACCGCGGCCCCGGCATCCATCATCCGCTGCAGCCAATCCTGCGGCAGAAGCCCTCGACAACAGGGGGGAACGACGATGATCTGACCGGCAGGATCATCGGGCGGGGCCTCGGCCCGGCACCAGCTCGGCACGCTCTGCGCGGCCTGGATCAGGGCCGGATGCCAAAGGGCGGTCCAAGCGGCCAGGAGCTGTTGGGCTTCGGCCGCGCTGCGTCGTAACGAGAGGTCCTCCAGACTTTGGCTCGGCAGGAGGACGACTAGACGATTGAACTGCATTTGTGATAAAAGGTTACGTGGCGATCCTCGATCTTGTGCGCGGCCCACCGGGGCGGTCAAGATTCGTCGGGCGTCAGGCAGAGCATGGCGTGGCTGTCTGCACGGCGAGTTGACGCCGGACGACACGACACGGCTCGTCCACAGTGCGATTGGCTGGAAGGTCCAGGATAGCTCCTGGGGCGGGACAAGTCGAGCGGCGGCCCTCGGGGATTTGCCGACTGGTGAAAAGGCGTAAGGCGGGGTGAGTTTTGGTTGACACGGTGATCCGGGCCGCGATAGATTGGAGTAGAGTGGCTCTCCAGCCCCACTTATTGGTGTCGGCACAGTCGATGACCGCAATTTGCCTCACTCTCCAGCCGTTGCGGCTAGGGTCCGAGGTCCCGCGGGCGCGGGGTGTTCATTGGCCGTGCGGTCCTCAATAATGCGCTTTTCTTGCCGGCGGTCGTCCGGTGGGGGCTGTCGGGCCAAGCATCACAGCGGCACCTTCCTCGCGGCTGTAAAGTACTAACCTGCAAAGAGGTATCGGAAGATGGCCAAGAGCGACGCCGTCTGGGGCATCGATATTGGGCAGTGTGCGCTAAAGGCCCTGCGGTGCAGGCCGCACGAGAAGGGAGATCGGATCGTCGCCGACGCCTTCGATTACATCGAGTATCCGCAGATCCTCAGCCAGCCCGGCGCCGACCCCAACGAGCTGGTCGAAGACGCCCTGTCGCAGTTTCTCAGCCGCAATTCCGTGCATGGCGATACGGTGGTGGTCTCCGTGCCCGGCCATTCCGGCCTGGCGCGTTTCATCAAGCTCCCGCCGGTCGAAGCCAAGAAGATCCCGGACATCGTGCGCTACGAGGCTCGGCAGCAGATCCCCTTCGATCTCCGCGACGTGATCTGGGATTACCAGCGGATGGGGGTCAGCAGCGATCAGGAAGGCTTCGCCCTGGAGACCGAAGTCGGGCTGTTCGCCATCAAGCGGGACATCGTTTTCCAAACGTTGCAGCCGCTGCTCCGCGCCGCGGTCGACGTACACATGGTGCAGTTGTCCCCCTTGGCCCTCTACAACTGCGTGCGCTTCGACGCGCTGACCGACGTGCCCCGCGCGGAGGACTACGATCCGGAGAATCCGCCCGACTCGACCGCCATCCTCTCCGTGGGCGCCGAAGCGACGGACCTGGTCATCACCGATGGGATCCGCGTCTGGCAACGGAGCCTGCCCCTGGGCGGAAACCACTTCACCACCGCCCTTACCAAGGAATTGAAGCTCACCTTCTCCAAGGCCGAGCACCTCAAACGCAACGCCACCTCGGCCCAGGATCCCAAGGCCCTGTTCCAGGCCATGCGCTCGGCCTTCAACGAGCTCTCCACCGAACTGCAGCGCTCGGTCAGCTATTTCTCCAGCATCGAGCGAAAGGCGAATCTGACGCGCGTCCTGGCCGTGGGCAACGCCATGAAACTCCCCGGCCTGCGCAAGATCCTTGAGCAGAACCTGGGCATCCCCGTTTCGCGGCTGGAAAGCTACCGCGGCCTGACCGGCTCCTCGGTGGTCTCCGTGCCGGCGTTCCAGGAGAACATGGCCTCGTTTGCCGTGTGCTACGGGCTGTGCCTGCAAGGGCTCAAAAAGAGCGCCGTCTGGACGAACCTCCTGCCGCGCGAGATCCTGCAGGACCGCATGCTCCGCGAGAAGAAGCCCTGGGCCGTGGCCGGCGCAGCGATCCTGCTGCTGGGCGCGACCCTCAGCTTCGTGAGTCACTCGCGCGCCCTGAATACCGTGGACAAGGGGCTCTTCAAGGCGGCCGAGGGCAAGGCCGACCAGGTCGCCAGCGAGTCCGGCCGCTTAAAGACCGAGTTCCAGCAACTGACCGAGCAGTTCCAACGCGTGGACGCCGTGGGCAAGAATCTCGTCAGCAACATCGAAGGCCGCTTGCTCTGGCTGGAACTGCTCAAGGCCCTCTCCGAGTGCTTGCCGCGCGACCTCAAGCCGGCCGACGGCCAGCCCGCCGCCCCCAAGGAAATCGATCAGCGCAACGAACTGCACATCACCAGCCTGGACTGCGAACGCCTCGACGAACTCGGCAACTGGTTCAACAAGGTGAAGCAATACTATCAGCCGGGAAAGGGCGAGAAGATCCCCAAGGACGGCCAGGCGCCCGGCGCCGCTCCACAGAACAACGAACAGCCTCCCGGCGACGAGAACGCCCCGCCCGAAGAAGGCCAGGCCGAAGGCGGCGGCCAGGGCGCAGGGGCCGGCTGGGGACCCCAGGGTCCGGGCTACGTGCTGCGGCTCAACGGCGTGCACTACCACAACAGCACGCGGCCGGGCGAGATCCAGGGCGCGCAGTTCGTGCGCAGCAGCTTCCTCAACCGCATCCAGGACCCGAAGTTCAAGGTTCAGGTCCCGACCGCCGACGGCAAGATCGAAATGCTCTCCATGAAGGAGTTGGGGCTGAGCTATCCGGTGCTGGTCCAACCCGGCGGCATCGTGCCCAAGACCCTGGACAACCCCTACGCCGCCATGGCCGTCGGCGGAGAGGGGGCCTCCAAAGAAGTCCGCGAGTTCCGTTTCACGATTGAGATCGCCTGGAAGCCCACGCCGGCCAGCAGCCGCGCCGAACAGAAGCAGAAGCCCGGCGAGAACCAGGCCAAACCCAACGAGTAAGGTCCCGCCTCACGGTCGTTTGCGCGTGGACTGCACCCTCGGCAGGAATAGCATTCATGGACAACGTCAAAGTCTTCATGGCCGCATTGCTCAAGTACCATTTCTGGGTGCTGGTCGTCGTGGCCCTGTTAGCCGGCCTCACCTGTTGGGCGATGGCCACCGGCAATATGGCCAAGCAGTACCAGCAGCGCAAGCAGAAGTTGGACGGCGACCTCAAGAAGATGCAGGCCATCGAGAACGAGCCGGATCACCCCAACGACAAGGTCCTGGAGACCATCCGCAAGCGGCAAACCGCGCTGGCCGACAATGTCTTCACCGCCTGGAGCAAGCTCTATCAGCAGCAGCAGGAGAAGAACCCCTGGCCGACCGTGCTGGGTGAGGAATTCAGCACCGTCATGAAGCAGCTCGCGGAGGACGAGGAGATTCCCGAGAACTTCCGCCAACTGTACCAGACCTTCATCGCCAAGCACTTCGTGCAGTTGCGGGACCAGATCGGCGTTCTGCAGAGAATCGACGACGGCAGCGCCACGGCCAGGAACCCGACGCGCCCTGAGGGCGAAGAGATTCGGGCGGGCGAGTATCGGGGCATCGTCTTCTGGGACGAGAGGGACCGCAGCCGCATGGAGGCCGCTTTCTCCTGGTCCACGGTTCCCACCAGCGCCCAGGTCCGCTTCGCCCAGGAAGACCTGTGGGTCTACGAAGCCCTGCTGCGAATCATCAAGAATGTCAATTCGCGCGCCACCGGCTATCACGACGCGGCGATCAAACGCATCGACACGATGGCCATCGGCAAGGAAGCCGGAGCGGCCTGGTCCAAGTTCGAGGCCAGCCGAGCGGCCGCTGGCGGATCGTCCGACTCCGGCGGCTCCAGCGCTCCGCAGCTTCGCGCCGGCGAGGTCCTGACCGACGAGCTCATCGCCGCGATGCTCAAGGAAAATCGCTACCTGGACCAGAATCAGCGCCCCCTGCGCGCCGCCGATCCGCAGCCCTTCGCCGAATTCAAGATGATGCCGGTCCAACTGCAACTGTACATGCGGCAGCGGAGCATTCCGGAACTGCTCGTGCAGTGCACCAACTCCAACATGCCGGTGGAAGTCAAGGTGCTCCGCACGCGATCCAACGAGGGCGTGATCTCCACTTCCTCGACGGACGGCGCCGCGTCGCGCACGGGCACCGCCGCCGCGGCGGACGAGAAGTCGCGGCAGTATGTGGTCGTGGAGGTTCTGGGGATCATCTACATCTACAATTCGCCCGACCGCAGCAAGGTGCAGGCGGCCGGCGCCGGCGGAGCCCCCAGCGGCGGCGAAGACGAGCCCAAGCCGCCGGCCGAGTCGCAGCCGCCGGCCGAGAATCCCGACAATCCGCCGCCCGCCGAGAACCCGCCGGATGCCGCCGCTCCTCCCGCGGAGCCCCCGGCCTGATCCCGGCTTGGTTGGGACAGGAAAGATACTGAGCCAATCGCAGATCACGCTCCACTAGGCCGCACGAATATGAAAGCGAAACTCGACAAGCAAGCGCTGCAAGATCTCGTCCTCCGCCATGTGGAGAAGATCGTCTTCGCGCTGGTCATCCTCTGCTTCCTGGTGTTTGCCTACCGCGCGGTGACCGGCGACCGCTATCCTTACGCGCCCGACAAACTCACCACGGCGGCCCGTCAGGCCGAGGAAAAGATCCTCAGCACGCCGGCCAACAAAGGGGATCTGAAGATCGCCGATTACGTGCAGGTCGCCGATCGCAGTCGCAATCCGGTGGTCGTCAAACCCTATGAACTGGCGACCCTTCTGGACAATCCCGTGTTCGCCGAACCCGTGCTGCGTGGCAAGCCCAAGGTCTTTGCGGTCCGCGACCTGCGCGGCGCGGCCGAGTTGGGTTCCTTCACCATGCAGGGCGCCGAACGCGGCGAAAACCGCGGCCAACGCTGGGTCGTGATCACCGGCCTGGTGCCCGTCGCCGAACAGGCCGAAGCCTACCTCGATGCCTTCAGCGGCAATCACCTGGAAAGCGATGTTCCGCAATACTATCACTATTGGGTCGAGCGCGCCGAAGTCTCCTCCGCCGCCGGCGACGAACCCCAGTGGACCCGGCTCAACGTGATGGCCGCCCTGGGCGTTCAAAAACGCTGGTCCAGCGTCGGCAGAGAGATCGTGCCGGCCATCCACATCCCGGCCGATCGTCCGGAACGGCTGGTCTTTCCCTTGGGGCCGCGAGTGGACACGCCGTGGGGCGAGAAGGTGGCCCATCCGCCGGAAATCAGCTTGGACGCCGCCCCAGGCACGCCGCAAGCCGCGCCTGCCGCGACTGCGCCTGCCCCCGGCTCGACGACCAAGCCCGACCTGCCTCCCGGCGACATGCCGGCTCTGCCCAGCGCCGCCGCCCAGGCGGCCGCCACGTCCGCCGCGCCGGCCGACGAGCAGGCCAAGCCCAAGACGGCCGGACCGCAGTTCCTGCTGTTCCGCTTCTTCGATTTCGAGGTCAAGCCGGGGGTCCAGTATCGCTATCGCGTCAAACTCCTGCTGCTCAACCCGAATCTGGGCGTCGAGCCCCGGCGACTGCAGAATGCCGAGTTGGCCAAAGAAAAGACCCTCGAATCCGACTGGTCCGAGCCGACGGCGGCCATCGTCGTCCCGCGCAACGACCGCATGCGCGTGGTTTCCGTGAAACCCGCCACGCGCCTCGATACCACCGCCACCGTGCTGATCATGAAGTGGCTGGAGGACACCGGGGCCCAGGTCTCCGAGAATCAGATCGCCTCCCGCGGCCAGTTGCTGAATTTCTACAATCGGCCCCTCGCCACAGGCGAGGAAAGCGGCGGCGGTGGCGGCGGACTGCTCAGCGGCGGCAGCGGCAGTTCCAGAGCCAAGCCCACGGGCAAGCAGGTCAACTACGAGGTGGGCATGCTCGTGCTGGATATCCGCGGCGGCGAGAAACTGCCCGGCCGTGACACGGAGCCCGGCGACGTGCTGCTGATGGACGTCGACGGCAGCCTGGTCGTGCGTTCGGAGTTGGATCCGCCCGCCGACACCGATCGCATGGTCGCTCCCGCCCCCGTCGATCCCGAGACCGAACCCGCGCCCGGCGGAGGCTTGCTCAACCTCAATCCCTAGCCCGGCTCATTCAAGACCCCGGTGCGGCAGCGCACCGTGCGCCCCTGAAGCCTGAAGCGCCAGCGAAGGCAACTCGGCATTATTGGGTCCTGCATAACGAATGAACCGAGGGCCGGGTACCGGCCACAGCTTGGTCGGTAGCTCTTCGGCGCGCCACGGCCGCTTCAGCTCCCTTCGCCCGCGCAGCGGGAGGGGCCGGGGGTGAGGGCGGCAAGCCCCTATCCCGATACGGCCGGTAACTGGAAGCTCCCCAAAGACGCACCGCCGCCCGCCGTCGCGCCGTTCGACGCCGCAAAGGCCCGCGAGCATCAGGCTGCCTGGGCGAAGCACCTTGGCGTGCCGGTCGAGGAAACCAACTCCCTCGGCATGAAGCTGGCCCTGATCTTGCGCGATGTCGGGCCTGCACCGCCAGGGAGCGCGGCAAGCACACGCGAATGAGTGCCAAGAGGACGGCACGGTTCGCGGGATCGATCCTCAGTCCAAACGGTTCGCGTCGGGTGGGACGCGGCAGTGCGCCAGGATCTCGCTCGGCGTGCGAAGATAGCCCGCATAGAACGGCCCAAAATCGGCGTACCGCGCGCTGGCCTCGTCGAATCGCATGCGATACACGATTTCTTTCAGGAACTGGGGGTTGCGTGCCCAGAGCGTGACGCCCCATTCCCAATCATCCAGTCCCGCCGCGCCGGTCACCAGTTGCGTGACTCTTCCGGAGAACTTCATGCCCGTCTCGCCGTGCTCGGCCATCAACCGCTGACGTTCGGCGAAGTCCAGCAGGAACCAGTTGGCCCCCGACTGCCGGCGCTTGTTCATGGGATAGAAGCAGATCGCCGGCCAGATGGGCAGGTCCGGTTCCAGCCGCTGGCGGCGCATCATCTCCAGCCGCCGTTGATAGGCGATGATCTGACTGCGCGACGGTTCGCTATCCACCGCGTGCCCCTCGGCCGCGAGCCGCTCGCTGTACTGCTCGACCGTCGGCAGGTACTCCGAGATCTCGGTCATCGATGTGAACGACCAGGTCGCCTGGATCGCGATGCCCAGCCGTCCCGCCAGCAGACGCTGGTGCAGACCGCTGATCTTCAACGGGTCGGGATCCAGGGCCAGCAGGCCGAAATCCGCTTTGTGGCCGCTGACCACGAAGGTCTGCAGCCGGACCGGGCTCCCTTCGGCCTGCGGATCCAGCGCCGCCGCGAACTGCCGCTGGCCTTCCGCCAGCGCCGTCTCGTTCAACCCTCCCAAACGCGCACGATCCCAGCGGTAAAAGTAGTGGGCACAGTGCCAGCCCTGAGCGGGAGCGAGCGAGATCTCGGGCCGGGCAGCAGTCGACATTT
>CALARR010000287.1 GCA_937889015.1 uncultured Planctomycetales bacterium | reverse complement strand
TGCCGGGTGCCATGCCCACGCTTGCCGTGGGCATGCAATGGCCCGATGTCACCTGCCCACGCGAGCATGGCCATGATGTCTTTCCCAACTCACGCAAAATACGGCAACGCAGTTCGAAGCCATCGCCCTACGTCGCAGCGCCCTTCGCGCTGAACTGCACCGCGCAGTAGCGGCCGAAGTTGCCGGGCAGGGCGATCGTTCCGTCGCCCGATCGTTTTAGCGCCACCGGCTGCGCCAGGTGGGGCGAGTACAGCTTCGGGCTGCCGGCCGTGAGCCAGGGCGCCACGCGCAACCGGAACCCTTCCGCCGGCCCGTCCCCGTACCAGATGACGTGCGCCGTACACGCGCTCGCCTGCCGATAGACGTCCACAAAGGTCAGCGGCTGCTTCACTCCGCCCCCTTCCAACATCGCGGCCAGGCCGTCGGCCGCCAGCTCACGCACTGCCTTCAGAATGTCCAGGGTCCCGGCCGGCATGGCCGCGTGCATCCCCTTGCCTTCGGCATAGTCGGACTGCGTGGTCCGGCCCGGGCATTTGACAAAGTACTGCACGCGCGCGTGCCGCTTCAGCTCGGCCAGCGGGTCGCCGTCGCGCTGGCGGAAATTCTCGTCGTTGTGGGCCGTGGTCCCCGTCAGCAGGATTCCGCAGCCGCGCTGGGCGGCTGCCGACAGGGCCCGGCAAATCTCGTCGCTGAGGCACGTCTGGTTGGCCACGATCAACACGTCGCGACTGCCCAGTTGCGGCAGGTGCGCCGGCTTGGCGATCTGGTAGGCAATCCGCCCCAACAGCGCCTGCTCCATGCCCAGCACGCTGTTGTAGGCCGTGCTGTGATCGAACGCCAGCGACCACGGATCGTGATAGACCCACACGTTGGCGCAGGCCTGCGAGCCCACGTACAGGCCCTCGTGGCTGCGCGCAAAGCCCATATAGCGCTTCATGGCCTCATAGAACTCGGGCTGTTCGAAGAAGGCCGAACCGTCGCGCCGGTCGCCCGAACGCAGGGCCCAGGTGGCCGTCAGCACGTGCCCCCCGCAGGCCAGGCACTCGGCCATGTCCAGTTCCACCGGCTTAGCCTCAGTGGGCAGCGTGATCTTGCCCGACGAAGTGGTCAGCCAATCGGTGGAAAGGGCCACCTGGCCGATCGCCGTGCCTTCCTTCAGGTGCCGGACCTTGGTCACCAACTGATTGTTCTGCACCTGCGGCATCTCGTGGTTCTCGGCGATCGCCAGATCCAGGTAGTCGCCCGCGTCGGGCAGCAGGCGCGTGCGGTCCTTGCGCCACAGAGCGGGACAGTCCTCATACGTCACCAGGGCCGCGCCCGGCTTCTTGGCATGCACATAGGCTCGCAACTCACGCAGCCGCCGCCCCATCAGGTCGATGCGAAAACGGACCGCCTCGTGCCACAAGGGGTCCTTGCTGTCGCGCCGTGGCGGCATCGTCACATGCTGGAAGTGCGGCAGGCCGAACCGCTCGCGCGGGTTTGGGTTGTGCTCGGTGCAGTACTGGCGGAAGGCCTGCGTGCACTTCGGACACCAGCACTCGTAGCTCGTCCCGTCGTACTCCACGCCGTCCATGTCGGCTTCCAGCAAACAGCGGTCCATGACGCGCTTCAGGTAGGCCATGAACTCGTCGTGGCTGGGACAGGCCTTCCAACGCCAATAGGCGCTGCCGTAGGTCACCAGGTTGCCCTCCGGCGTGCGCTGGATGTAGTCCCGCAAGTTCGGAATCTCGTCCAGCAGCGTCTCGTAGATCACCGTGCTGAACTGGTGGTAGCCCAGCACGCGGATCCCGCGCGCATGAGCGCGCCGCGTGAAGTCCGCCGCGCGCGCCATCTCCTCGGCCTCGGCCTTCAGGCCAAAGCCCTTGTAGAAATGGGTCGTCACCAGGTTCACGCCCGCCGCGGCCAGCTTGTCCAGAATCTCGTCGCTGTGCATGCGATCGTACCAGCGGCGCACCCAGTGGCCGGTGGCGCGGCTATCGCCAATGCCCGCCGCCGAACCGCCGCGGCGATACAGATCCAGCGGTTCCCACAGGGCCCACACCCAACGCAGCTTGCCCAACGCAATCCAGTCCGGCGGCTTCAGTTCTGTGGCCAACCTGGGGGCCGGCTGAGCCAGCACACGCGCGGCCAATCCTGGGCCACCCGCCGCGGCCAAGGCCGCTCCCTGCAAGAAACCGCGACGCGATACAGAAGAGCCACTCATCGCACACCTCCGAGATAGGGGCTACTACTCCGGGCACTGCGGATCAGCCCAGGGCGACCTTGGGAAGTCCAGTTCTCGCAATCTTCCCTTCCCTTGGCCAGGCGATTCACCATGCCGAGGTCAATCATGGACCGAGGGGCGGCTACCGTGCGGGGGGCCGGCGTCCCATCATCATGCGCCATGGGCCGCCGTTTGTCAAAATTACTGCCGCGAACCGAAGTGCTTGGATTCGACCCCGCCCGGCAGTACATTATGATTTTCGTCGCCAGCCAAGGCTGCATGCCCCGAACCGCATCACCATCCATCGCGGAGTCCATACATGCTTCCCATGCCTCGCTTCTGCTCGTCCTTGGCCGTGTTGGCCCTGTCGGTGCTTTGTGTCCCATCGCCAGCCGACGTCACCTTGCCCGCCGTTCTGAGCAGCCATATGGTGTTGCAACGCGACATGCCTGTGCCCATCTGGGGCCAGGCCGCGCCCGGCGAACGCGTGACCGTCCAGTTCCGCGGCCAGACCCACTCCACCCAGGCCGACGCCCAGGGCCAATGGCTGGTCAAGCTCGCTCCGCTCGCCGCCGGCGGCCCGGAACAATTGGTCGTCAAGGCTGCTAACACCAGCATCCTCGAGGACGTCCTGGTAGGCGAAGTCTGGCTCGGCTCCGGCCAGTCGAACATGGCCGGACTGGTGGGCAGCTACCAGAAGAACGATCCCCTGCTCGCCAAGGCCGCCGCGCTCAGCTATCCCAAGATCCGCCTGCTCAAAAGCGGCGCCAAAGGTTGGGAACAAGCCACGCCCGAGAACAACGCGCGCTTCTCCGCCCTGTTGTTTGCCTTCGGGGTCGTCCTGCACAAAGAAGTGGAAGTGCCGGTCGGCTTGATGGTCGGCGCGGTAGGCGGCACTCCCTCCGGCAACTGGATCAGCCCAGTGGCCTACCAGGCCGACAAGGCCTGCCAGCAGGTGGCCGCCGAATTCGCCAAGACCTATTCGCTCCAACAGGCCCGGCAACAATACGTCAAGGACGTCGCCGCCTGGGAAAAGGCCGTGGCCAAGGCCAAGCAGGCCGGTGCTCGCGAACCACGCAAGCCGCCCGAACCCCGCAATCCAGGCGAGTGCCTGCGCGGCGAGATCGGCAGCCTCTACCAGCGACACATCCGCCCCTTCATCCCCCACGCCATCCGCGGCGTGCTCTGGGACCAGGGCGAGTCGGGCACGGCCATCGTCGGCGTCGATCAGTTCACGCTCATGGGCGCCCTGATCCGCGGTTGGCGCCAGGATTGGGGCCAAGGCGACTTCCCCTTCCTCTACGTGCAGAAGCCCAGCGGCGGCGGGTGCGCCTGGGACTATCGCGATGCGGTCACCAGCCAGGCCAACAAGTTCGAACCCTTGCCGGCCACCGTGCCCGCCACGCCCAGCGGCCTGTTCCGCGAACTGCACATCCGCATCATGCAGCATCCCCACACGGCCATGGTTTCCTGCAGCGACCTGGGCCCCGACACGCACCCCGTCAACAAGTCGGGCTACGGCACGCGCGCCGCGCGTGTGGCCCTCGGCGCGGCCTACGGCTGGAAGATCGCGATCTACGGTCCGACCTACCGCTCGCACCAGATCAGCGGCAACACCGTGCGCGTCCAGTTCTCGCACGTCAGCCAGGGACTGGCCTATCGTCACGCCGAACAGTTGCGGGGCTTTGCCCTGGCCGGCGAGGACCAGGTCTTTCATTGGGCCGACGCCAAGATCGAGGGCGACTCGGTCCTGGTCTCCTGCCCCAAAGTCCCCCAGCCCGTGGCCGTGCGCTACGCCTGGGGCGCCACCCATCCCTGGGCCAACCTCTTCAACCAGGACGGCCTGCCCGCC
>CALARR010000286.1 GCA_937889015.1 uncultured Planctomycetales bacterium | reverse complement strand
GACCTGGCCGGTTTGCTGCGGCACTACGCTGGACGGCCTTCGCCCCTGTACCACGCGCAGCGTCTGAGCCAGAAGATCGGTGGTGCCCAAATCTGGCTGAAACGCGAGGATCTGAACCACACCGGTTCCCACAAGATCAACAACACCCTAGGACAGGCCTTGTTGACCGTCCGGATGGGGAAACGGCGAGTCATCGCCGAGACCGGCGCCGGGCAACACGGCGTAGCCACGGCCACAGCTTGCGCCCGCTTCGGCCTGGAGTGCGTGGTCTACATGGGCGAGGAGGACATACGTCGACAGCGGCCAAACGTATTCAGTATGCGTTTGTTGGGGGCCGAAGTCCGGGCCGTCTCGAGCGGTTCCAAGACGCTTCGCGACGCGATCAACGATGCCTTTCGCGACTGGATGTCCTCGGTGGAGACGACGCATTACTGCCTGGGTTCGGTCATGGGCCCCCACCCATTTCCGCGCATGGTTCGCGATTTCCAATCGGTAATTGGACGCGAAGCAAGGCAACAATGCCTCGAGCAAATGGGACGCCTGCCGAATGTCGTCATGGCCTGTGTCGGCGGGGGAAGCAATGCCGCCGGGACATTCTACCCCTTCATCTCCGACGCCAGCGTCGAGTTGATCGGTGTCGAAGCGGGCGGACGCTCAGACGGCGTGGGCGACAACGCCGCTACCCTGTCCTTTGGACGCCCTGGAGTCCTGCACGGCAGTTACAGCTACGTCATCCAAGACGACGACGGTCAGACCGCCCCGGTGCACTCGATCTCCGCGGGCTTGGACTATCCGGGCGTGGGACCGGAACACAGCTACTGGCACGACACGCAGCGCGTGAGATACATCCGGGCCACGGACAGCGAAGTGCTCGCGGCCTTCGATACGCTCGCCCGCACTGAAGGCATTCTCCCGGCCCTGGAGAGTTCGCACGCGCTGGCCAAGGCCTTTCAGGTGGCGTCCCAGCGTGGTCGGGACGAAGCGATCGTGGTCTGCCTGTCGGGCCGGGGCGACAAAGACGCGGCCGAAGTCGCCCGACTCCGCGGCGAACAGATTTGACCGCAACAGGAAGCGTCGGGTAAAGCAACCAAACCGCGACTGCGGGTCGCGCTAGAGCACCGCCTCGAACTGTCGCGATTTTTGTGGATCAACACCATGTCTGCCATTGACGACCTCTTTCGCCATCTGCGAGCCGCAGGCCGCAAGGCCTTCATGCCCTTTGTCACAGCCGGCGATCCCGATCTGGAGTTCACCGCGGCCGTGCTGCGGGAACTGGTGGCCCAGGGAAGCCATCTTTGTGAATTGGGCATCCCCTACAGCGATCCGATCGCCGATGGGCCGGTGATCCAGGCCTCCTACACCAGGGCCCTGGATCGACAGATCAAGCTGGCACACATCATGAACATGCTCAGCGGTCTGACCCCACAGTTGCCCGCGCCCTTGGTGACCATGGTCAGCTACTCAATCGTCTTCAGGCAAGGGCCAGAGGCCTATCTTGACCAGGCCCTAGCCTCGGGCGTATCCGGGGCGATCGTTCCCGATCTACCCTGGGAAGAATCGGGACCGTTGGCCCAATTGTGCCGGCAACGGGACTTCAGCCTGATTCACCTGATTACCCCCACGACCAAGCCGGACCGGGCCAAACGGATTGCCGAGCGATGCACGGGGTTCATCTACTACGTGTCCGTAACGGGCATCACGGGCGAACGAACGGAATTGCCTCCGGAAATTGTGGACAACGTGGCTTGGCTCCGCCAACAAACGCCTCTGCCGATCTGCGTCGGATTCGGAATCAGCCGCCCGGAACACGTCCGCCGTCTAGCGCCTGTGGCCGATGGCCTGATTGTCGGCTCAGCCATTGTGCGACGCATCGCTGAGGCCGGAACACGGCCGAGGGACCAGATCCTCGTAGAAATCGGTCGGTACGTGCAAGAGTTGCTCGCGGCCCTGCAGGCGTGAATGGCCCGCTTTGGAGGCGCGCCCGGCAGTTGTCCTTAACGCCGACTACGGGTCAGTTCACTCTCGGGCTGGTGATTCTGAAGCCAAGAGAATGATCTCGCGTCCGACCTCCTCGACCGATTTGCCGGCCACGTCGATCCGTCGCCACCCGTGCCGCAGGCAAAGCTCTTCGGCATGCTGCAATTCAGCGCGGATCGGCTCCATGGCCGCATAAACATGCAAGGGAATGGCCTCCGCCACGGCTCGTACCCGTCGTAGTTCCTGCAAGGCGTAAGCCGGCATGAACAGACAGAAGACTCGAGTCGCCGGGTAGTGCAGCAACGATTCAGGCAGCGGCAATCCGGGCACCAGCGGAACGTTGGCCGTGAACCAACCGCGATACGCCAGGTAGAGCATGGTGGGGGTCTTCATCGTACGCGAGACCCCCACCAGAACGAGTTCGGCGCGATCCAGGTCTTGGGCGTTCTGGCCGTCGTCGTGCCGAAAGGCGAACGAGACCGCCTCGATCTCCCGCGACTTCGCTTCGACCAGCTGCTCGAACAATCCCGGCTTCTCCATGGGGGTCAGTTTCAGATGCACGGCGAGCCGATCCAAGACCGGCCCCATCATATCCATGGAGTCCACACCGTGCAGCCGGGACTCGGCCAGCATCAGGCGTCGCAACTCGACGGAAACGAGTGTGTGGAGGATCAAACAGTCCTGGCCGCGTGCCTCTTGCACCACCGCCCTTACTCGTTCCGCCGTACTTACCTGCCCGCGCCGCGCCAGACGCACCGGCGCGCCCTGAAATTGGACCAGCGCCGCCCGTACGAGCCGCTCGGCCGTACTGCCCGTAGCATCAGAAACAACGTAGATCGTCAACATGAGCCGGAGGGACAGGGCGGATCAACGGAGGACTACCGACGGTGAATTATGGACAATGAACGGCCAACGTCAAGTATCGAGCCCCCTGCCTCTGCCGATTACTGCAGCACGATCCGCTGTGCCTGCAGATCGTAGCGAGCTACCTTGCTTTCGCGGTGCGAAAGAATGCCCATGTTCAGTGGGGCCTGGACGCGCACGGCGATGTCGATAGGACTGTAAGGCTTCTGCCGCGACCGGATGCACTCGAAGAAGTTCGCCCACAGCTTGCCCGTATCGCCGGCACCGTTCCACGGCAGGTGAATCTCCTGGGCATCCTTGGCGGCAGGCACGATTCGCACGCCGCTGTCGCCTTTCTGACCGATGCCTTTCCAGGTGATGAGCCCGTCGGTGCCGCGGAGAATGGTGTCGATGCCGGTGAAATTCGACAACGAGTTCATGAGCACCACGCTTGGCCCGTCTGCGTAGTCGGCCACGATATTGCACTGGTCAGGCACCTCGCGGTCATACTGGAATGTGCCCCCGCCGCCCATTACGCGCTGCGGGAAACCCAAGTCCAGTACGCAAAACACAGGGGTGAAGACGTGAACCAGCAAGTCCGTCGCCGGACCGCCTGCATAGTCCCAGTACATGCGCCATTGAAAGAACCGTGAGACGTCGAAGGGCCGTTTCGGGGCGTCGCCCAGGAACTGTTCCCAATCCAGGTCCGCGCCTGGCTTGGCGTTGGGGTCCGGCACCTTCATCCGCTCCCCCCAGTCGCCGCGCCGGAAGTAGCCTGCCTGCACATGAACAATCTTGCCCACAACGCCCTCCTGAATCAGCTTGCGAACCTGGGCATAGGTGTCGTCGGCCACATACTGGGTACCCACTTGGACAATACGCCCATGGCGCTGAGCCTCGTCGCCCAGTTGCCGGGCCAGATCCATTTGCGACCAATGCGTCAACGGCTTCTCGCAATACACATCCTTCCCGGCGCGCACCGCTTCAATCGCCTGAGGCGCGTGCAGACGATCGGGCGTGGCGATACACACGGCATCCACCCGAGGGTCGGCCAGCAATTCCTTGTAGTTCCGATAGACCTTGCCCCCAGTCCGTTCAGCCGCCGCCTGAACGCGCGGAGCGTATACATCGCATACAGCCACCGTCTCGCAGATGCCTTCTGCCTTGAGTTTCAAACAGTGGCCGATGTGGGCCCCACAACGGCCGCCCGTGCCAATGAAACCCACGCCAATTCGGTCGTTCGCCCCCTTGGCCTGTTGCGCCAATAGCTCGGGCACGGGAAACGCGGCGGCCGCCACGCCGGCCGCCGTGGAGCACTGCAGGAACTTGCGACGGGTCGGAAACGACGGATGCGACGCACGCATGGCAATTCTCCTGGCTATTGTGTCTCGGATTGGCAATGCCGTAAGGCCGGCCACCATGCGGCCGGTCTTACGGACTCTTGCACACGATCGTGACGGCGTCACTCTCCTGAAAGATAGCGAACATCGCCGCCGCGGGCTCAGCCCGCGGCGGCGATGGCTGATCACTGTGGCAGCGCAGTCCACTGCTTGTAAAGCGATTCGATCCGGTGAGCCTCGGCTGGACCATCGAGAACGGCCACGCCGTAGCGGAGATCCAGAGGTTTCCCGGCCAACAGCGGAAGCCTGACCTTCTCCAGCCCCAGTGTGGCCGAGAGATAGGCGAACGGCCTGTTCATGGTGAACATCCTCGCGGGGTGGCGGGGATTGCTCGGGCTGTCGAAGAGGGCGACGGTCACAGGCTTGTCATCGGCCGACGCCACATAGGCGATCCAAGGAACATCGTACAACTCATGCCCCGCCTTGTCTGTCTCGGGCGCAACCCCGCCAGGCACCACAAGCGTTCCGTTTGCATCCATCGACTGCACAAAACGAACGCCCAGGCCGAGGTAATTGCGGCCGCTCAACTCGACCGAATCCCGGCCATCTGCCGGCTCCAGGCGGCTGTGCCAGGAGACCACTGTGGCCCCCAGGTCGCGTCGAGAGTGGACACAGACTGTACGGCATTCACGGACCAGCACGCGGCCGTCCGGAGCCACCCAGTCGAGTCGCTGGGTGAACCGACTCTCCCCCCGACCATCGACCGAGGCCGCCTTTACCCCTTCCACGCCCCGGGAGATCTGCTTGCCGCACTTCTCGTCCTCGCGTCCCCAGAACTCCACTCCTTCGACATTCACGGCGAACATCAATCCGTGGTGGTGCTTGTGGTCGGCCGGCGCATCGCGCAGCACTTGCGCGCCGGCTGGCGAGTAGAGTTCGTCGACATAGGGTTTGAATTGGGCGGGGGCAAAGAGGTACCGCAACACCGGACGGCCATCCGAAGATACTGCAACAGTCCGATCGTCTTGGACTATTTGCTGACGGTGATCGACCGGCTCGGCACCAACCTGCAACCCCCCGGTCGTGAGGACCCATGTGGCCGCAGTCCACCACAGACAACTCAACCAACGAGCACTCATCGACACCTCCCTTCTCTCAGGCCAAGGGCAACGCCGCATCCACTCTGGGCTGTACATTACGATCCCTCCAGCAGCCCGTGCAGGTACTCGACGCTCCGCGCAGCCTCATCTACCGTGCCGCATTCTACGCTGAACACGATGTCGCGAGACGCCGTGCGGCAGATCTCGATTACCTTGCGCCAGTCGATCACACCGTCGCCGCACGCACAACCCACCGGCGTACCGGTCACTTTGCCCCGCTCCTCTTGCGACTGGCTCAGAGCGATGTCCTTGGCGTGCAGATGCACCAACCGGTCCTTCACCCGCTCCAGCCATACAATCGGATCCTCACCCGACAGGTAGCTGTTGCCTGTGTCGAAGTTGATGCCGATGGCCGGTGAGCAAACCAAGCCCCAGATGCGATCTAGTCCGTCGGGCGTCTTACTGTATTGCTGGTGCGGTTCCAGGCCGATGAGGATTCCACGGCGTTCAGCCACCAAGGCTGCTTCTTGGAGCACATAGCGCATCAGAGTGTGATCTTCGTCCGCAGTCGTCCAGACAGGTTTGGGGCCTTCGTCGGTGTTGATCACCGGGGCCCCACACTCGGCCGCAAACCGCACGGCCTGCTTGAGGTACTCGACGCTGATCTCGGGTTTGCACAAAGGACAATGCGCCGAGAGCCCCGAAAGCTCGATACCCGCCCGTTGACATGCATCGCGAATGCGATGTGGGTCGTCGAGCATCGAAACGCTGTGAAAGTACCCAGCCTCGCTGAGGAGTTCGCGGCCCCAGTGGACCATGGGTTCGACGTATTCGTACCCCAATTCGGCCGCTTTGGCCACACCCCATTCAAAGGACTTGTCGGCGTGGCGGACAAACTCCATGTTAACGCCCAAGCGAATGGCAGCCACAATGGACCTCCAGGAGACAGGCCGGGATCAAGGCAAAGTACGTTGATTCTGGCGACGTGAAGGATTCTGCAAGTCGCGTCCCGTGCTCCGTGGCTTGCATCAACCAATCCACCCGGGTACAAAAATAGGTGACGGGAACGCCGCGCGTCGTTCGCATTTTTTCACTGAAAGAATTTGCACGAACACGAACCATGCCGTTGCCTATCTACCAGGAAGACGGAACGACCTTTCGCGCCGATTCCTGCCAGCCGCTGGAACAGGCCGTTGCCGGTGGCCAGATCCGCATGGAATCGCTCGTCCATGGACACTACCCCGGTCGCCGCCTGCCTCGCAACCTATTGAGCGGGGTCAAAACGGTCGGCTACTGGGACGCAGATCAATCCCAGGACTGGGGACTAGACTGGCACTGCAACGAAGGCCTTGAACTGACCTTCCTCGAACGCGGTACGATGGGCTTTGCCGTCGATGGGCAGTCGTGGCGTCTACGGCCTAACGATCTGACTTTGACCCGCCCTTGGCAACGGCATCGCGTAGGCGATCCCCTGGTCGCCGCCGGCCGCCTGCACTTCTTGATCCTCGACGTCGCGGTGCGCCGTCCGCACCAGGCTTGGCGCTGGCCCACGTGGCTGGTCCTCACGCGCGCCGACCTGGCTCAACTGACCGAAATGCTGCGGCACAACGAGCAGCCTGTCTGGCACGCCAGCCAGGAAGCCGGTCACTGCTTCCGCCGCATTGCCCATGCGGTGGAGAATGATCAGCAAGGAAGCCAGGTTTCGCGGCTCACCGTCTATCTGAACGAACTGTTTGTTCTCGTCTTGGACATGCTGCGTCAGGCCCAGATGCCCCTGGACGCCTCACTCTCGTCGAGCCTGCGCACAGTGGAACTCTTCTGGGACGATCTGTGCCAACACCCCGACTACCTGGGAATGGAGTGGACGGTAACTGCCATGGCTCGACGCTGTGGCCTCGGGCTGACGCACTTCATCCACCACAGCAAGCAACTGCACAACATGACCCCGGCACAATACCTCAACTTCTGCCGGTTGCAACAAGCCGCTTCGCTGTTGACTCAGCGACCCGAGATGAGCGTAACCCAGGTGGCCATGCAGTGCGGCTTTTCGTCGGGCCAGTATTTTGCCACCCAATTCCACCGCCACTTCGGCTATACGCCCCGTGACTATCGACGCCGCGTGCCAGCCGAGAACACGTCCTGAGGTCTCCAGAATGAGCAAGACACTGCTGGCCATCGGGGCCCACTACGATGACTGTCCCTTTGGGGTCTCAGGCATCCTGCTCCAGGCCCTCCGCCGACACTACCGCGTGGTGATCCTGAACATCATTGGCGACTATTCACGTTGGGCGCCCGTCAAAGGCCGCGACCGCGAACTGCGTGAAGTGAGCGTCCGCCTCGCCCGGCAACGCGGCATGGAAATGCTCTTCCTGGACTACGCCTCGATGCACTTCCAGACCGATGAGCCGACGATCCGAGCCGTGGCCGAAGTCGTGGCCCAAGTCAAACCGGACATCGGTTTGATGCTCTGGCAGCGCGATCGTCACCCCGATCACGAGGTGGCCGCCGCGATCAGCCAGGTGGCGCTGAGGCAACCCGGCGCGATCCTTGGCCGCGACGGAGTGCGGGGCCCCAGCAGGCTTTACGCCTACGACAACGGCCCGCGACACACAATCGGTTTCGAGCCCAACACCTTCGTGGACATCAGCAGCGAGTGGCCCGACGCCATGCAATGGCTCGGAGAACTCATGGCCTTCGTGCGCAACCGGCCCTATGATCCCCAGACCCTGGACGGCTCGCAATCGACCAAGGAGGCCTTGGCCCGCTATCGCGGGTTGACCTGCGGTGTACGATATGCAGAGGGGGTGTGGGCGGCAAATGAGTATCCGCGCGACATTCTTTAGCAGGAAAGGGGTGCGCTATGGCGACCTACATCACGCTGGGGAACTTTACTGAACAGGGAGTGCGGGCGATCCAGGACACGACTCGCCGCGCCGACGCCTTGCGAGCCAAAGCCAAGACGCTGGGAATCACCGTCAAAGATGTCTTCTGGACGCTGGGCTCCGTGGACACGGTGACCATCGTCGACGCGCCCGATGAGGCGGCGGTCACCGCCCTCTGGATGAGCGTGGGCGCGCAGGGAAACCTGCGAACCCAAACCCTGCGAGCCTTCACGGCCGATGAGGTCGGCCCGATTCTCAAGAACCTGGGATAGGCACGGAAACCCGGCGTCGCCGCTTTCGGTTCCCGACTCCTCGCCCTCAGCTTTCCAGTTTCCACGGTCCACGATACGGCCGCCGAAGCATGGCGTTGGCCTCGTCGTCCCCGATGAACTGTTCCTTGACGGGATCCCAGCGCAGCTTGCGACGCAGAAGCATGGCAATGTTGCCCAGGTGGCAGACGGTCGCTGTGCGATGGCCAACCTCGACCGGTTCGATCGGGTCCTGGCGAGTCTTGACCGCGCGCAGGAAGTCCGCGACATGATCCTCCGTCACATAGCGAGAGCCCTTTTCCTTGCCGGAACGTTCGGGATTGCTGGCCGGCAAGCGCACCTCGTTGGGCCCAAGCTGCGAGTCCTTGAGCGACTCAGGATTGGACTTGACACCCTTGTAAGTGAACTCGATCCAACCCTCAGTGCCCTCGAATCGCACGCCAAAGGCACCGGTGGTGGCACAGTGCAGTTCCACCCCGTCGGCGTATCGAGCACGAAAGTCGGCCTTCAAGGCCGTGGAGAACAGGTCGCCTTGCGGCGGGAACTCGCCACCAAGGTCTTCGATCTCCACGGGGCCGGTGTCATCGCTGGCATGCGCCCATTGGGCAATGTCGTTGCTGTGAGCGCCAAAGTTCGTAACCTGCCCCCCGGAATACTCCTTGATAAAGCGGAACCGATACAAGCAGCGATCAATATGGTACGGAACTGAAGGCGCCGGCCCCAGCCACATCTCATAGTCGAACCCTTCGGGCACAGGCATTGGCTTCCAACCCACGCCGGGGCTCACGGCGTTGTTGGGCGGCAACGAACTGACAATCTTCTGCAGCTTCCCAATCCGCCCGTTGCGCACCAACTCACACATGTGCCGTACGGCAGGGCTCGACCGCCAAGGACTGCCCACTTGAAGCATACGCTTGTACTGCCGAATAGCTTTCACCATTTGCTGACCGTCATGAATGGTCAACGACAGGGGTTTTTCGCAGTAAATGTCCTTGCCTGCCTTGCAGGCGGCGATGGTCATCAAGGCATGCCACTGATCGGGCACAATGATCACGACCGCATCAATGTCCTTGCTCGCCAGCACCTCGCGAAAATCAACATATTCGCCACAGCCCCGATACTGACCGGCTCCGGTCTTCTCGGCGTAGAACTTGTTGACCCTTTCCTGCATGGGTTTACGCCCAAGGAACTGCTCCGGTGTCTTATAGCCATGACTGCCCGTGTTCACGTCGCAGATTGCCTGGACCTGGGCACTGTCATTACCCAGGAAGCAGGGCAGGTCCACCGTGCATTGGTTGCCAGCTCCAATGATCCCTACACCGATCCGATTGCTGGGGGCGTTTGCCCCCAAAACCGAAGCCGGCACGATCTGCGGCGCGGCGAATGCGATCGAGGCCAGGGACGCGCCCTGGAGGAACTGGCGGCGAGTGCTGCCGCGGCAATTGCGGTGGGTGCTCATGGAGATCTCTTCCACGGGAGGTGTGTAACGTCCGAGGCGTGTTCAATTTAGAGTAAGAGATCGGAGCCGGGGGCGTCAAGCGGTAACCAACACGCGCCAGGTTGCCTACACGCCGCCGTCAATACTGCCCACCCGACACACCCCCACCAACGGAGGGAGACTCCACAGAACTCGGCTCTCAACCCAGCCGACCGCGACCATCTTTGCGGGATGCAGCGACCATACGCCATCAGGGCCGCCCGACGTGGCCACAGCTCCTCCCGGTACGCCGGCTTGCGACAATTGACCACACAGATGACGACCGATAGATTACACTGGGATTGCAGTCCCCCCTGTTTCCAGGACTTCTCCAGACGACGGACGACCGTCGAGCGGCTGACGCATGGGCCTGACCTACTTCAAGCGATACCGAATGGAGATCGACCTGCTGGGGAGAGACTTCTCTTGGCCTAAACTGCCGCCGGGCTATCGCTTGTTGCCCTGGCACGAATCGCTCCTGGCGGCCCACGCCGAGACCAAGTACCAGAGTTTCCGCGATGAAATCGACGCCAACGTGTTCCCCTGCCTTGGGGAGCAGGCGGGCTGTCGCCGGTTGATGGCCGAAATTGCCCAGAAGGCCGGTTTCCTTCCCCAGGCGACCTGGTTAGCCGCGTGCCACGACGGCCAGCAGCTTGAATACTGCGGAACGGTTCAGGGCATTCGCGATCGAACTGGAATGGGCGCTATCCAGAATCTGGGCATCACGCCTCAGCATCGTGACCGTGGCTTGGGCACCTGCCTGCTTCTGCGATCTCTGCAGGGATTTCGCGAGGCGGGTGTGAGTTGTGTGCATCTGGAGGTGACCGCCGAAAACGAAGGAGCGATCCGACTCTACCGCCGCTTGGGATTTGCTGCCTGCAAGACCGTGTTCAAGGTGTCGGAGGTGGCATATTCCTAGGTGAAGTTGCCCTGTACGAGCGGGCCTGCCTGACACGCGGCCAAGCTATCCCCTCGGCTACAACCTGCTCAGGCAGATGATGGGTGGCTCGCAGTGCATGGCCCCCGGGGACGTCCATCTTACTTGCCGCTCAACTCGCTTCTGTTTCATCGTGCCCCATGGCATTCGAGGTCGCTGCTTCTATGAATCCTTGTGTCGTGCCCGAGCTGTTCATCTCGTCGCTGAAGAATTAAGGAGCCGGAGTGACTGAAAAGATCCATTCCCATATCTTCGACAATGGCCTGACTCTGCTCGGCCAGCCCATGATGGCCTTGCAGTCGGCTGCCTTCACGTTCCTGGTGCCCAGCGGATGCGTGTATGACCCCGCCGACTTGTCGGGACTGGCCAGCTTCACCTGCGAGATGGCCCTGCGCGGCGCCGGCTCACGCGATAGCCGCCAGTTGATCCTCGATCTGGACAACCTGGGTGTCGAACGGAGCGAATCCGTTGCCGACTCGCACACCAGCTACAGTGGGGCCACGTTGTCTGACAATCTCGTGCCGGCCCTGGCCGTGTACGCCGATGTCCTCCGCCGCCCCCACCTCCCCCCCGACCAGATGGAGGCCAGCCGGGCCGTCATGTTCCAGGAGTTGCGCGCCGTCGAGGATGAGCCTTCGCACAAGGTCATGCTGGAACTGCGGCGGCGACACTATCCGAAGCCCTGGGGCCGACCATCGCAGGGCGAGGAACCAGCCGTCGAGTCGACGACCGTCGATCATGTGCGCGGGTTCTTTCAACGCCACTACCGCCCCAACGGAACGATTCTCGGAGTGGCCGGACGGTTTGATTGGGACACCATCCGCCGTGCCGTGGAAGGCCTGCTCGGCAATTGGCGGCCTCAGGCCGTGCCCGAAATCGTCGAGCAACCGGCCCGCACGCCATACGCCCATTTGCCCCATGCTGCAAACCAGACGCAAATCGGGATTTCCTATCCCAGCGTCCCCTACTGCCATCCCAACTACTTTGAAGCCTGGGGGGCAATGGGCGTGCTCAGCGGGGGCATGAGTGCTCGCCTGTTCACCGAGGTCCGCGAGCGCCGTGGGCTGTGCTATTCGGTCTATGCCTCGTATCATACTTTGCGGCACTGCGGCGGCGTGTTCTGCTATGCGGGAACCAGCGCCGAGCGGGCACAGGAAACGTTGGACGTGACCACAGCCGAACTACGCCGACTAGCACGCGGCGTCGAGGACGAAGAAGTCCAGCGTCTCAAGGCCCGTATCAAGAGTTCGTTGATTATGCAGCAAGAGTCGAGCGCCTCGCGCAGTTCGTCAATCGCTCGCGACTGGTATCACCTGGGCTATGCCCGGACCCTCGACGAAGTGGGGCGACGCATTGATCAACTCGATCGCCCAAGCATCAACGAGTATCTGGCCTGCAACCCACCGAGCGATTTCACCGTCGTGACGCTGGGGCCTGGTGAACTGAAGGTCCAAGACGACTTCTCCTGATCTACCCCTGCAAGTGCAGCCTTGTCATTCGCCGATCTTCCCGGCATGATCTGATTCGATGTGAAGTGGAGGTGTGTGTTGGAATTCCTCAAAGAGACGCTGCCCAACGGTCTGGAGATCGTGGCCGAATGCAACGCCGAGGCGTATTCCACGGCCTTGGGCTTCTTCGTACGCACCGGTTCGCGAGACGAAACCGACCAGGTGGCAGGCGTGAGCCATTTCCTGGAACACATGATGTTCAAGGGCACTCCCACGCGTACGGCCGACGACGTGAACCGCGAATTCGACGAAATGGGGGCTCACTACAACGCCTTCACCAGTGAAGAGAACACTGTGTACTATGCGGCGGTGTTGCCGGAATACCAGAATCATGCCGTGAGCCTCCTGGGCGACATCCTCCGTCCTTCCTTGCGTCAGGAGGACTTCGACACGGAGAAACAGGTGATCCTGGAAGAGATCCACATGTACGAGGATCAACCGCCGTTCGGCGCCGACGAGAAAGCCAAAGCCGCTCACTACGGCAAGCACCCTCTCGGTCGCAGTGTGCTGGGCAGCCCCCAGAGCATCTCAAGCCTCCGTGTGCAGCAGATGCGCGAGTACTTCCAACTCCGCTATGGACCACAGAACATCGTCTTGGCCGCAGCGGGCCAAGTGGATTTCGCCGCCCT
>CALARR010000285.1 GCA_937889015.1 uncultured Planctomycetales bacterium | reverse complement strand
CGATCCCAGAACCTCCCCGGCCAGGTCGAGCGGCCCTGCAGGCGCGAACTGCCGAGGTGGTTCTGGGACGGACGTAACATCCTTGCCGCCAATCAGGAATCATTGCGATGGATGCTTCTCGCTCTGAAGAGAATTTCTCCGTGCCCGTCGAAGTCGTGCCGACGTGTCCTCCTGCCCCTCCCGCACCCCCCCGTAGGCGCAGCAGATTCGCTCTGCTCCTGCTGCTGCTACTCCTGCTCGCGCTGGGCGGCTCGATCCTGGGCAACGTCACGCTCTTGGGCCTGGTGGGGCTGCAGGCCCTGGAGTCCGATTCCCAGGTTCAGGAGAAGTTCGTTTCCGGTAGCCCCAGGGCTGATGACAAGATCGCCATCATCTCCATCGAAGGCACGATCCTGGGCGGTGACGAGAGTTTCGCCAAGAAGCAAATCGATCGCGCGCGTAAGGACGAGAGCGTCAAGGCCCTTGTGCTCCGCGTCGATTCGCCTGGCGGCACGGTCAGCGGCAGCGACTACCTCTACTATCATCTCCAGCAACTGATCAAGGATCGCCAGATCCCCCTGGTCGTGAGCATGGGCTCCATGGCCGCCAGCGGCGGCTACTACGTGGCCATGGCCGTGGGCGACCAGCCCCAGTCGATCTTCGCCGAGCCCACCACCTGGACCGGTTCCATCGGCGTCATCATCCCGCACTACGACCTGGCCGGACTGCTCGACCAGTGGGGAATCAAGAACGACTCCGTGGCCAGCCACCGCCTCAAGTCCATGGGCAGCTTCACCAAGACCATGACCGCCGAAGAACGCAAGATCTTCCAGGGATTGATCGACGACGGTTTCGGTCGCTTCAAGGACGTGATCCGCAATGGCCGCCCCGCCTTCCGCGACAACGCCAAGGCCCTCGACGAGGTGGCCACCGGCCAGATCTTCACCGCGCCCCAGGCCCAACGTCACGGCCTGATCGACACCATCGGCTTCCTGGAAGACGCCGTGGCCCGCGCCGCCGAACTGGCTGGCGTCGACGCGGACCAGGTTCAGGTCGTGAAATACAAGAAACAGGTCGGCCTCGGCGCCCTGTTCACCGGCGAATCGCGCGCCGCCGCGCTGAACCTCTCCGCCCTGCTGGAAACCCACGCCCCGCGCGCCTACTTCCTCTACACCAGTCTGCCGCCGCTGCTGACCAGTCGCGGCGATTGATGCCCTCCTGAGGATCCATATCGATGGGGTTCGATTCCGAGGAAACCATCCGCGGCGCTCCGCGCGCCGACGCCACCTCCTCGCAACTCCTGCAGCGATTGAAGTTGCAGGACCCCGTCGCCTGGCAGCGCTTCACCACCATCTACGGACCGCTGGTCTACTACTGGTGCCGCCGCTACGGTCTCCAATGGGAGGACGCGGCCGACGTCTTTCAGGAAGTCTTCTCCGCCATCTGGTCGGGCATCGGCGAGTTCGAGTATCAGCCGCACCGCGGCCGGTTTCGCGGCTGGCTGTGGACCGTCATCCGTCACAAGGTCGCCGACCACTATCGCCGCCGTTCGGCCCAGCCGGATGCCGCCGCCGACAAACACGATGCCCTGGACTGGATCGCCATGCCCGAACAACCACCGGATGAGTCCACCGACGCCGACCAGGGCCGCGAGATCAAGAGCGTCTTTCGCCGGGCCGTGGAGGTGGTCCGCGCCGAATTTGAACCCCACACCTGGGAGGCCTTCTGGCGTGTGACGATCGACCGGCAGCCCTGCGCCGAGGTGGCCGCCGCCCTCGGCATGACACCCAACAACGTGCGCCAGGCCAAATCCCGCGTCCTCCGCCGCCTCCGCGACGAAATGGGCGATCTGCTCACATAGCCCGGATTATTCATGGCCCAGGATGTGTTGGCGCAGAGTGCGTAATAATGGCATGAACAATCCGGGATAGAGTCGCTCCCGGAACCCTCAAGTTGTCTCGGCCGGCCCGCGTCACCGAAAGCCTGCCAGTTTCTGCACCGGCTCCATGTCGTTTGGGCGAATACCCTTGCGACGCCGCAGCCCTATCCACAGGCGCGTTCCGTCCGAAGGACCTGTCCCATAAACGCCCCAGCCAGGCCGGGCGGCCCAGCAGGACTGAACTGCCGACAGGTCTTGGGACCGGCCCGAAGACGTGTCGCGCTTTCTCGTAGTACCTAATAGAGATCTCACCCTCCTCCGTTAGCGTACAAGTCCGCGCGAGAATCAACTCCCCTGCATCGAATGCCCTGCCGGTCAGCCCTGCACCAGAGGTTGCACCTGCCGCCAACCGCTCCTCCAGTCGCGCCCAGCCGTCCCTCCGCAAACATGCCTTCCCACTGTCCTCCACGCGATCGGCTGCTGGCCTACGTTCTCGGCAATCTGTCCGAGCCCGAGATTCAATCCGTGGCCTCGCACGTAGACACCTGCCAGGCGTGCGAAGCGGCCCTCCCGTCGGTCGACGAAACTGCCGACGACCTCCTGGTGAGCCAACTGCGCGGCCCCCTGCCCGAGAGTTGCTTCTCCGACGATCCGCAGTACCAGGCTGCCCTGGCGCGCGTCCAGACCGCAGGAGTGTGTGCGCCGGCCCAGAACACGGTCGCCGACTATCGGTGCTCTCCGGCCACCTTGTTTGGCGAATACTACTTGTTGGCCAAACTGGGCCAAGGCGGAATGGGCGCGGTCTACAAGGCCAGGCGTCGCGGTCGGCGCCGCCTGGTCGCCCTCAAGATACTTTCCCGCGCCACGATGCAGTCGCCCGACGCCGTGCAGCGATTCCATCGCGAGGTTCAGGCAGCCGCCCGGCTCTCCCACCCCAATATCGTCGCCGTCCACGACTCCGGCGCCCACGACGGCGTGCATTTCCTGGCCATGGAGTACGTCGACGGCCGCGACCTGGCGGCCATCGTCAAGCGTCGCGGGCCGCTGTCGTACCGCAAGGCCGTCCAGGTCATCCTCCAAGCCGCGTGCGCCCTGCAATACGCCCACGCACAGGGCGTCGTCCACCGCGACGTCAAGCCCGCCAACCTCGTCCTGAACCGCCAGGGAACCATCAAGCTCCTGGACATGGGCCTGGCCCATCTGGAACCTGCCCAAGTCGACGGCCAATCGCTCGAACAGCGCCTCGCGCGCCCCGGCCAGATCCTGGGCACCTTCGAGTACATGCCGCCCGAACAGGCCGCCGACCCGCACACCGTCGATACGCGCAGCGACATCTACTCGCTGGGCTGCACCCTGTTCTATCTGCTGACCGGCAAGTCCCCTTACGAACACAGCTCGGCGCTGAAGGTGATCCTGGCCCACCGCGATGCGCCCGTGCCTTCGCTGGCTCCCTGGCGGCCTGACGCCCCGGTCGAGTTGGAAGCGATCCTCGCGCGCATGCTCGCCAAGCGCCCCGCCGACCGCTGCCAGAACATGGCCGAAGTCGTCGAACGACTCCAGCAGTTCCTGGCGCACGGCGACCACAAACCCGCCTCAGGCCGCGCTTCTCGCGGCCGACTCGCCGTATGGCCCCGCTCGTGGAGCCGCCGACTCCTGCTGCTGGCCGCGCTCCTGGCGGCGCTCGTTGTCGTGGGATTGCTCGTCGCTGCCAGCCGCAAACCGGCTTCCCAGACCACCACGGCCCCAGCCGAAGCTGCGCTGACCGCCCGGCCGCCGCTGGTCCCTGTTCTCTCGACGCAGAATGCGTCCGGCATGACGCCGCCTATTGTCGTTGTCCCCTGCGGCCGATCGTGCCCGGAGGTGCTCTGATGGCCTACCTGTGGTTCGAAGACCTGGCGCTCAACCGCTGGTTCACGGTGCCTTTGACGGGCGATGCCTGGATCTTGTCGACCAGCGCCCCCAAGGTGCTCCAGGACGGGCATCCGACCGGTTCCGGTCCGCGTCCCACCATGATGGTCCGCCGCCAGCGCGCTGCCGACTCGCAATGGATCCTGCTCGCCGGCCGCGAGGCCCACCTGCGCGTCAACGGCGCGCCCATGGCTTTTGTGACCCACATCCTGCAAGACTACGACGAAATCCTCATCGGCGACTCCAACGAGGGCTCGTGGCAGCGCTGCTTCTTCTCCGCCGCGAGAGCCGTCTCCGTCACGCCCTTTCCGGCCGACGCCGATCCGGTGGCCTGTTCTCACTGCGAACAACCGATCCTCGCCGGCCAATCTACCGTGCAATGCCCTGCCTGCGGCCTCTGGCATCACCAACTCGGCAATGGCCAGAGCTGCTGGACCCTGGCCCAAGGCTGCGCCGCCTGCGGCTGCCGCGCACCCGTAGAAACTCCGCCCCGCGCCTAGTGCTTCACCCAAATGAGACACTTATAGGGTGCCAGCCAACGCTTGCCGTGGGCATGCCGAGCGTGGGCGTAGCGTGGCACCCAGCCATCCTCGTGTAGTGTCTCACTCGGACGGTAATCTGTGGGTGCCATGCTTGCTAAGCGAGCGCAGCGAGACAGCAAGCATGTTCGCCACGCCGTCATGCCCACGCCGAGCGGGCCCGTGCCGAGCGTGGGCGTAGCATGGAGCCCAGCCATCCTGGGTTGCCTACAATCCGACCCCTCAATTCTGATCCACGACACTACGGTTGCCGGCCGCGCGCCACCATGGCCGCGCAGACCGTCTTCACGGCCAGCAGCATGGCGGCGTCACGCATCGTCACTCCGCGGCTTCGGGCCGTCTGGTACACGGCATAATACTTCTCCCGCATGCGGTCTTCCAGGCGCGCGCACACGTCCCGCTCGACCATCTGTTCCTGCTGGGTCTCCTGCGTGTACTCCAGGTACGACACGTACACCCCGCCCGCATTGCACAGGATGTCGGGAATCACGCTGATCCCGCGTTGGGCGAGGATCGCATCGGCCTCGGGCGTCGTCGGGCTGTTGGCCCCCTCGGCAATCAAACGCGCCTGCAGCCGCGGCGCATTCTGGGCCGTGATCTGACTGGCCCCCGCCGCCGGGATCAGCACGTCGCACGGCATCTCCAGCAGTTCCTGCGCGTCGACCGCCGACCCGCCGTCAAAACCGCACACCGAGCCGTTCCGCGCAACGTGCTCTTTCAAACGGCCGATGTCCAGCCCCTTCTCGTTGTGGACCGCGCCCCGCAGATCGGCCACGCCCAGCACGCGCGCCCCGCGCCGCGCCAACTCGTCGGCCGCCACCGAGCCCACATTGCCGAAGCCTTGCAGGATCACCTTCACGCCTTCCAGGGTCGCCCCCTGCTGACGCAGGGCCTCGGCCACGGTCACCGCCACGCCCCGCCCCGTCGCCTCGCGCCGCCCCGGAATCCCGCCCAGCAACACCGGCTTCCCCGTCACATAGCAGCCCAGCGTCGTGGCGTGCCCGCCCGAGAACATGTACGTGTCCTTGATGTAGCCCATGTCCGTCTCGTTCGTGCCCATGTCCGGGGCGGGCACATAGGTCTGCGGCCCCACGTGCCGCACGGCGCGCCGCGCAAAGTCCCGAATCAAGGTCTCCTTGTCCCACGCGCTCAACTGCTCCGCGTCGGCCACGATCCCGCTCTTGCCGCCGCCGAACGGCACGCCGATCAACGCGCACTTCCAGGTCATCTCCATCGCCAGGCCGTTGACGTCGTCCAGGGTCACGCCGGGCGTCATGCGGATGCCCCCCTTCGCCGGCCCCAACGCCGTCGCGTGCCGCACGATGAACGCCCGATACAAATGCAGCTTCTCATCGTGAAGCTGCGGCCCCAGCGTCAACTCAATCCGCTCTTCCGCACAGCGCAGTTTGCCCACGACCTCCTGATCGACCTCCCCATCCAGGGCCGCCGCTGCGCGGTCAAAGTTCACCAACACGTGATCGAGCATCGTCTGCGACATGATTTGTTGTCTCCCCGCCACAAACCTAGGGATGTCCGTGGATGTCCTCTCTGCCACAGGTCACTTTAGGATCTTCCCCACTCGGCCACCACCACTTGTCCGACGACTTCCGATACTTTTCTGATCGCTCCGCCGAGTGTCCCAGCAGGATGCGTCTGTCCGCCTCCATGCCCCACACGCGCGCGGACGGGCGTTTGGGATGCGATCCCGGTTGTCGTCGCAATCGCCGCCAGCCATACTGATGGTCGGAAGCCACAGCCTTATTGATGCCGGCGCAGTCAATGATCGCAATTCCGTCCGGATTCCAGCCCTATCGGCTGGAATCCGGGGCTCC
>CALARR010000284.1 GCA_937889015.1 uncultured Planctomycetales bacterium | reverse complement strand
ATTGTACGGAACACAGCGGATGCAGTCTCCACGACGACCATCGGACGTGGTGCTGCGCAAGGCAGTCTTCCGGGGGGGCTTGCCCTCATTCGACTCACCCCGGTGGCGTGGTAGACGTGTCCAGCCAGGCCTGACAGCCAAGAAACAAACCACCTTGCCTACCACCTCCGAGACACCTCGCGAACTCCTCGCAGTCAGCCCTGGATCAGCTCCGCAACGGAACACGAACCCTTGGTGACACAGCGATCAAAGTCGTTACAATCTGGGGGGCGCGTGGGAGCCGCGACGACCGATATCGAATGACCTATCGACCTACGTGCGAACTGGAGACCGCAATGAACCGCCTAATAGGACAACTTCTCCCAGTCTGCATCGCTATTGTGATGCTCGCTTCGCTGGCCGCCCTGCACGCCGCCCCGCCTGTGCCTGCGGGCTGGAACCCCGCACTGGCAGGCGACCGGGTCATGGAGCGGCTCATCCGCGTCACCGCGCCTCACGTCAAGGGCGCGCACGATGCGGAGTTCGTGTGCGTCGGCGACCGCGCCTACATCGTGGAGCACGACAACGATGTGGCGCCAGGACATGGCGCAGGGGCGGCGCAATACTGCGTGCTCTCCGTCGTGAATCTGAAGACACTGGCGGTGGAGCGAGTCATCCCGATGGCCAAGTCGGAGCAAGCCTTTGAAAACACAAGGCTGCCGGTGGGAATGTGTTTTGTGCCCCGCATCGTTCGGGCAGGCGCGCACACCCTGCGCTGCTATTTCGCCAGCCAGCCCGCAAAGGAACAGGCGCTGACCTGGTATCGCGACTTCGATTTGCGCACGATGGAGTTTGAAAACCAGATCCACAAGGCAAAACTCAAGACGGCGGCCGGCGTGTTCGACATGGAGCCGCGGCACTTCCATGCCGATGCGGTGGCGCAGGGCTTTGCCCGGCCGCCGGTGAACTACGGGCTCTACATTTTCGATTCGTTCAAGGAGTTCGACGGACGGCGGTATGTGGCAATCAACAACTTCCCCGGCAAACAGAACGCCCTGGCATTGCTGCACGACGATCTGGCAACCTTCGAGGTGATTGGCCACTACAACGAGCCCCAGACTGAGCAGCTCAGCGAGTCCGCCGTGAACCGCCTGCCGGACGGCACGTGGATGGCGATCTGCCGCAACGACAAGGGCAACTACCACTTCACCACCAGCAAGGACGGCCGCAAATGGAGTGTCGGCAAGGAAATGCCCTTCGTGCCCAACGGCCTCAACGCCAAGCCCACCTTCGACAAGTTCGGCAGCATCTACTACCTCGGATGGCAGGAAAAGACGCGCATCCAGAACTGCAACCGCAGCGTGTTCAACGTGGATATCTCTCGCGACGGCAAGTCCTGGCAGCGCAAATACCGGTTCGAGACACCCTGGTCGTTTCAATACCCGACCTTCCACGAGCACGAAGGCGTCATCTGGCTTACGGTCACTCAAAGCGACCACAAAGGCAGCAGCGACCGCATCATGTTTGGCAGGCTGGAGGAGGTAGGCCAGTTCGAGTCCCAGGCGGGGAAGAAGCGAAGTCCGCCGCCACCGCCGCCGGAGGAACCTGCGGTGTTGAAACCCGGCGTGAAGCTGTTCGCAGACCGCGAGTACGCGCTCGTTGAGGCGCCGGAGCCGGTGCGCGGCCTGCCTTTCCTGCGCACCAGCATTGAGAGGATGGAAGCGGAAGTCACCAAGGCCGGCACGCTCTACGCGCTCACGCCGACGATCCGCCCCAAAGCCGCGAGCCAAGAGGTTGCACTGCAACAAGCCGGTTTCACGAAGGTCGACGTGCCCGAGACGCAACTGTTTCCTGGCGAGATCAATCGCGTGAGCCTTTACCGCAAAGACGCCAAACGCGGCGAGAGGCTGAGTTTCGCGAAGGCGGTCCTGCTCATCATGGATCAAGGCGCCGAGGCACGCCCCGTCGGCCTGTCGGCAGTCCTGGCGCCCGTGGATGCGCGCACCGAGCCGCCAGTCATCATCACCGAGCCCGGGCCGGAGTTTCAGGACGACGCGCGGCCGGGTGCGATGATCCTCGGCATGGACCGCACGCCGAAAGGCCGCATTTGGGGGCTTTGGACCGGTACGGGCGACAGAGCGGATGGATACTTCCTCCTTGCCACGAGCGACGACGGCGGCGCCACGTGGTCGAAGCCGCGCCTGGTCGTCGGCGCGCTCGACCCGACCGGCAAGCGGCAACGCGGCGCGCTCGTCGGCAATCTCTGGACCGATCCGCTCGGCCGGCTTTGGCTGTTCTTTGACCAGGCCGTGATTGGCCTCCCTGGCCCGAGGGCCGATTGGTTTATTCGCTGCGACAACCCAGACGCGGACACGCCGGTGTGGTCGAAGGCGGTCTGCTTCTCGGACGAGGGCTGCACGCTGAACAAGCCAACCATCCTCAAGAACGGCGAATGGTTGCTGCCGGTCTCGAAGTGGGCAGACAAGACCGCATGGGTGTATGTCTCGGCCGATCAGGGCAACTCGTGGAAGCCGCGCGGCAGCGTAAAGTTCCCGGACTGGAACTTTGATGAACACATGTTTGTCGAATTACGGGATGGTCGTCTGTGGATGCTGGCGCGGACGGGCGGGAACCCGTACGAGTGCTTTTCCACCGACAACGGCGCGACATGGACTGAGCCGCGGCCCGCCGCGACCGTTCAGAATGTCAACTCGCGTTTCTTCCTCCGCCGACTCGCTTCGGGAAGGATTTTGCTCGTAAAGAACGGGCCGCCTACGGAGCGGATCAAGAAGCGGTCGCACCTGTCCGCGTATCTCTCCGAAGACGAGGGCAAGACGTGGAAAGGCGGGCTGCTGTTGGACGAACGCTCGTCCGTTTCCTATCCCGACGGCTTTGAAGCGCCTGATGGTCTGATCCACATCCTCTACGATTGGAACCGCCACACCGACGCGGAAATCCTGCTCGCGAAGTTCCGCGAGGAGGACGTGCTGGCGCGCAAGCTCGTCTCCAAGGATGCAAAGCTCCTCATGCTGGCCAACAAGGCCACCGGCCCGAAGCCGATTCTCTACAACGGCATCGAACTCCCCTACGAGTGGCCACCACGCCATCTCGATCCCGCTTCCACCGATCCGATGCCGGTGCCGTATTTGCACCGGCGGTCGAGGGCGTCGATCCCGATCGATGTCGGCCGGCAGTTGTTCGTGGACGACTTCCTCATCGAGAAGACCGATATGAAGCGGACGTTTCATCAGGCGCAGAAGTTCAGGGGGAATCCAGTCTTCAAAGCGCAGACGCCGCGCGAACTGGCGGACTCCACGCTTGGCGAGCGCGGCCAGCAGGCAACGACCTTCCTCGGCCAAGGCGGCGTGTTTTGGGACCCGGCGGAAAAGCACTTTAAGATGTTCTACGTCGCCGGCTGGCGCGGGCCGCTGTCGCTCGCCACGAGCACCGACCTGAAGCACTGGACACGGCAAGGCCCCTTGCTAGGCGAAGGGCTGCGCTGGACGGGGCCGAAACTCGTCACCGGCGGCTCCGACAACTGTGTCTGGCTCGACCTCAACGCCAGGAATCCAGCCGAGCGCATCAAGTTCCTTACCTGCTGGATGCACGTGCCGAAGGAGCAGCGCCCGCCCGGTTTCAACCACTCGCTGCACGTCAGCGACGGCCGCACGTGGTCCGATGCCGTGCCGACCGACATCGCGGCGGATGATTACTGCTCGTTCTTCTTCAATCCCTTCCGGCAGAAATGGTGCTTCAGCATCAAGCACGGCACCGCGCGTGGCCGCAGCCGCTGGTATCACGAGAGCGACGAGTTCCCCAAAGGCGCAGACTGGTCGAAAGCCGTCTATTGGACCAACGCCGACCGGCTCGACCAACCGGAGCCGGCCGGCCGCTATCCCGGCGCGGGCGATCCGCCGCAACTCTACAGCCTCAACGCCGTCGCCTACGAAAGCCTCATGGTCGGGATGCATTACATCCATCGCGGGCCAAGGAACGGGATTTGCGATAAAGGCGGGTTTCCCAAACTCATAGACCTTGAACTGGGTTTCAGCCGCGATGGCTTCCACTGGCACCGCCCCGACCGGCGCGGCTTTATCGTTGGCTCACGCACGGAGGGGACGTGGGATCGCGCCTATCTGCACAGCACGGCGGGCGTGTTTGTCGTGCTCGATGACCAACTCGTATTCCCCTACACAGGCACGTCCGGCATCGCGCCGAGCGGCAATCGCGGCATGTATTCCGGTGCGAGCATTGGCCTCGCCACGTTGCGCCGCGACGGCTTCGCCTCGATGAACGCCGGCGAGAAACCCGCAACGCTGACGACGCGCCCGATCAAATTCCGCGGCGAACATCTCTTCGTGAACCTCGACGCGCCACGCGGCGAGCTGCGTGTCGAAGTGCTGACACTCGAGGATCGGACCTACAAGCCCTTCACCGCCGAGGCGTGCGTTCCCCTAAGCTGCGACAGCACGCGCCACCGCGTGAGCTGGCGAGGTGTCGATAGTCTCGCTCGTGCCAGCGGCAAGAACGTGAAGCTGCGGTTCACGCTGACGAACGGCTCGCTCTACTCGTTCTGGGTGACGCCGGATGCGAACGGTGCAAGCCACGGCTACGTCGCGGCCGGTGGCCCGGGCTTTCCTGGCACAACTGACACGACAGGAAACTGATCCGGAAGGATGCTCAACACGTCAACCATCGCGGTGAATCCTCACCTCTGGGCCGCGCCGCCACGGGCCGGTGAAGATGCGAAAGGTCTCGTTGCACGACGGCCGGGCTGAGTGCGAGTTCCGGCTCGAAGGCAAAGCCACAATTGCGGGCGTTACTCCCATTCCATAGGGAAAGATGGTACATTCGTGTGGGCCGCTGGGCTCACGGAACGCGAACAACGTCGAGACACAATGGGAGCAAGCAGCATGCACGGTCGCAGTGCCAAACCGGGGTCGGAGTTGCTGAATCGGCGGTCGTTCCTGGAAGCAGCCGGGGCCGCCGTGGCTGCCCCTTGGATCGTACCTTCATCGGTGGTCGGCGAAAATGCCCCCAGCAACCGAGTGAACGTGGCCTTTCTCGGGACCGGCAACCAAAGCCGTGTTGACGTGCCGAACATGCTGCGACTGGACGACGTCCAGGTGGTCGCCGTCTGCGACGTAAACCGGGGAAGCCACGGATACGCCCGGCCCGAACACTTTCTCGGCCGGGAGCCCGTCCAGAAGCAGATCAACGCCTTCTACGCGAAGAAGACCGGCGCGGGGCAGTATCGGGGCTGCGATGCCTACGTGGACTTCCGCGAGGTCCTGGCACGGCCGGACGTGGATGCCGTGATGATCGTGACCCCCGACCACTGGCACGCCTTGATGGCGGTCGCGGCCGCCAAGAGCGGCAAGGACATCTACTGCCAGAAGCCGATGACGCTCACCGTCGAGCAAGGCCCGGCGATGATCTCGGCCGTACGCCAGCACAATCGCATTCTCCAGACGGGCAGCCAATACCGGTCGTCGTCGGCCGTCCGGCAGATGTGCGAACTGGTGCGCAACGGACGAATCGGGCAAGTCAGCAAGGCAACGGCCATTGTTCCCACCGCGCCGTCCGGGCCTGAGCCGGGTTGGCAGCCGATGCCGGTCCCGGAAGGCTTCGACTACCAACGGTGGCTTGGCCCGGCCCCCGACGCGCCCTATCACTCCGACCGCTGCCTCTACCGCTTTCGTTTCATCCTCGATTATTCCGGCGGACAGGTGACCAATACCGGGGCTCACGCCCTCGATATCGTTCAGTGGGCCCTGGGAACCGACACCACTGGCCCGGTGGAGTTCGAGGATTTCGGCGCGGCGTGGCCGCCCCAAGGACATCTTTTCAACACGGCCACCAGCACGAGTTTTCGGGCGCGGTACGACAGCGGCGTGGAGTTGATCTGCCGGACAGACAAGCCCGGCTTCGCCGTCCGAATCGAAGGGACCGAAGGCTGGGTCGAGTACAGTTCTGGAAAGGTCACCTCCCATCCGGAGTCGTTGAAGGATTCGGTGATCGGTCCCAACGAGATCCATCTGCCGGTCAGCGGCGGTCACTATCGCAACTTCGTGGACGCCGTGAAGTCTCGCCAGGACCCCATCGAACCGGTCGAGATCGGGCACCGTACCGCCAGCATCTGCCACCTGGGTAACATCGCGATGCGGTTGGGCAGGAAGGTCCGCTGGGACCCGGCCGCCCAGCGATGCCCGAACGATGATCAGGCCAACGCGATGCTCGGCCGCCCGTATCGAAAGCCTTGGGAGGAGTTGCTGTAACAATCATGCGGGCTCAGGGGCTGCCGAACATGCTGACCGGCTCCTGGGTCGGTTATGCGTAGGTCTACTCGGTTGGCGATGATCGCTGGTCTCGGCGTGTTGGCCGTGAGCGTAGCCTTGCTGCGCTGGACGGGGCCATCTCCGGCCGGCGAACCCAAGGCCCCCTCGCGTCTCTGCGTGGTCTGGTCGAGCGGTGACCCGGGGGTGGCGAAGAATGTCTGCCTCATGTACGCCCACAACGCCAAGCGGAGGGGCTGGTTCGACGAGGTCCATCTCATCGTGTGGGGACCGTCCGACAAGCTGCTCACGGAGAACCAAGTGGGGGTGGCTCACCGCCACGGTCTGGCATGGGCGCCCCCCCGACCGTCGTGGATGACTTTGCGGAGAATTTTCTCTCCGTGTTTGTCTACGGTTTTGCGCGCTGCTCATCCGCACCCCACACCGGGGCACCTTCCCCGGCTATTCCCAGCGGTGCTTGGCCGCGGGCTCAATCGCCTTGTAGAAATCCTGGGCTTCGGGCGTCAGATCCGGCTGGTTGGGCTGGTTCGGTTGGCGGCGACAGATGGTCTCAACGTGGAACGGCTCAATCATCTCCGGATCGAGGTAGCGGACCACAAGCTTCTTCACCCACTCTCTGCGGACAACTGGACTATCAGGAACTGCAGTTCGACATCCTCGTGGGTCGCTGCCCATCGCACTTCCCTCGATTGGGTCTGATTCCCGGTCTTGCCAACCGTCGGAATCGCCATCGGTGGCTTCCATCACGCCTGGCGCGGCGGTAAAACCGAGGTATGCCTGATGCGACTGGGCAAACCGGTTCTGGCAGTTCGCGGAGAAATTCGATGACTGCTCCACAACGCTTCGCGGCCCATCTGCTGCCAAGCCTGGGGTTCGTACTGACAACGATCGCGATCCCCATTTGCCCCGCCGAAGACTCGCTGACCTTGGAGAACGTGCCATCCATCGGTCCCAACTTGCCCGACGAGCCCATGCGCAGCCACTTCTCCCTGGATGCCGCGGTCCACTTCCTTGACGCGGCTGCGCTGAACTGGCACAAGGACCGCAAGTGTTTTGCCTGCCACTCAAGCTACCCTTTCTTGTATACACGCCCCCGGATCTCCTGGAAGGTGCCAGCCCACGAACAGCTCCGCGCGCAACTTGAAAACCTGGCCGAGCATCCGCGCGAGGTCAAGTACCGCGTGACGGAAGCCGTCATGGTGGCGTCGGTGTTGGCGCAGAACGACGCGCTGACAACCGGCCACCTGCATCCTACAACGCGCAAGGCACTGGACCGGATCTGGACGCTGCAGCGCGCAGACGGCGGCTTCGAGTGGTTGAAGTCCAACCAGCCGCCCTCGGAAGTCGACGATCATTACGGTGTGACTGTGGCAACCGTCGGCGTCGGCCTGGCTCCCGATGGCTATGCCCAGACGTCGGCGGCCCAAGCCGGCCTCGACAAGATCCGGCAATACTTCAGCGCCAATCCGCCCGCTCATCTGCACCATCGTGCGATGAAGCTCCTCGCCTCGCTGCACGTGGATGGAATCATGACCGCCAGCCAGCGCCAGCAGGTTGCCCAGGATCTGCTGGCCCTGCAGAAGCCCGACGGGGGTTGGGGTGCGGCCACGCTCGGAAACTGGCAGCGATCCGATAATAAGCCTCAGGACTTGCAATCCAGTGACGGCTATGGGACCGGCTTCGCAATCTATGTGCTCCGCTGTGCCGGCGTCCCCGTGGAGGACTCAGCGATTCAGAAAGGCCTGACTTGGCTCAAGACCCATCAACGGATCAGCGGCCGCTGGTTCACCCGGTCCCTCTGGAAAGACCAGAAGCATTACCTTACCTATGAGGGCACCGCCTATGCCATCTTGGCCCTGGCCGCATGCGGCGAGACGATGACGCCCAGTGAGTCCCGCGCGTCCGGCACAAGGTCGACCGGTGCGCAAAATGAGTAGCCGGATCCAGCCCGCCTCCAGGTTAGCCCCGACAGTTCAACCATGGCTACGCGACAGCGGCCTGGCCCGGACAAGTGACCGGTGCCATCGGCCCTCTGCCTGGCGATCCTCAGATCGCCAACGCCATTGGACCCGGGAATATGCGCCTCGTCCTCCACAAAAGGCGTCATGTCCGGCATCCCTGCTCTTCGCGGCACCGTGCTGGACAAGCGTTCCGCCGGCTTGCCAATCGTTGGGCGGGGCCATTTCCCTTGCCCACGCGCGTAGGGTACCATACACACATCGGGCAGGGACGAGACTAGCCTATGGACATGCAATCGATCGGCCCATATCAAGTCGTCAGACGCCTCGGGCGGGGAGGGATGGGCACCGTCTATGAAGGGGTCGACCCCCAGTCCGGCCAGCACGTGGCCATCAAGGTCTTGGCCGCCCCCCTCGCACGCGAAGAGGGCTTTCGCGAACGCTTCGACGCCGAAATCGACACCCTCCGCAAGTTGCGGCATCCGGGCATCGTGCAACTGCTCGGATTTGGCGAGCAGGACGAACACGTCTTCTACGCCATGGAGTTGGTCGACGGGCCCAGCCTGGAGGAACTCCTCCAAGCCGGCCGGCGATTCGAGTGGCGCGAGGTCGCCCAGATCGGCGCCGATTTGTGCCGCGCCCTGCGCCACGCGCACGATCGCGGCATTGTGCACCGCGATATCAAGCCCGGCAACCTGCTCCGCGGCCCCGACGGATCGGTGAAGATTTCCGACTTCGGCATCGCGCGACTCTTCGGCCACAACCGCATCACCTCGGTGGGCAGTGTGCTGGGCACGGCCGAATACATGTCGCCCGAGCAGGCCGAAGGCCGGCCGGTAGACGCGCGCTCCGACCTCTACAGCCTGGGAGCGGTGTTCTATTCGCTGCTCACCGGCCGGCCGCCGTTCCAGGCCACGTCGGTGCCCGAAGTGCTGCACCTGCAGCGTTTCGGCAAGCACGAGCCACTCGGTCCTCTTGTGCCTCAGGTGCCGCCCGAGCTGGAGACGCTCATCGACCAGCTTCTGGCCAAAGAGGTGGGCCAGCGTCCGGCCAATGCCTCCTTGGTCGCCAAACGTCTGCAATCGCTCCTGCAACCGCCAGAACTGGATGCCACGCAGGCCTCTTCCGCGCCGCTGTCTACCGAGTTCTCGCTGCCCACTCCGAGCGAAGCCCATGGCACGCTGCCGCCTGACTCAGGCTGCCCGCCGCGGGCCGTGACGCACAATGCCGAGGATCTGGCGATGTGCCTGCCGCCGTCCATGCAGAATCTGCCGCCGGCGGCAGAGCCACTGCCTCCCACCAAGGCCACGGCGGCCTTCCATCGCGGACCGGCCGAGGCCGCATCCCGCAGCGACGAACACCCAGGCGGCAAACAGGCGCCCGGCAAACAGCCGCCTTCCGAGTCCCGCGCGCCGTCCGAGGCGGCGCCGGAAGCCTCGCCCGAGCACCGGCCGCGCGGCGCCCGCTTCGTCCCGGTCGACCGCGACGAACTGGATCCCCCCGACACCGGCGGCGTACACAGCCCGATCTCGCTGCAGACCGGCCTGCTGGCCCTGAGCCTCGTAGCCATGGCGGCGCTCTTCTGGTACTTCCTGCAACCCCTTTCGGCCGATGCCCTTTACGAACGCATTGCCCAACACACCAGCCAGCACGACGTCCGCTCGTTGGCCGATGCCGAGGACGAAATCCGCGAGTTCCTCCTGCGTTTTCCCAGCGACTCGCGCGCCGACTGGCTCAAGAAGCAGCAGGAAGAACTGGAACTCGATCGTCTCGAACGCCGTTTCGAGCGACGTGCCGCCGGCCTGATCCGCTCCGAACGCCTGGGCCCGGTCGAGCAAGACTACCTCGAAGCCATCCAGTACTCGCGCATCGACCCGGATGTCGGTTTGACCAGGTTGCAGGCCCTGCTGGACCTCTACGAACAGCGTGCGGAGCCCTCGGCCCCCCTCGGCCGCTGCCTCGAGTTGGCACGCCGTCGCCACAAACGTCTCAGCGAACAGATCAGCGAACAGGCCGAACCCCATGCCGCCCTCGTCCAGCAACGTCTTGATCACGCCCTGAGCCGGCTGCCAACCGAACCCGACCAGGCCTTGCGCATGTGCCGGGCGATCGTGGAGCTGTATCGCCGAAAGCCCTGGGCGGCCGACGTCGTGCGCAAAGCCGAGCAGGTGCTCCGCGAGCATCCCACCGCCACGCCGCCGGCCCATCCTGGCGGAAGTGCGCAGACCAATAGATAACCAAGGAACCATGCATGTCGCATTCGCAGAACTTCGACGGCGGCTTTCCCGCCACGCGTCTCCGCCGACTTCGCTACCATCCGGCCGTTCGTAATCTGATCCGCCAGACACGCATCGAGCCGGCCAATCTGATCCTGCCGCTGTTCGTCCGGCCAGGGCAGGGCCTGCGGCACGAAATCGCCGCCATGCCCGGCCAGTATCAACTCTCTCCCGACCTTCTGGCCGAAGAAGCACGCGAGGCCGCGCGCCTCGGTCTGGGCGGAATCCTCCTCTTCGGAATCCCGCACGCCAAGGACGACCAGGGCAGCGAGGCCATGAGTCCGGCGGGCATCATTCCCCAAGCCATCCAGGCCGTCAAGCAGGCCGCGCCCGAGCTGCTCGTCATCACCGATGTCTGCTTCTGCGAATACACCGATCACGGCCACTGCGGGCCGCTCAGTCAGTCTACCGGCCGCGTCGACGTGGACAACGACGCCACGCTCAAGCTCCTGGCACGCCAGGCCTGCGCCCACGCCCAGGCCGGGGCCGACATCGTCGCCCCCAGCGGCATGATGGATGGCATGGTCCGCGCCATCCGCACCGGCCTGGACGACGCCGGCTATGTGCACCTCCCCATCCTCAGCTATGCCGCCAAGTACGCCAGCGCCTTCTACGGCCCGTTCCGCGAGGCGGCCCAGAGCGCCCCGCAGTTCGGCGACCGCCGCAGCTACCAGATGGACCCCGCCTCCGACCCCGGCCAGGCCCTGCGCGAGATCGAACTCGATCTGGCCGAAGGCGCCGACATGGTCATGGTCAAGCCAGCCCTGGCCTATCTGGACATCCTCCGCCAGGCGCGCGACCGCTTCCCCGGCGTGCCTCTGGCCGCCTACAACGTCTCTGGCGAATACAGCATGGTCCGCGCCGCGGCGCGTGCCGGCTGGCTCGACGAACGCCAAACCGCAATGGAAATCCTCACCGCCATCCGCCGCGCCGGCGCCGGTATCGTCTTAACGTATTGGGCCAAGGACGTGGCCCGCTGGCTGGCGTAAGCCGCATGTCTTGAAAGGCTCCCCTCGCCCGCGAAGCGGACGGGGCAGGGGGTGGACTGCCAAAAAGTCTTCGGCTCATGGCGATCGGTCCCCACCCCGAAGAGGCCGAAGTCTCACTGCGTTGCGGTGTCGAGGCTGGTCTCGGGTGAGGCCCCAACAAGACGGCCCTGCGACACTTCTTTCCCATTCCTTCCTTTTCTCCCCTTCAACCTTTTCCCTCTTTACACATGCCGTCGTCACTTTTGGCCTCAACGCATGATACTCTGCGGCCACGGCATCGCCTCACAAGCCGGGTGTATTCCCGTATCTGCGTGTATCAGCGTGTATCTGCGGTTCCCTGATCATACCGGCGGAACCGCCGATACGCGCCGACGAACGCGGATCAGTGTCATCTGCCGTGGTGCGTGGTGGTCTTGCCCATTCAGCCCGTGCCTGAGGTTGCCAACTGCGTTCTCGAAGCCGCCTTGCAGGAACGGGAAGGCAACCACACAAGCCGGTGGTATTGCTGTACCTTAGGGGCGGGACTAGACTGTGGGGGTCGGCTCTTGAGCCCCAACCGGCCCACCTGGCCACGAAACTCCATGGGGGAACCAACCATGTGTCACCGCACTTACGCGTTGTCTGTGCTTCTGGTGACTTTCCTGGTGATCGCTGCCGCTCACGCCCAGACGCCAAAGCCGGCGGAACCGTCGCCCCAGATCACCACCAACTCGATCGGCATGCGGCTCGTGTTGATCCCGGCCGGCGAGTTCCTGATGGGCAGCGGCGAATCGGACCAGGAGATGTCCGCTTACTTCAACCGCGCATATCCCCCCAAATCGCCCACTGCCGATTCCAACGACCAGGACTCGCAAACCCGCGCGGAGATCATTCGCAAGTTCGCCAGTGCCGAAAAGCCGCAACACCGCGTACGCATCACCCGGCCGTTCTACCTCGGGCAGTACGAGGTCACCGTCGCCCAGTTCTCCAAGTTCGTGGCCGACTCGGGCTACCAGACCGATGCTCAGCGGAACGTGCAATTCGAAGGAGCCCAGGGCTTCAACGCCCAGACGGGCAAGTCCGAGAAAGGCAAAGATTACTCGTGGCGCAAGACGGGCTTCGCGCAGACCGACGATCATCCGGTGGTCAACGTCACTTGGAACGACGCCGTGGCCTTCTGCCAGTGGCTCAGCCGCAAGGAAGGCCAGGCCTGCCGCCTGCCTACCGAGGCCGAGTGGGAATACGCCTGCCGTGCGCGCACGACCACGCGCTATTACAGCGGTGACGATCCGCAGAGCCTGGCGCAGGTGGCCAACGTGCGCGACTCCGCGGCCCAGTCCATCCTCGGCCAGCGCGACGACGCCGCGACGCACAGCGACGGTCACGTCTTCACGGCCCCGGTGGGCTCCTTCCGCCCCAACGCCTTTGGGCTGCACGACATGCACGGAAACGTCTGGGAGTGGTGCGCCGACTGGTACAAGCCAGACTACTACGCAACCTCCCCGTCAGACGATCCCCCGGGGCCGGCCGACGGCACCAGCCGCATCGCGCGCGGCGCGGGCTGGAGCGACGGCATCTGGGGCTCGCGCTCCACGATCCGCTATGCCGGCACGCCGCTCGGCCGGCAAACCGCCATCGGCTTCCGCGTGGCCCAAGATCCACCCGCGTCACAAACCCGCTGACCACCGCGCGCGTAGCCCGGATAGCTCCGCTATCCGGCTGCCGTCAGGCACAAGAGGATTCACGGGTGGCACCGGTTCTTGAACCGGTGCAGCGGAGCTACGAGAGGTTCGGTGCTTTCATTCAGTGAACTGGAACAACAACGATGCGTAGCCTGGATGGCCCCGCTATCCGGCCACCGCCAGGCACAAGAGGGATCGCGGTGTAACTCGCACGCGAGCCTGACAGACAGCACGCGTAACCCGCGATCCAACCGCGTCAGAACTCTGTGGCCGGCCCTTCGGCCGTGGCACGCAAGGTGATCGTCGCCAGCCAGTCGCGCGCGTCCCACGCGTATTCGCTCCCCGTCCCAGTGGCCAGGTGCGTGCCGCGGATGCGGTTCCCCGCGGCATCATAACGGTGCACGCTGCCGTCGGCTCGCAACGTCGTCTTTAGCTCCCGCGAAAGCAGCGCACCTTTCGCGGGAGCGAAAGGCGACAAACTCGGGTCGGTCCACGCGAGAATACGCGGTGGCGCCTCGCTTGCCAAACTGGTGGTGTCGCGTGTGGGCAGGTAGGAGCCGCTGCCCAGGCAGGCCAGGTCGAGCGTGCCATCCTCGGCCGTGGAGTCCTGAGTACTGGAGTCCAGCCCCAGATCGGTGCAGCTCAGGCCGTATTGGGCCAGGATCGTCGCCGCCTGGCTGGCGGTCAGGTCTGGCGCCACGAACAACGCGTTCTTGGCCCGCCTGCGAGTCTCGCTTGCGGCCCTGGGGCATAGGCGGATTCCACGCCTTATTGCCCCGTTGGTCAACTACAAATCAGAATGCTATCGTTTATCTGGCAACGAAGCTCTTCCGATGTGCCATTTACTCCCGCCCTCTACGATACACGTCTTCTCTTTTGTCTGTGTCTGCTGGCCGGGGGTTTCCATTCCGTCGCTTACCGCAAGAAAGCCCTGCTAGTACTACAACCTCCGCTACTGCGAGAATCACCCCCCCAACAAAACCAAGAAAGTTGGCGAAAATAACCCAGATTGGTTCTGAAGGGAATAGCCAGCGAAACAAGACAACCAACCCGATACACTGCAAAGGTGCAAGATAAGCAACAGGCACTAGAAGTCGATGTGGAATCACCACTATTCCCCCTCAACTCAAACGAATCCTCGTTTGAACGCACGCTAGCAAGATAAAAGGTGTCAGGAACCGTTTGTCTCTTTCTTGGGGCGGCTGGGGGCGAAACGTGGATTC
>CALARR010000283.1 GCA_937889015.1 uncultured Planctomycetales bacterium | reverse complement strand
CCAGGGCGGCGCTGCGCTTGCCCTGGGCTATGTTCTTCAACCGCTTCGCGGTAGGTCAATAAGGCGCAATGCCGGCTTGGCGGCAGGGCCGCCGGCCAGTGCGAGCTGCCGCTCGGGTGGGCAGCATGGTGGCCGGCTCTGGGCGCGGCCATGGAACCCTTTCAGGGTTCGACCGTCTGCGCGAATCGCTAACCCAGGGCGGCGCTGCGCTTGCCCTGGGCTATGTTCTTCAACCGCTTCGCGGTAGGCCAACCATGCCCAATGCTGGCTTGGCGGCAGGGCCAAGCACCAAGCCCTTGCATGCCCACGACGAGCGTGGGCATGGCACCCAACACGCGCACCCAACGACGCGCACCCAACACGCGCAACCGGCTGCGCGCAATCCGAGCCGTCGGTTGTGGTTCGCCACACTAGGGCTGGGTGGCCAGGCGTTTTACCGTGTCGATGATGGTTTGTTCCAGGCCCGGTTGGAAGGGGCCGTGCAGGCCGAAGTAGACCATGGCCTCGCCCCCTTCGTAGCCGCCTTCCTTGAGGATGCGATCGTTGGGCACGTAGGCGAAGATTTCGTTGCAGAAGCCGGACGTCCAGACACGGCGGCCGGCGAGTTCCTGACGCAGGCGCAAGCTGTAGTCGACCACGGTCTCGCCGGCCAGGGCGATCAGCAGCAGATCGTCGCCAAAGCGCACCACCTGGATCGGGTAGGGATAGGAGGTCGGCAACGCGCGGCCGGCCGCCAGTTCTGCGAGCAGGTGCTTGGCCAGGCGCTGCTTGTACACGTTCTTGTTCTCCAGAAGCTGCTCGATCTGTTCTTTGCTGGGCGGGTCGACGAGTGGCAGATCGACGCGTTGGAAGGCCACCCGCAGCGGGCCGCGGAGCGGGCACATCGTTCCGGCCAAGGCGGCGTCGACGGCGGCGGCCAGCGCTTGGCCATGCTGCTGAGCCAGGGCGATTTCGCCGCGTGGATAGGGATTGACGTCGGCCCCGCAACCGGCCATGAATAGCGCCGTGACGCCGGCATGGCCCGTTTCGAGGGCCGCCTGGGCATAGCCCGGATAGTCGCCGTTGATCTGGTAGATGCCGGTGGTCGTGCTGTGGCAGGCATAGCCGAACAGGACGCCGCGCAGGGCGCCTTGGGGATCGCGCACGGCGAGCACGGGCACGGCATGGTCGACGGGGGCGGTGGGATCGGGCGGGGCGTCCTTCTTGCCGCGCATGGCCCGGCGGTTGGCCCCGAAGGTCGCCCGGCCCTCGCCGAAGCTCAGCGTGGCGGGGCGCAGATCCTTGACAGCGGCAGCGAGGAGGGCCACCAGTTGGTCTTCGAGCGTCTGGGCATAGGCGTTGACCGCGGCCTGCTGCTGGGGATCGAGGTCGTAGACGATGGGCGTGACGCCGGCCACGACCGGTCCGGAATGCGTGTGCGAGATGTTCAGCACGATCCGCTCGCGCGGGATGCCGGTGGCGGCCGCGGCGCGGCGGCCGACGGCGTCGCTGAAGCGGCGATCGATGCCGATGAGATCCAGGCAGACGAAGGCCACGCGCGAGCCCTGTGGATCCTCGAGAACCAGGGCCTTGGCGGCCAACGGCTGGAGCACGCCTTCGGACGGATGATTGCGGCTGGCGTAGCCGCCCATCCAGATCGCTTCGCGGGGCGTGATGTCCTGCCGGGCGATGCCAGCGCGCCAGGGCGATTCAGCGCCCGGAGCAGACGACGTGGCGATCAGTCCCAGCAGCAACGACAGGCACGCGCTGCGCATGAATGCGGCTCCTGTTGGATGGATGTTTGTTGCACAGGTCGAGAAAGCGTAGTCTGGGACTCGCTGCGCTCGCCCCAGACTACGACGCTTTGCGCAGCAGAGGCTACTTGGGTTTGGTGGTTGTCGATTGTGGACCCATTCCCATGCCCGACGGGCCGACGCAGCAATGATCGCGAGGGACGTCGGGGATCGGCGTGGGGATATGGTCGGGGATCTTCTTGGCCGCCGCTTTGCGCATGGCGGTCAACAGATCTTCGATCTTCTCGTGAACGCGATCGGTTTGGCACACGACCAGCAGCGGGGCGCCGATCTTGTACGGTGCGATGGAGCCCGGTCCGCCGACCGTGTCCCAGTTGTGTGGTTCCACCGTGGTGGTGATCACATCGATCAAGCGGTCGAAGTCGGATTCGACCTGATCCTTCGCGTTGCGCACCAAGACCAGGTCGGCGACTTCGTAGACGCGCGCGGTGCGGCACTCGTCGACCTTTTCGGACGTGGTGATCAGCAGGACCTCGTTGGTGACGACGTAATCCAGGTTCAGGGGCGAGAGCAACAGGTTCAAGGCCGAGCGAGTGGAAACGCCTTGGAGCGCAAAGGTGATTGGCGAGTCTGGCGCGACACCGACATCGTCAAATCCCCTATGATCCACCACAATTGGAATACGCAACATGTCGCGAAGGTAATTCAGGACTTCGTGCAGCGGCGTTTCGCTGAACTCCATCGGGACCGGCCGCTGCAAGGCGGCACGGATCGCGGCGCAGGCGGCCTGCGAGTCGACGGCAGGGGGCAGCTCTCGAACGGGCTTGGCCTTGGGGTCGGGTTTGGGATCCATGGCGCGCGCGATGGGGCCTGCGGCCGAGGTCAGCACGGTCAGCGCGCAGCAAACGACGATGCTCAAACGTTTCATGGCAGCCTCCTCTGAAAAAGAGTCACCGACTATGCCCAGGAGCCGGCGGTTCCGGACGCCAGCCCCGATGACGGCCAGTGTATCGCCAATCGGGCGGGAAGGACAGCAGATTTGTGGGGTCGCCTGTGCGAATGGGAGAGGCAGTTCTACAATGGGTCCATGAAACTCAAGCACTGTCCGGCCGACTTTCAGGTGGAAGAGATCCCGTCGATATCCGCCAATCAGGGGGAATTTGCCTATTATCGGCTGAGCAAGCGTGGGCTGGGCACGCCCGAGGCGGTGGCGGCCGTGGCTCAACGCTGGAATGTCCCCATGCCGCGGATTGCCTTTGGGGGATTGAAGGATCGGCACGCCGAGACGATCCAGTATTTGACGATCGAGCGTGGGCCGCGGCGGAACTTGCAGCAGACGAACCTGGAACTGGAGTACCTGGGGCAAGTCGACCGGCCGTACCGTTCCAGCGACATCACGGCGAACCGGTTCCAGATCACGCTGCGCGACCTGGAAGCGGAGGAAGCGCAGGCGATGGCGGCCGAGTTGCCGCAGGCGGCGGAAGAGGGGGTGGCCAACTACTTCGACGCGCAGCGGTTCGGCTCGCTGGGCGAGTCGGGGGAGTTCATGGGCGCGGCCTGGTGTCGGCGCGAGCACGAGCGCGCCTTGTGGCTGGCCTTGGCCGACAGCAATTCGGCCGATCGACCGCGGGAACGCGCGGAACGCGAGCACCTGCGCCAGATTTGGGGCGACTGGCCGCAGTGCCGGCGACTGCCGGGCCCGATCGGTCAGGTGGCCGAACACCTGGTGGCCAATCCGGGCGATTTTCGCCGGGCCTTTGCGCGGCTGCCGCAAACCACGCGGCGGATGCAACTGGAGGCCTTTCAAAGCTGCGTTTGGAACCGGATGCTGGCGGGCTGGTTGCGGCGGCGGTGCCGGCCAGAGCAACTGATCGAGACGTCGCTGCCGGGGCATCATGTCGTGCAGTATCGGCGCCTGGACGCCGCACAGCGGGCCGAAGTGCGCAGCGGATCGCTGCCCTTGCCCTCGGCCCGGCTGCACATCGAACCGGGACCGGTGGAAGAACTGATCCGCGAGGCCTTGCAGCCCACGGGGCTGCGCCTGCGCGACTTGCAGGTGGACTATCCGCGTGACAGTTTCTTTTCCAAGGGCGATCGGGCCATGGCCCTGTGGCCGGAGGAGGTGAGCCACGAGGTGCGGCCCGACGATGTGTATGCGGGGCGCTGGCAACTGGTGCTCAGCTTTCGGCTGGCGCGGGGTTGCTATGCGACGATGCTGGTGCGGCGGCTGGCGGTGGCGGCCGGGCAGGAGGCCTGACGGAGCGGGCAGTTTGCGATCGGTTCTACTTTTCGGGCGTTTCGTTGGGCCCGACGGTGTTGTGTTCGACCGTGCTGTGCGGGGCCTGTTCCAGATCCAGGGCGGGGCGTTTTTCGCCGCCGGCGCGATTCAGATCGGCCATCAGGTTGCCGGTGATCGCCAGGCGTTGGCATTTGCCGCTGGCGGCGATGGCCTGATCTTGCAGCCCGGTGAAGATGTTGCCGCTGATGACGTTGTCGGAGGTTTCCACGAGGCGCACGCCGCAGGCGGGCGCTTCGGGGGTGCGTTTGACCTTGCCGCCGATGTGCGAGTTGGAGAAGTTGTTGCCGGTGACGGCGATGCGGCCGGCGTCGGGGCCGATGCGGAGGCCGAACTTGTCGTCGAGGGTGAAGGTGTTGGCCGAGACGGCGCAGCCCCAGGCGTCGCGAAGATCGATACCGCCGCCGGCGTTGTGGGCCAGGACGTTGGCGCTGAGGGTGACGCCGTAGCAGTCGCGGTCGAGGATCACGCCGGTGCCGTTGCACTCTTCGATCATGTTGCCGGAGAGGACCGAGCCGTAGGTGTTTTCGATGATCACGCCGTTGCCCAGGTGGTCGTCGATGTTGTTTCCGTTCATGCAGAGGTTGAAGCTGTCCAGGCAGCGCACGGCGTCCAGGTTTTCTTCGAAGTGGTTGGCGTTGACCACGATGTCGTGCCCGCCGACGACGTTCAAGCCGGCCTGGCGGTTGTAGGTGATGATGGAATCGGCGATGCGCGGGTCTTCGAGGCAGAGCAACAGGTTGATGCCGTGTCCGCCGTGGTGATCGACGGTCATGCCCTCGACGTAGAGTTCGTCGACGTTGCGGAATTGGATGCCGTCGCCGCCCTTGGGCTCGGTGCTCTTGTTGTTGATGGCCGCGGGGTCGCCGCAGACGCGGAAATTGGCCAATTGCACGCGCCAGAGACGCGCCTTGCGGTTGGTCTCCAGGTCGGCGGGGCGGATGACGAGGGCCGGTTCGCCCTCCTGGTTGCAGTTGGTGATCCGCGTCGCGGGACCGGCGCCTTCGACGCGCGTGTTGCCCCGGGTGAGGACCAGGGGCCTGGTGATTTTGAATTCGCCGGGCGGGAGCTTGACCAGTCCGCCGGTTTCGGGCAGGGCGTCGAAGGCGGCCTGGAGGTCGGGATACTTGGCGGCGTCGATGACCGCCGGGGGGGGCGGATCGGCCGCGCGGAGCAGGGCGGGACAGAGCAGGCCGAGGGCCAAGGCGAGGGGCAACAGGCGCGATGTTACAGACATGATGTCCTCACTTGTAGAGCCAATGGAGATTGAAGCGCGTGATCTGGGTGAAGGCCAGATGGGGCACGAGTTTCGTGTCGCCCGAGCAATGGCCCACCAGCACGTGGTCGCCGATGATCTCGACGGCCGGGTAGCAGTACCAACCGTCGGGGTTGTCTTCCAGGGTTTTGACGTGCTGCCAGGTTTGCCCTTCATCGCGGGAGAGGGCGGCGTTGAAGGGGGTGCGTTTGTTTTTCAACTCGGGGGCGATGTTGTGGTGGTTGTTCCAGACCAGCAGCAGATCGCCAGAGGTGGGAATCCGTTTGATGACGGCCGGCGAGCAAGGGGAAAGGATGTTCGAGGGGCCCAAGGGGGACCAGGTGTCGCCGCCGTCGCTGGAGAAGCTGACGTACTGGCAGCCGGACGTGGTGCGGCAGTAGAGCATCACGCGCCCGTCTTTCAACTCGATCAGGCCCGGCTCCTGGCAGACGACCGGCTTGCCTTCGGGCGAGAGGCCTTTTACAGCCGGTTCCGAAACCTGTCGGCCGCTCGGTGCGGCTGGGCCGCCCGAGGTGGCTGGGGCGGTTTTCGGACAGGTTCTTAGTTCCGAGCGGCTGCGGCGCCAGGTGGCGCCCTGGTCGTCGGAGCGATAGCAGAGAATGGTCGCGGCGCCTTGGAACTTGGGCTCTTCGGGTGTGCAGTGCAGGGCCAGCGGCAGGAGGATGCGTCCGCTGGCAAGCTGCACGGCCCGATCGTTGTTCAAGACATAGTAGCCCACGCGGTCTTCGACGCAGATCTTGGCTTGGCTCCAGGTTTGACCTTCGTCGGTCGAGGTGCGCATGCAGGGGCGGCAGTCGGTGACCGAGTTCTTGCGGAGGTAGAACAGGGCCAGGGGGCCGCCGCGCAGGCGCAGCAGGGAGACGGACATCACGTTGCATCCGGCCTCGTTGGCGACCAGGATGGTGTCGCGGTCGGTCCAGGTCTGGCCGCCGTCGCTGGAGAAGCGGGCCGCCAGGTCGGCCGCGGCATGGTCGCCGCCTCCGCCGGTGAAGCGCGAGTAGACGAACATCACGCGACCGTCGGCCAGTTGGATGAAGTCCCCTTCGCTATTGCGGGGGTTTTCGGCGCTGGGCGGCAACAGCGGGATGCGGAGCACGCCATCCTGACGCTGGCTGACCAGCTCGGCGGGCGAGGAGAACTTGAAGCGGGATGCGGCAGGGGCGGCTTGAGCGCCGCTCGGCGTCTTGGCCGCGTCGGCCGCTTGGGCCACGTGTGGCACGACGGCTAGCAGGGAACCCAACGCAAGACTCCAGAGAACGGATCGCATGGCATGCCTCCTGGGATGCGACTGGAGTAGGGCGAGGGATGCTGGCGAGGATATCCGGGCGTCGGCGCGGCGTCAAGGATGCCGACGAGATCGGGCGGTCAGCCGCTGGAGCTGGAGGAGCTGTTCGCTGCGCTCAGGATGAACCGATGTGGACTTTTCGCCACAGAAACTCAGTAGTTGGGCTCGGCCGCAGACGGGTCAGGCACGACTTCCAGGGCTTCCAAGCCGGAGGTGAACTCGATCTTGCGGATATGCCCTTTCAGGACCGCCAGGAGGGCCGTCAGCCGCTCTCGCGAGTCGCCATTCACGATACCACAGGTCTGCGCGTCGCTGATGGTCCATCCGTGCTGTTCCCACTTCCACTTGGAACATCTGCGCAGGCACTGGTCCGTCAGCCGGAGGACCCCCAGCGTGTTCGGATGCTCGCTTTGCAGCCTCTGCAGTTCTGCGTCGAGGTGGTCCAACTCTTCGTCCGGCGTCACGATATGCGATCTCCTGTTTCGGGGTTTATTGGGTGTCAGAAAAGGAATGTCGTGGCTGTCCCAGCCGTTGCCCGGGAAGACCGGCCTCCCGATGGTCGGCCTCACGGCATTACTTGCCTGAGACGCAATATTGGTGTTCAGAAGAGGAATGCAACACGAGGTTGGCGTCTATCGGATATCAGAAAACGAATGTCGTCGCAGTCGGGCCCGTTGCTCTGGAAAGCCGGCCTGCCGATGGTCGGCCTTGCGGCATTCCTTACCTGAGACGCGGTATCCGGAGAAACCAGGCTTCCGCGACCAACCGAGGGTCGGTGCCCGGCCCGCGGTCGATTCGCTATGCCAGGACCCAATCGTGGATGCTTCCAGGCTACCGCACCATGCGTGTGGCGTCCAGGGCTGTCTTGGCCGCGATCGTGGCCGATCAAGGGCGGAAAGAGCCGCTTTCGTCGGGATTTCGTCGGCCTGGGTGCTGAAAGTGCAGCGTAGGACAACGCCCGGCTAACGCGTCGCACAGGCCGACGTGCTTGAGATTGCCGGCGGAGCGGTCATAATGATCGTTCACGACCGCTACCACCCTCCCCCCTTTTCCCCGGAGAATGCCATGCCCCGCTGTCTGACGCTTCTGGCCTTTGCCTGGTTTGCCATCGACGCCTGTGCCGCGGAGGGTCCGCAGACGGCTCCGGCCGAGCCGGCGGGCATGCAGCGCATCTTCAACGGGAAGGACCTGAGCGGCTGGGACGGCGATCCGCGACTGTGGTCGGTGAAGGATGGGGCCATCCGCGGCGAGACGACCGAGCAGCAGGCCACCGTGGGCAACACGTTCCTGATCTGGAAGGAGGGCGGCACGAAGGACTTCGAACTGCGGCTTTCGTTCCGCTGCAGCGACATCAACAACTCGGGCATCCAGTACCGATCGAAACACATCACCGAGGGCAAGGTCCGCAACAACTGGGTGGTGCGCGGTTATCAGCACGAGATCCGCAACTCGGACAAGCTGCCCAGCGTGGCGGGATTCATCTATGACGAGGGGGGCAAGCGCGGCCGGATGTGCCTGGTGGGCGAGAAGACGGTGTGGGGAGCCGACGGCCAGAAACAGATCGTCGAGAAGTTCCTGGACGAGGCGCAGTATGCGCAGCTCTTCAAGCTGAACGACTGGAACGACGTGGTGATCATCGCCCAGGGCGCGCACCTGCAGCACTATCTCAACAACCGGCTGATCCTGGACTGCACCGACAACCATCCGGAACTGGCGCTGCGCGAGGGCATTCTGGCCTTTCAGATCCACGCCGGCAAGCCGATGTGGGTGGAGTTCAAGGACGTGCGGATCAAGAGCAGCCTTTGATGATCGGCTCGGAATCGACCAGCACGCCATCCATGTCGAAGAGCACGGCCGAAGGGGTCATGGGGGTCCTGATTCAGAGGGGCGCGTAGCGCGCCAGGTACTCGCGGAGGCGCAGTTTGCGCTGGGCGTTTTCGGAACTCATGTAGCGGACCGTGCCAAAAATGGGCCGCTGCGGACCCCAGGGCCGATCGTAGCGGCCCAGGACCCAGAAGATGCCAGAATACGAGTTCGGGTCTTCGCCGTCCAGGGCGTATTTGTTGTTCAGATCGACCAGGGTCTCGAGGGCCTGCTGGGCGTTGGGGGACCATTGCAGGACCTTCTTGCCCCAGATCATGCGCAGGTAGTTGTGGATCAGGCCTTCCTGCAGGAGTTGATTCTGGGCCGCGTTCCAGAGGCGATCGTGGGTTTCGGCGGATTCCAGTTGGGTGCGATCGTAGAGCACGGGGCGCGGATCGCGCCGATGCTGGCCCAAGGTGGCCTGGGCCCACGCGGGCAGGGATTCGAAGCGGTCGTAATCGCGGCGCTGGGCGCACATATTGAAGCCCAGTTCGCGCCAGGTGACGAGCTGGTCGAGGAAGGCCTCGGCCGAAGGGCTCATGCCCCACCAGCCCTCGCGTTCGCCCCCGGCCTTGCCCGAAAGCCGATCCGGCGACCAGTCTTCGGCCTGGCAGATTTTGTGGAAGATCTGCTGGGCCGAGATGTGTCCGGCGTGCAGGTAGGGGGACAGTCCGCTGGTGGCGTTGTGGTCGGGGTGGTTGTGCGATTCGGCGTAGCCGGCCAGCTTGTGGCGGAGGAAGTCGGCCAGGACACGGCCGGCCGCCACGGAGCCGCCGCGCGCGGGTCCCGAGTCCACGTTCTCGTCGATGGGCAAGTCCAGTGGCAGGCGCGAGGAATCGGCCAGCCAGGCATCGGGCACGCGCGGCCACCGCGCCTGGAAGGCGACGGGGAGTTTGGCCGGTTCGGGCAACTGCACGCGATCCAGGGGATGGGCTTCGGGCAGTTCCAGCAGATAGTCGGGCAAGGACT
>CALARR010000282.1 GCA_937889015.1 uncultured Planctomycetales bacterium | reverse complement strand
CCAGCACGTGATGATCGTCCCCCTGCTCCAGGTGTAACGAACCGCGTACTGGTGCTGCCCGGCTGAAATCGCGGGCCAACTCTGCCGGATCCTGGCCCAGCAGTTCCAGTCGCGTCAGATCGAAGGTTCGTTCCAGCGGACCGCGCATGTTGTGTCCGCTGTAGCTGTAGCTTGTCCCCCAGGCGATTCGCTGACCGTCGGCGCTCCAGCCACAACTCCACAACGAGTTCCCGCTGCCCACCAGCTTGTGGACCAGTCTGCCGTCAGCCGTCTTCCAGACGAAGATCTCGTTGTTGTCGCCGCCGGCGGTTGCCACCAGCGAGCCGTCAGGCGACAAGATGCCGGAATGGACGGAATTTGTGTGCTGCTCGAACGTGAATTGTTTCTGCCCTTGGGGAAAGTCGAGCAGATGGGCGTAGTTCGTACCGCTGCTCGTGCCGCCGGTGGTGGCCAGCAGACGTGAGCCATCCGTCGAGAAAGTCATACTCAGGATGGAATTGTCGAGTGTGGCCAGGATCCCCCGACTGCTCCCGTCGGCGTTCCACATGCGGATCGTTCGGTCGCGGCTGCCGGTCAGCACGGTGCGTCCGTCAGGACTCCAGGCTAGACAGCGGAGCGTATCATCATGGCCTTCCAGCTTGGCCAGCAGTTGGCCGTTGTGGGTTCCCCAAAGCCGGCCAGTGTGGTCGAAACTGGCCGTGGCCAGTCGAGTGCCATCCGGGGAAAAACTTACGCCGTAGACGGCTTTCGTGTGCCCTTGCAAGACCTGCTCGCAGCGTCCCGATGCCACATCCCAGATTCTTGCGGTCTTATCGGCGCTGGCCGAGCCCACACGAGTCCCATCGTGCGAGAAGGCTAGATCGTTGATCACGTCATCGTGCCCCTTGAGCACCATCTGGACCGTTCCCGCCGGAAGTGCAACCAGATAGATCCAAGTGACTCCACCCTCGAAGCCATAACCACCGATAGCCAACGTGCGGCCATCGGCGGAAATTGCGGCGGCGTAAAGAGTCCCGTCGTAGCCGCGGCCAATGGGTGGGTGCAAGACACGCAAGGCCTGGCCTGTAGCCACGTCCCAAATGCGGATCGTCTTGTCCTCAGAAACAGAGATCAACTCCTTGCCATCAGGCGTGAAGAGCACCTTCTTGACGATTGCCGTGTGGGCGCCCGAATCGAGCATCAGGATCGGTTTGGTGGAAATCTCCTGAGCGGTCACTTGCCCACTGGCCAAGCCGAGCCCCATCACCAAGTGCATCCAGCAGCGATGGAGGACGATGCGCCGACTTCGGATCGTGTCGGTTCGATTCCCGCTCATGACCAAGACTCCCGGTTTTGAAGGAGGCCAACTCGCGAAGGCCCTAAGCCCCTCTCCGCATAACATACAGCGAATAACGCCGGCTGTGATGGATGCAGCCGGAGACAGCCCGCAAGACGCACTCTAATCCGTTAAGCACACAATACTTAGGACCAATCCCTAAACCACCACAGAAACGCCGAGCGGACAAGCGGAATCAAGCTGCCGACGGGTTCTGGGACCGGCTCTTACAACAGCCTCATATTCCCTGCCGGCAATCACCACCGCTATACGAAACGACTGTCGGTTGACCCTCAAATACTGCCGTCAGGCCTCATGCCCCCTGATGCTTGAATGCCCAGGTCTGCCCAGGTAGGATTGTCGTCGAACAAGCCAAAACCGTTCCTGCGTAGGAGAGTTGCCGTGCGATCTCCGTTGACGGGGCGACTATGCGTCGCGTTCTCCTTGATTAGTGCTCAGGCCTGGGCGGCAGTCCCGGCCAAGCCCCCAAAGGGAAGACCCGAAGGCGCTGCCGAATACACGGCCCAACCGCGGCCCGACGACGGTGCGAACCTGGCCCTCACGGTTCAGAAACTCCAGAAGGGCTTGCTGCCACCGCGACCTCTGCTGATTTGGGCCATCGGCTCCAGTTATACCAACATGCTGGGCGACGGCAAAGAACTGGCGACCTTGATCCGCCAGCGTTTTCCTCAGGCGCCCGAGATCGCGTACAAGAAAATGGTCGGCAACTCGGCCCCATTCCAATACATCCGCGGGTGGGTGCACCATCTGGTTCTGCCTGATCAACCGGATGTGGTCTTGATCTATACTATCGGCAAGCCCGCAGACTTGGAGAAGCTCATCATAGATCTGCGCCGTGGCTGTACCGCCGACATCATCGTACCCAGCATCCACTGGCGCGAACGGTGTAAACCCAATTGGGGCAAGGCAGAGGATGCCCCCGATCAGAATGTGAGCCAAATCCGCGACATCTGCCGCAAGTACGGCGTGGAGTTCGTGGAGAATCGTCGCGAATGGGGCGAATACTTGGCAGCCAATAGGCTGCAAATCGAGGACTTGCTGAAGGATGCCGTCCACCAAAGCGACTACGGCGCAACCATCATCAATATGAACATCGCGAGGCACTTCCATGCGGCGACGAGATTCGCTTACGATCCACTGACACGCGAGCGGCGAGTCTCGGCCGGTGATCCGGCGATCCGACTCTCGGACTGTACGCTCACCGCTTCCCCACGACCGCAGATCGTGGCCACCCAACTCGCCGCGAGGATCGAACTGCCATTCGTAGGTAATCGGGTCGACTTGATCGGCGTACGGAGCCCCGGCGGCGGGACTTTCCGTGTCCGAATCGACGGACAACGGGCAGAGCAGGTCCCGGCCATGGTGCCGAGCTATATTCAACCCGGAACGAAGAATGCACGCACGCCCACCTGTCCGCCGCGCGATGCCGCTCCGCATGGCATCGGTCTGGGCAAGAACCTCGTTCCGCAGAAGTGGACGATTCGCATGATCAGCGACCAAGGCGACTACGAGTTGACCGGAAGTATCACGGGAACCGATGGCCGAGGAAACTCGGGGCAGTCCTTCACTAGCCGCTCGGGCCAGATTCTGATCGACCCCGAGCTCTGGCGTAACCCCAAGGTCAACCGTACCGGGGATCTATTCACATTCGACGTGCAGCGGGCTACGGTGGGTGAAGTCCAATTTCGCGGCGAGACGGAACAGGTCTTCTGCCAGCGATTGACAATGGGCTTAGCCAATGGGCCGCACAGCCTGGAGTTGACCCATCAAGGCGACGGTCAGACGACCGTACTGGGCTTTGACGTCTTCTCGCCGCCACTGACGCCGTGACAGCAAGACCAGAAAGCCGCCGGAAGTGATCAGTTCGAGAGTCCCGCGACGTCTCTATCGCGGGTAGAGATTGCGCGCCGGCGCCTGTTGTGCGTCCAGCGACTCCAACAGCGCGTTGGCGCGATGCAGCAGATCGTGCGCCTCGTGCAACTCGGTCGGGCTATTTGCCGGGTCTCTAGCAACGAATCGGCCGCGACAGTGGTCGCACACCACCCTGCGGCCTAAGTACTCCACCCGAATCTGCAAGCGGCGACCACAGGTCGGGCAACCCTGAAGAAAGTAGGTGGGGTTCGACATTGTGGCATCTCCTTATACCCAGCTACCGTCCGTCATCTACTCTTTGAGCGGCCCCCCAAGACCGCTCGTCGCTTCGGTATCGGCAGGCTGCGTCTACGTCTCCCGCAGCCATCCCAAACGCGTTCGCCGAATCGCTTGCCTCAACTGGCCGTGGTGGTTCTGGGACAGACACCTGAAGTCGTCGTGCGTATTCGCACAACCGGTCCCAAGGTGATTCGCCGCTATTCCGATCCCCTAGTCCGCCACTCCGATTTCGGCAATTTGGGCGCAACCCCTAAGCGGATTATCGTATGCTGCGGGACAGATATGTCAACAACACTTTCCCCCGCTGCGGGAATACGCCATCGGTGGCGGTAGTATTGCGTAAGCCTGGGGACATAGGATAGCTTTGTGGCGGCCGCTTGCACCTGAATGACACCTGCCATACGCCCCTTTTAGGGAAGAGCGTTTCGCCCCTCGGCGGACGCGATACCCCGGAATAGGCTTCCGGCCCCCCAACCGTCCTGCATGCGAGAGAAGAGGCCTGGCATGCTAGAGTTCATCGGAGGCAATTCGGCGATGGTGCGACGTACGGCTGGGCGATGAATATGGTGGCGAATGCCCGGTGACACCAAGACCGTAATCCTCGCGTCAACGGAGATCGTGCATGTCGAGCCTCGTCGCTTTGTCCGTCTGCCTGGGAATACTGGCTGCGGATCCGCAGCCCACGACTGCCGGCGCCGCTGCCACCGCGAGGTCTGGAGCAACGGCGGCAAGCAAGCATCCAGGCAACGCATCGACCAAGAATGTGCGGCCCACGCCGCGCCCCACCTTCAAGACTGTCCAGGCCACAGTCGAGAACTTCTTCGCCACACTACCCGACTATGCAACCGGTCGAGTGATCGTACGCAGCGAAGCGGAAGGCGCATGCAAACAACTGCAACGGATGGGTTGGCCAGTGCCGCAATCAACCCAATTGCTCGAACTGATCCCCGACGGCGAAGAAGAACTGATCCAATTCCTGAGGACCCCCGAGGGTCGCAAGTTCATGGATCAGATCGCTCGCTTCCCATTGGCCTACGATCGATTGGACCGATGGTCAAAACTCAAGGGTGGAATGCGCGAAATAAGATCAACGATCCAGGGCCCCGATGGTTACAGACTGCTGGAATACTTGACCACCACAACTGGCGGCAAGAACATGGGACAGATGCTCTCCAAAGCACCTGGCGGTGCCGGATTCAACCAACCTACCGGACGGATCTATACAACCCAGAGCCTGCTGGCCCGACTGAAGCAACTCTATGACCAGCAGGAGCCGTCCCCTTCCAGCCGCTGATCCTGTCGCTAACGCACACGCCGGGCCGACTGCAGAACGATCTTCTGCACGGGCATCTGCTCCGACTGTTCCGTCGAACGCACCTCGACCGCAGCCATGCGGTCCAGCACGTCCAAACCCTCGACAACCTGCCCGAAGACACAGTAGCCGTAGGCCTCCAACGTGCGATCGCGATAGTCGAGCCAGGAGTTGTCGCCCAGGTTGAAGAAGAACTGTGAGGTAGCGCTGTCGACAGACTCGGATTGGCGGGCCATTCCGATCGTGCCGCGGGTGTTCTTTAGACCGTTGTGAGCCTCATTGCGGATGGGAGTGTGAGGCTTCTTCTCTTTCATGTCGACTGTATATGCCCCCCCTAAGACCACCTTGCCTGTGGCCACCTGATGGAAAACCGTCTGGTCATAGAAGCCCTCGGCCACATAGTTCAAGAAGTTCTGGACCGTGACCGGGGCCTTCGCGCCGTCAAGCTGAACGGTGATATTCCCCAGATTGGTCTGCATCACAACCCGTGGGTAATTCGGGTCAGCCGGCGGCTTTGTCGACCGCAAAGGCGCGGCCGATGTCGTCGCTGCAGGAGACGCGTCCCGACTGCCGATGGCGGCCGTTGGAGTCTCAGCCGGCTTGTTGCAGCCTGCCAGAACAAGGACTGCTATCACCGCAGCCTGACCAACAGGATGCGAGAACACGTACTGCAGCACCAGCCAGCCAGCGCGGGCCATGTGCGTCTTGTCAACCGTCATCTTCCAAGCCTCCCTGCATCGTACGATCTGAAACACACGGCCTCACGTTAGTCTCGAGGCCGCTTCTCAAACGGCACGCTCGCGTGATCGCTTCCCAATCCCGGGCTTCGCCAACTCTTCGCCGGAGCAGGCCCTATCATCCGCAGAATGGGTACTTCGTGCAACGCCGATTGTGCTTCGGACCACCCCACCCCAATCGCTCGGCCACAGACTAGGCTAGATACACAAACCGGGCGAATTCCTCTCTGACGCGAACTCTGATAGAATCCGAAGGTGGTTCGGTTAGCGTTGCCCGGGATTCGCACCGCCGGGACGAGACCCCACGTCGTCAACTAGTCTGGCGACTACAAAGGAAGGCAGACACCCGCCGACAGCGACTTGGCCGCCGAGCAGACCGATGGTGTCGGCGGTGCCGGCTGCAACGCAAGTAGCAGGAGAGGCAGACTCGTGTACGGGCGACTGTACTTGGCGAGTGTGATCGGCTTGTGGCTGGCCTCGATGACTTGGCTTGTCATGGACAAGGTCTTGCCCCCCTTGCGATTCGGGGAACCACCCTCCTACCGCACGATGATCGAAAGCCCGCATGCGGTGGTGCCGGTCGGATGGAGCATGCTCTTCAACGATCGTCCCTTGGGATGGGCCGTCACCTCAGTTGAGAAGCAACCGGGGGGCCAAGCCAAGCTGCACAGCCGCGTGCATTTTGACCGTTTGCCCCTAGCCGATATGTCGCCGAGTTGGCTCTTTGCCTTGTGGCGGCTGATTGATCAGCCGGTGCCGCCGATCAACATGGACGTGGAAAGCACGATCGATGTCAGTTCAGATGGAGACCTGATCCGCTTCCAATCGCTCGTACGATTGGAGCCCTTGGCTAGCCTGATCGAACTCTCCGGCCGGCAAGAAGGCAACCGCTTGACGTTGACGGTGCAAGCCGGTGATGTGGCCTACACGACCGAGACCTACCTGCAGGCCAAGGCCCTGCTGGGCGAGGCTCTGTCGCCGCAGGCCGAACTGCCGGGCCTCCGCTTGGGCCAGAGATGGACAATCCCCATTTACAGTCCGCTGCGCCCCCCCAATAGCCCGATCGAAGTCTTCAACGCCTCGGTAGAGGGCTGGGAGACTATCGATTGGCAAGGCCAAGGCGTGCAGGTTTGGGTGGTGGCTTATCGCAACGAATCAGGATTCGCTTCAGCCCGATACGCCCGCCCCGAAGGACGCCTGTGGGTGACTCCCGAAGGTTCCGTGTTGCGGCAGGAAGCGGTGGTCATGGATCGTGCCCTGGTCTTCGTGCGCTTAACCGACCAGCAGACACGAAGCCTGCTTCGTCGGGCGGATCAACCAGCAGTCTCTTCGGGAACGTATTCCGTCGGCCCTCTCTCCCCCGACCACCAGACCGCCCGACCAGAAATCACCCCAGAAACCATCCATGATTCACTTTGAGCAGGTCTCGCGAGCCTACGGCGACAAGTTGGCGGTGGATCGTCTGTCGCTGGTCGTGCCGCGCGGCGAGTTGTTTGCGTTGCTGGGGCCGAACGGCGCCGGCAAGACCACCTCGATCAAAATGCTCGTGGGATTACTGCGTCCAGGCAGCGGTACCGTGCGCGTGGCAGGGTTCGACGTGCTGACGCATCCTCGCGAGGCCAATCAATGCCTGGGCTACGTACCGGACGAGCCCTTCCTGTACGACAAACTATCCGGCCGCGAGTTCCTGGAGTTCCTGGGAGAAATGCGCGGCTGGGGACGTACCGAGGTCAATCGCCGTATCACGCACGAGGCCGAAACCTTCGATCTTAGCGGTTTTCTGGACGACCTGACCGAAACCTACTCCCATGGCATGAAGCAGCGTCTCGTCTTCGCCGCAGCCCTGCTGCACCGCCCTCCCGTATTGGTGCTCGACGAACCCATGGTCGGTCTCGATCCGCGCAGCACCCGAATGGTGAAGGACGTTCTTCGTGAACAAGTCAGGTCGGGCACGACCGTCTTCATGTCAACTCACATGTTGGCAGTGGCCGAAGAGATTGCCGATCGCATCGGAATCGTGAACCAAGGCCGGCTCGCTTTCCTGGGCACCCTGCCTGAACTAAGGCAGGAACTAGCCTCGCCCGA
>CALARR010000281.1 GCA_937889015.1 uncultured Planctomycetales bacterium | reverse complement strand
GGCCGGTGCAACAGCGTGTTGATCTGCGCGACGGCCACCGCGCGCTCCCGCTCGACTTCTGCCTGCCGGCCCTCCAATTCGGCCAGTTCCACGTTCGCTTGCAGCAGGTCTTGCTGCGAGACCTGGGCTGACTCGTAGCGCGTTTGAGCGATCTGGCGGAACGCTTGCATGGCTGCCGTGTTGTCCGCGTTCACCTCCAGAGCCCGCTGCGCCAGATAATAGTCGTAGAAGGCCATTTGGGCCGCTTCGGTCAAGCGCAGGCGCACCTCCCCCACCTCGTGGCAGGCCCGATCGGCCATGGCGCGCGCCATCTGGCCCCGCAATTCGCGCTTGCCGGGCCAGGGGATTTTCTGCCCCGCCTCGACCATCCAGCCGTCGCGCAGCCCTTGCATGTACTGGACCATCGGATCGTCCAACGACACGGCCTGGGGATAGCGCGCTGCGGCCGCCTTCCAAGCGGCCACCGCGGCCTGCAACGACGGATTCCGCGCCAGCACCTCGCCGACCAACACCTCCAGCGGCAGCTCCACCTGACCGGCGAAGGGATCGAACTCGACGGGCGTTTGCCCCCGGCATGCGTCCGGCAGCCACAGCCCCATCAGGACCCCCAGCAGGCCCGCGCAGACCGCAGGCCCCCATCCCGTGCGTCCCGAGATGCGAAAGCCGGCTGCGAGGGCACCGCCAACCTTAAGGCTCATATCAACACCACCCAATCCGCGGACTGCTCCTCAGCGCTTCATCGGATGTCTGGAAGTAGCGTCTGTAGGGTTTTTGTGCCCATACGCAAAGCGCGCAGACCACCCAGTCTTCCTTCCGCGAGCGTTGCGTCTCAAGTCGCGTTCGAGCCTGATGTTACGAGACTTGGCCCATTCTCGGGCCGAATTGCCTGAGCCGCTTGGGCCACAGGTTCCAGGACAGCGGCGTCGGCTTCTTCCTCCTTCAGGCCGTGGAGCTTGATCCAGCGGCTCCGGCGGACCCAGTAGAAACGGATAGGGATGAACATGTCGACCACTTCGTCGGCGATCAGCAGACCACCCAGGACCGGCGCGGCCATGGCCGAGATCACCTCGTGCCCCACGCCTGAAGCCCAGAGCATGGGGGCCAGCGAGATGATGGTTGTGCCTTCAGTGAGTAACTTGGGGCGTAGGCGGTGTACGGCCCCCTCCAGCACGATCCGCCGCAACTCGGCCAACGAGCGGATCTTCTCCAGTCCTCCGTGTCGCTCGATCGCCTCGCGGAGGTACACCAGCATGATGATTCCGGTCTCCGTGGCCATGCCGAAACAGGCAATGAACCCTACCTGCACCGCCACGCTGAACCGATACTCGAACAACCACAGGAAGACAACGCCGCCCACGAGGGCCTCGGGCACGGTCATCATCATCAGTCCCGCGTCGAGCAGGTCGTTGTAGGTCAGATAGAGGATCACGAAGATCAGCAGCAGCACAGCCGGGAAGACGATCTGCATCGTCTGCCGGGCCTGGATCTGGTTCTCGAACTGGCCGCTCCACTCGATGTACATGCCCGGCGGCAACGTTACCTTTTGGGCCACCGCCTGCCGGGCCTCTTCCACGAAGCCCACGATGTCGCGGTCGCGGACGTTCAACTGCACGTACGAGCGCAGCAGGCCGTTTTCGCTTTTGATCATCGCCGGGCCCTCAACGATCCGCACGTCGGCCAGCATCGACAGGGGGACCTGAGGGGGCCGGGGGCCGGGCGTCGCCGTCGGCGAATCGCTCTCGGCGTTCTTCGCTTCCATGCCGCGCGCGGCGGCGGGCATGCCCGCCGCGCTGACCAGCAGGTTCCGCACCTCCTCCTCGTCCTGGCGGAAGGCGCGCGCGTAACGGATGCGGACCGGATAGCGCTCGCGTCCTTCCACGGTCATGGTGATCGTCCGGCCGCCGAGGGCCGTCTCGATCACGTCCTGCACGTCGCCCACGTTGACCCCGTAGCGGGCCGTCTTGCGCCGGTCGATCTGGATTTCCAGGTAGCCTTTGCCCTGAATCTGGTCCGGAAACACGTCGACCGCGCCGGGCACCTGCTTGAGCACGTCGGCGATCTGGTCGGAGACCTTCTGGATCTGTTCCAGGTCGTTGCCGAAGACCTTCACGCCGATCATCGTCCGCACGCCGGTGGCCAGCATGTCGATGCGGTTGATGATCGGCTGCGTCCAGATGTTGGCCCAGCCGGGCATCTGCACCACGCTGTCCATTTCCTTTAACAGATCGTCCTTGGTCTTCTTCCACAGGAGCAGGCGCGGGGCCCAGGCCGCGTCGAGCCGCGCCCGGATGGCGCGGAGTTTTTCCTGCTCCGCCCGGTCGTCGGTCTTCTCGGCCCACAGGCCCTGCCTGCCGGCCTCCTGGCGCAGCGATTCCAGGGCATACCAGTCGAAGGCGCCCACCGCCTGGTCGAAAAGCGCGTAGTCCAACTCGGCCACGAAGGGCGCGAATGCTCGCGGCTCGGGCTGCCGCTCGAAGTCGCGGAAGCGTTCCAGGGCCAGCTCGCGCAGCGCGGTGTCGGTCTGCATGGCAGCACTCATCGCCGCGGTGTCCAACAGGGCCTGGCGATCGGCCGCGCCGAGGTTCGGCTCGATCAGCCGTGCCTCCTGCAGCGACTTCAGCACCTCGGTCGTCTGCCGCTGGGCGTCCTCATAGCGTAACATTCGCTTGCACCACTGTTCCCGAGGCCGCAGGGTGATGATCGTCTCCACCATGTCCAGCGGCGAGGGATCGGTGGGCGTGTCGGCCCGGCCCGCCTTGCCCACGACCATCTGCACCTCGGGAAATCGCCGCAGCAGGGCGTCGCGGGTCTTCAGGTCGTCGGCCGCCTGGGTCACCGACACGCGGGGTACCGTGACCGGCATGTCGAGAATGCTCCCTTCGTCCAGCGGCGGCATGTAGTCCGTGCCGATCTTGGGGAAGTTGTGGGCCGCCAGCGCCAGTCCGGCCAGCGTGACGAACGACAGCACCTGCCACTGCCAGCCCACGATCAGCAGCAAGGTCAGCCCCATGGTCAGGGCCACCGTCACCAGGAAGCAGATCCGCCACGGAACGCCCACCACCGCGTCCAGCGGGAACAGACCCGCCCCCACTATCAACAGCGCCGAAAACGACCACATGGCCAGGTTCCGCCGGGGCATCATCCAGCTCAGCACGGGCTTGTAGATGTCGATCAGCGTTCGCACCAGCCAGCTCTCCTCTTCCGTACGCAGCCGCCCCTTGAGGAACGACGGGATCAGGGCCGGCACCAGGGTGATCGCCAGCACGGCCACGCCCAGCATGGCAAAGCTCTTAGTGAAGGCCAACGGATGGAACGTCTTGCCGTCGCGACCCGTCAACGCAAACACCGGAATGAAGGAAATCAGGATGATCATCACCGAGAAGAAGATCGGCCGGGCCACCGTACGGCAGGCCGGCAGCACCAGTTCGCGCGTGTCGCCGGCCACGCGATTCTTGCCGAAGTGCAGCGCCAAATGATGAGTCGCGTTCTCCACCATCACAATCGCCGAGTCGACCAGCACGCCGATGGAGATGGCGATCCCGGCCAGCGACATGATGTTCGAGGCCACGTTCAAGTAGCGCATCAGGATGAACGAGATCAGCACCGCCATGGGCAACGTGATGGCCACGATCAACGTGCTGCGGAAATGCATCAGCACCAGCAGGACCATGGCCGCGGCGATCAGGATCTCTTCGGCCAGGGTGTGGGTGAGAGTCTGGATCGCGCCTTCGATCAGGCGCGTGCGGTCGTAAAAGGGCACAATTCGCACCCCCGCCGGCAGCCCCGGCTGGAGTTGCACGATCTTCTCCTTGATCTGCCGGGTCACGGCGAGTGGATTCTCGCCGTGCCGCATCATGACCACGGCCCCCACCACTTCGTTGCCGTCCTTCTCCAGCACGCTGCGGCGGAACTCGCTGCCCAGCCCAACCGTGGCCACGTTCGACACGTAGACCGGCGTGCCGGTGGCCAGGTTGGTTTTGACCACGATCTCCTCGATGTCGGCCACCGACCGGATCCAGCCCACGCCCCGTACCAGGTACTCCGCGTTCCCCTTCTGGATCACCTTACCGCCGACCGACGAGTTCGAGCGGGCCACCGCGGCGAACAACTCGCCCAGCGTCACGTCGTAGGCGCGCAGCCGGTTGGGGTCCACGTCGATCTGGTATTCCTGCGGAAAGCCCCCTACGGAGGCCACCTGGGCCACGCCCGGCACCGAGTTCAACTGGTACCGCACGTACCAGTCCTGGATCGAGCGCAGTCGGCCCAAGTCGTAGCCTTCGCCCTCGACGGTGTACCAGAAGATCTGCCCCAGGGCCGTGGCGTCGGGGGCCAGGTAGGGTGTTACGCCCGGCGGCAGGAATGTGCTGGCCAGCGTCAATCGCTCCAGTACCCGCTCGCGGGCAAAGTAGAAATCCACGTTGTCGTCGAAGATGATGTTAATCATCGAGAAGTTGAACTCGCTCGAGGAGCGCACCGACTTCACGCCCGCCAGCCCCTGCAAGTTCACCGACAAGGGATAAGTGATCTGGTCCTCAATCTCCCGCGGGCTGCGCCCCATCCAGTCGGTGAACACGATCACCTGGTTTTCCGACAGGTCAGGAATCGCGTCCACCGGCGTATGCAGCACCGCGTAAATGCCCCAGGCCGCCACGGCCAGGGCCAGCAATAGCACCACGAACCGGTTGCGGACCGAGTATTCGACGATGCGCTCGATCATGGGATGGTCACCTGTAAGTTACGGCTGTTCCGCTCTGGAATCCGTCGACTGGTGGATCTTCCGCAGCGTCTCCTCTGGCTCCGACTTGGCCTTGCCCACGCAGCCCTTGCAGCACAGGAACACGGGCAGATTCCGTAGCACGAGCTTGTAGGGCACGCCCATCGATCCCAGCGGCTTGCCCGTGATCGGGCACAGTTTCTGCCGCTGGGCCAGCGTCCGATCGGGCTCGGGCAATTGAGCCACATTCCGCAGCTCCTCGGCCGTCAGCTCCCCGGCTGGCTGGGCCGGGGGCTCCTGGCGCGCGGTGGGCTCCGGCCCCTCGCGGCCGCTGCGGGGCGCTCCCGTGGCGCCAAAATAGCTCGCCGCGGCCGCCGGATTGAGCCGCGTCTCGGCATCGATCAGAAACGCGCCGGCCGCCGCGACCCGATCGCCCGGCGCCAGACCCTCCAGCACCGGATAGTACTCGCCGATCCGCGGCCCGAGCCGCACTTCCACTCCCTCGAACAGTCCCGGCCCGCGCTCGACGTACACCACCTTCCGGGTACCCGTATCGACCACGGCCCGCTCCGGGACGCTCAACAGCTCGGCCGGCGCAGCGGGGCCGTTGCCCGTCGCCGACACCTGAACCACCCGCGCATGGCTAACGGCCAGAGTCCGATACGGTTCGATGCTCTCCAGGGGCGTGTCGATCCGCACCGTGGCGAACATCCCAGGGCGTAATTCGTGTGTCGGATTGTCCAGCTCGAACCGTACGCGGTTGGTCCGCGTAGCCGGGTCCAATTGCGGATAGACCAGAGCCAACCGTCCGCGAAAAGTGCGATTCGGAAACGCCTCGACCGTGGCCTCGGCCGCCTGGCCGACCTGCAAGAGTCCGACGTCCTTCTCGAACACGTCGGCTTCGATCCATACGGCCGAGAGATCGGCCACCTCCAGGAGCGTCATTCCCTGCTCGACCCGCGCGCCGGCCACGATCGCCTTGTTCATCACGTAGCCCGATTGCGGCGAGCGCAACACGAGCCGCGCAGAGGCCTGGCCGGCCTGCACGATGGCCTCGATCTCCTCCCCTGCGACCCCCAGCAACGCGAGCTTCTTCCGGGCGCCGGCCGCCAGGTCCGCCTGGCCCTGCGTGCGCGTTGCGCGCACCAGCTCTTCGGCGGCGCTGTACAGCTCTGGACTGTAGATCTCGGCCAGCGGCCGCCCCTTCTCGACGACCACGTAGGTTTGGTCCACATACAGCCGTTCCACGTAGCCGTCCACCCGGCTCACCACGCGCGCCAGCCGGCTCTCGTCGAAGGCCACGTAGCCCACGGTGATCGTCTGCAAAGCCATGGGCCGATAGCCGATCGTCGCCGTGCGCACGCCGGCCAATTGGATTCGCTCCGGCGAGAACTGCACGCGACCGGTGATCCCCGGCGGCAGAGGCTCCGGCTGCCCCTTCTTCCGCACCGACAGCGGCATGCCGCAGATCGGACACTGCGGCACGTCGCCGTTGGGCTGGAAGCTGTTGCGCACCACGTTGGGATGCATCGGGCAGAAGAACTCCTGATCGGCGGCCAACTGCCGCACGGCCACCGCCTGCGGCCGGGTCCACCGGTCCCAATAGTTCTTGACCGTATCCCAATAGCCGATGAACAGCCCCACGGCCAACAGGATCGCGATGAACCGTAGCCGCACCTCGACCACCTTCAGCACCAGCAGCACACGCCGCCCCAGCCCCAGTCGCTCGGACTCGGCCTGGACGTCATGCGCCGCGGCGCGTTCTTGGGACGGAGACATGTTTTCGCTCATGATATACCTCGCGGTATTTCTCAGCAGATTCGATTGGGTAGCGTTCGGCGACGGCCATACCCGGCAAGCGCCTACCGCACCCCATCCAACTTGGCAAAGTACTTCTGTGGGTCCTTGCGCAGATCGTCTTCACAGCCACTGCAACACAAGAACACGATGCGGCCTTCGACCGTCACTTTGACGGCGGGTCCCATCGAGCCCAACAACTCGCCGCTCACGGGACAGACACGCTGTCTCTGGGCCAAGGCCCGATCCTCCGTCGACAGCGAGGTCAATTCCTGGTGAAGCGGCAACTGTGGAGTTGCCGGAGCGACCGTTGTGGAGGCCGGCTTCCCCGCCTGCGTCGTCCCTGTCTGTTTCGACGCGTGCTCCCCACAGCCGATCAGCAACGCCACCCCTGATGCGGCCACCATCAGTCGCAATCCGTATTTCAGGTTCATCACAAGTTCTCCTACGCGCAGCAGATTCGGAAACCAGGCCAGCGACACAAAGGCCCGCGCGCTGCCAGGCGCAAATGCAAACGCCAGAATCCGCAAACAGGATGGAGATCAGGCGAGCACACGCCGCTCACAGCGCGCAGTATCCCCGCCCCGGTCGCTCAAACCACAAAGCGACAGAGAGTGCTGCACCGCTGGATTGCAGTCAGCGGCAGCCTTTGCCCGGCCGAACGAGCCCAGAGATGGCAATCCGTCTCTCGTCCGAAGACGATCGCGACGGTCACGGCCGGCGAGATGAACAGATGCTTGCCCGATGCCCCTTCTCTGCCGGCCGGAGGAACCTGCGGCACGGATCGCCCCGGATGACACCGGCACATCGCACCGCATCGGCATTGCCGAGACGAGGCACTCGCCTCACTCCGGCAGTTTGGACAGGCCCCACGCCGGACGCCAGCCGACGGGCAGACCAGCCTCGGCTGACAGGGGGCCTCCGCGAAGCGCGGCCTTGAGTCACTCGGGAACGTGCCCCAAGTCCCGCATCCGCTGCTGGGCAGCTCGGCCAGCGGGGCCAACGTAGCAGCCAGGCAAAGAAGGGTTCGTACAAACATGGTCACTTCTCTTGCTATTAGAAGTATAGGCGACCAAACACTTATTAACAACATAAGCAGTCAGAAAACCCTTT
>CALARR010000280.1 GCA_937889015.1 uncultured Planctomycetales bacterium | reverse complement strand
CCGCAGAGTCTTCGTCACGCTCAGGGCCTCCCAGGAGGCGACTGAACTTTGTCTCTGGTTGGTCAGCCTGGAGTCACCCGTCACGGAAGCCGGTGGTAGACTAACGTAGGTCGACACCGTCGCGGTACGAATGGGCAGCACAGCCCCCATCGGCGGGTGGCCGAATAACGGGGTGGAGGCGAGGGGAGGAGTTCTTCCGGTTGTAGCGAAGCCGAAAACTTGGCGAACCGGGAAGCAAACCGCCCTAGCGCGCTTCTTCGTCCAGCGTGACCTACGGTTTGGTAGAACTGAGCACACAACGGTTCGCCAACACTTGTTGTCCACCGGTCGCGTCGTTTCGACAGCAGAGAATATCGATGGGCTTCCTGAAGCGATTTTTCCGAAACGTGTTCCGCGAAGGCTCCGCGCCGGTCGGGACGAGCAGCTTCGACCGCCTCAGCGAGGAGGAGCTGGAAGCGCACTTGGGCGTAGCCCGGTACGGCGACTTCCTGCTCACCGAGGCGGTGCGGCCGTCCTACGACCTGCAGGTCGTTCCCTCCCAGGGCTATCGGCACGACGCTTACCGCGACGAACAAAACCAGACCAGCGTTCCGGTCCTGATGGCAGCCATTTCCAAGCCTCGGCTGTTCGAATGCTTCATGGACTTGCTGGACCCTCTGGGGAGCGTGGTCGACGTGGTCCTGGAGACCAGCCATAGCGGTCAGTCGCAAGGCCACACCGACCTGTATCGCGAGCACATCGACATGCCTGTGCTCAAAAGCACCCTCTGGGAGTACGAGGATCTCTTGGTCAACGACGGTTGCACCGGCATCGCCGTCCTGAACCCGGCGGTACCCTTGGAAGTGCAGTTCGACGAGCACAAGCTGCTGATCGTCTACGGTGACGAGCTAGCCCCCTTCCAGGAGGTCCTCGATCAGCGCGGACTACCCTGTGATGACCAGATGCACTTCATCACCGAAGCCGAACACGTGCATTCCTCCAGCGATCAGTACGCACGACTGTTCGAGGAGTTCCAAACCCGTCTCGGCATGGACGGCGATTACTTCTGAAGCTCACGGCTATCCGCCCTCGGCAATCCAAAGGCCCTGTTCCCGAGCGAAGGCTCGAGAACAGGGCCTTCCTTTTTCTGCCCAACGCTCCATCGGTGCCCCCCTCCGCACCTCCCGACGGGCCCCTCAGGGCTCGATCAGGTAGGCTTGGCCCTGGACATCCAGTAGCACCGGTTCGTCGAACGCCAGATACTGCGACAGTTCCCGCCCCTGACGCCGAGCCAGTTCGAAATACTCGGGGCTGAACTGCTTGATCCGCCGGGCCTGAGCCTGCTGTGCTTCGTTGAGCCGTGAGTCGATCCACTGCCCTTGACGGCGGTAGAAGGCCCGGTTCCCCACATTCCGCACGTTGCTGGCCACATTCTGCGCCTCGCGTTCAGCCGCCTCGGCGGGAGCCACGGCCACAGGTGATGGCCCGGTGCCGGCAGCGAGCCGCCCCCCCTGGGCCGGTACCGTGGCCGGCGCGCCGAAACTCCACATGGCGTCGGCCGCCGATTGCGGCGCCGCGGCCGCATGCTGGAACATCCCCTTTCCCGAGCGCTGCAGCACGCCTCCCGCCCCGGAAACGTCCTTCAGGGCCTCCAGCCGCCGCGAGGTTCGCTCGCGGTTGCCGGCCATGTCTCCCAGCGATACATTGTCGTCGGCAAAAAAGGACGTGTAGGGCGTCAGAATCCCATGCCGCTGGGATAACTCGATCAACTCGTTGACCAGTTCCTGGTTCTTCCCCGACAGGTCGATTTCCTCCAGAATCTCCCCCACGCGGCGCACGGCCCACAGCTTCTCCGCGAAGGCCTGACTCTGATCAATGCTGGTCGGCACCAACTCGGCCGGGAAATCCAGCTTCTGCCGTTCCTCTCCCACCAGGCCGGTGAGCATCACCTTGGCGCTGCCTGGTCGCTTGTAGCGCCCTACCAACACCAGTTGCTGCCCGGCAAACAAGTCCACCGTGCCCTTGGGATAGACACGGTTGACCACCGGTGTATCTCCCTTCTCATCCAGGCTGAACTGGATCTCGACGTCGGTCATCACCGGGGCCTCGATCCGCCGATAGAAACGGCTGACATGTTCCTCCAGATTCTCGTCGGGCCGCACATACTGGCTCTGCCCGCGGTTCTCGCTGGCCAATTTCTCCAATAGGCGGCTGTTCACGTCATAGCCCACGCCGAACACGAACAACCGGGCCCGGATCTGGTTTGCCTCCTTGGCCATGGCGGCGATCTTCATCTCGTTGGTCTCCCCAGCCGTGGGAAGGCCGTCGGTCAGAAACACGACATAGCTGGGTTGCTTCTTGTCCTGGAGTTGGCTCAAGGCCGTCTGCAATGCCGCCTTGATGTTCGTGCTGCCGCCGGCGTAAAGCCCCTCGACAAAGCCCATCGCCGCTTTGCGCGTCTCCTCTCCGTAACGCTGCAACTCGGGGCGGAAGGACTCCACCGCGCTGTCGTAGGCCACAATGTTGAACAGGTCCCCTTCGCGTAGATTGTTCAGCACGAATTTCAGGGCACTCTGCACCTGTTCTATCTTCTTGCCGCTCATACTCCCCGACTTGTCGATCACGAAGACGACCGTCTTCCGCTGCGGCGTGGCCTGGCTCTTGATCTGTGGGCTGGCAAGAAGCACAAAATAGCCGTCCTGGTCTCCGCTAGGCCGATAGCTGATGACCCGCGCGCTCACCTTCTCCTGCCCCACGTCGTAGAACAAACGAAAGTCGCTGATTGGCACCTCGTTCGTGCGCGTGTAGCTGAGCACCGCGTGCTGGTCATCGGGCCGTTTGACCTCCACCGCGTGCGTCGGACTGTACACATTCTTGATCGGCGTCTGGCTGTCGATCGTCACTCGAATCGACACCTTCTCCACAGCATGGGATGTGTATTTGGCCGTGCTCAAAGGGAACAAGAAGTCGGTCAGCCCCTCCACTTTCCGGCAGAGCTGCGCGTAGCGCAGCGTCACCGTCCGCTTGGCGCCGGGCGGCACCGGAAAGACGCTCGTCTTGAACAACCCCGTGCCCATCCACTCCAACAACGCCGGGTCGCGATTCTTGCGCACAATCTCCTCGTACATCCGCCGCGCTTCGTCGGCCCGCAAAAGCTTGGCCGGATACTCCTTGCCATCCACCAGGAGTGTCATCTGCTCGACGGCCCCGTCGTATGGCAACGGAAATACGAAGCTCACCTCCAACGTCCGGCTGCCCGTGTTTACAAACGCCTGCGACACCTGAACCTTGGCCACCTGGTCCACCAGCCGTGCCTCGATCTGCAGCTCGGAGATCTTGTAGATGGCTGGAGGGGGAGGGGGGGGCGTGATCGGCGGCATCGGATGCGGGTGTGGGTGGTACGGCATGACGATCACCGGCCGCGGCAATCGGACCGATTGAGCCGGGTCGACCACCAACAATACCCCTTGCCCCCATGTCAGCCCAGGAACGAGGCCCGCCAGCAACGCCACCACGATCCAATGCCTGCCCATAGACTTGCCTCCTCACAAATGCGTATTGGGGTCCCAGGGATACAGACGATCTCCCCCTGGGTTCGGTTTCCACCGCCCTACCGCAATTCTACCCATCGC
>CALARR010000279.1 GCA_937889015.1 uncultured Planctomycetales bacterium | reverse complement strand
TCGACGTGGCCGGCGGCGTGACCCGCTTTACCTACGACGCGGCCGGCAACCTGGCTTCGCTGACTGATCCGGTGGGCAATACAACCGTATGGGTGTATGATGAGCAAGGCAACCTCGTGGAGGCGACCGGCCCGGCGGCGAACGGCTTAGAATTGCCCAACGTCGAGGACTTCATTCAGGGAATGCAGGAAGACCGGGGCCATGATTTGGTCATGACTGCCGGTCCCCTGGCTACCGTTGAGGGTATTACAAGTGGCCTCCCTGCCACGGCGCCTCGGAAGTCCATAGCGGTTGACCGTCTGTTTGAATCTTGGGACTCCATAAGCACGAGGCAACTCAGCCCCTGCGCCGACGCTGAAGACATCGCGCTGACGTCAGGGATCGGAAAGCGTGCAATGATGGCGTCGGAGCCTGTGGGGCACCATTGGGTTCCGCAGAGCGTGTACGGAGTACTGTTTAATCAGGGGAAACTTTCGGATGCGGCAAAGCGTATCTTTGAGATCACGACTTCAGCGTCACAACTCGATCCACGGATCCTGAGGCACATTAACGATACGTGGAATGACGTAACGCATAATCCGGAGTACATTACCGCTGTGCGGGAGCTGCTCGCCAACTTCATTGACCAGTTCGGTGACAAAGGCGTCCTCCAAGAGGACATGGCGATCCAGTTCGTCTCATCGATCGAGAATGGAAAACATGTCTCCGCGCAGATTGCGGCTTTCTTCAACGCGAATAAGGCGGCGTGGGAAAAAGTCTGCACGTGGCGGAAGGGTTTCATCCAAAGTGTCTCGATTGCCCAGCAAGCGCTACTGGAAAACCCAAGGCTCACTGAGACGCAGTTGAAGAATCTGGCGAAAGTGGTGGTCAACAAGGATAGGACTATCCAATTGTCCAAGGCGGAGGGGTTGGTGCTCAAGAAACTGCAAGGAGGCGGCATCGGGTTGGCCCGCAGGGCGGCCGGCAAGTTGCTCCCGGTCCTGATGGTCGTTTCTATCACACAATGCGCGACTCGCGGCTATGCTGGAGAAGGCTTCATCAAGGGCGGCGGAATAACCGCCGCACTCGGTGAAGTGCAGCGAGATTTCGTCTGCGCCGACCTGGTGGAGGCCGCCGTACACGCGTACGCAGACGCCATCGATGAGTGGCTATTCCCCGGTGGGGGTGTTTCTAGCCTGGAGGGTCCTTATCGGCATCGGAGATTTGGCGACCTTCTGCCACCACCTCCGCCTATCCCCCCACGGCCCTAGGGGACTGGCTGGTTGAGCGGAATGGCAATCGTGATACCTGGAGGAGCCTTCGAAATGGACGACGAGGAAGATCGAGACGCTGACCTCGACGCACTTGCAGACATGACCGAAGCAGAACTACAACAAGCCATCGAAGATGTGCGCGCAATGCTCGACGCTGAGACTGCTCCTCCCGATCGGATGGCAAGGTTGACGTCCCTCGAACGTGAAGTCGTCAACATCCTACGCGTGACTGACCCAAAAGGCGAATTCGGGGAGTTTGACGTCGATGAAGCGGGGCATCTTGCATCTTTAGCGCTGTCGCGTGGATGCGACGACCTGCTGGAAAGGCTTTCGGGAATGGCGAAATCGCTACCCCATCTACGCGAACTTTACCTGGGCTCTTCGGACGTAACCGACGTTGGACTCCAGAAGGTCAACAAGTTCACCAACTTGGAACTACTCAGTCTGAGGCGCACGAATGTAACAGACGCCGGGTTCGTCCATGTTGCCGGTTCGAAGAACCTTCGGAAGCTGGAGTTGTTTGATACAAAGCTGACCGGGCGTGGCTTCACACCGCTTCGAAACTTGAAGGAATTGCGAGAGCTAAAATGCAACCCGGAAGAGATGGCCGGAATTGCCTTGCAGCACATTGGCGCATGTCGTGCGTTGCGCGTTCTTAAGCTGGCCCACGCGGAAATTTCCGATGACGATCTCGGAGCGTTGACTCCGCTGCGAGAGCTGGAAGAACTTGACGTTGGCTGGACAAAAGTGACCGGCCGGTCGTTATCCATACTAAGGAAACTGCGCGGGTTGCGGAGACTGTCCATGGAGAACAGCTTGGTCGACGACGAAGGTGCCGAAGCCTTGGAGAACATGGACCCGTTGCGGACACTGAATCTATCTCGCACGCGAATATCTGATGTAGGACTGGAACGAGTCAAGAATCTCCGGCGATTGGATGACCTCTATCTCAGCAGGACGCGGATTACCGATCACGGTCTGCAGCACTTGACAGAGTTGCGAAACCTCAAAGGGTTGAGCCTCGACCAAACCGCCATATCAGATGCAGGACTTCCCCACCTGTACGGTCTGACGGAGTTGCGTTACCTTACGTTATCCCGGACAATGGTCACCAAAGACGGCGTTGAATTGCTTCGGAGCAGGATTGCACAATGCGACATTTCAGTGGACTGGGAAACCGCCGATTGAGAGACTGACTTACGATAGCCAGGGCCGCCTGGTCACGGTCACCGCCACCAGCAACGGGCAGCCTGCCGTGGTGCTCACCACCCAGTACGCCGACGACAGCCAACAGCGCAGTTCCCTGTCCGCCACCATCGACGGCCTGGCCGACTTCCTCACCAACTACCAGTACGACTCGGCCGGCAACGTGACCCAGATCACCCAGACCGGTCAAACCGGCGGCAACGCCGTGGCCGACAAGCGCGTCTCCTTCAGCTATGCCGGCAACGGCCAACTGCTGGCCATCCAGCGTTACCAGGCCGATCAGCTCGTGGCCGCCAGCCAGTACACGTACGGCGCGCTGGGCCAGCTCGCCGCGCTGGTCCACGCCCAGGGCAGCACGACCT
>CALARR010000278.1 GCA_937889015.1 uncultured Planctomycetales bacterium | reverse complement strand
ACTTGCCGCTGCTCCCGCGCTTCGGCTGCGCGGAGTCCGCAATCCCCCCGGGACAGGCCTTCCCCTTCAACAACTACGGAGATGGCACGCCGATGCCTTTATGCACAGCCTCGCGCCGCCGCGTGCTACCGCCCCACGCCTTCCCAAACCACGTCGTCGTGTCCGGCTTGCGCATTGGCCGCGCGACCCAAGACAAACAACAGGTCGCCCAGGCGGTTCAGATAGACGATCAATTGGGCCGAGACGTGCTGCGTCTCATCGCCGGCCAGGTGCACGACGCGCCGTTCGGCTCGGCGACACACGGCCCGGGCCAGGTTCAGCACGGCTGCGGCGCGGCCGCCGCCGGGCAAGATGAACTGCCGCAGCGGTTTCAGCGTCTGCTCCATGGCGTCGATGGCCTCTTCCAGCCCCTTGATCTGCCGCTCGCCGATGACGCGCGTGCCCATGCGCTCGGGCTCCAGCGAGCCCAACTCGGCCCCCACCGCGAACAACTCGTTCTGGATGCGCTGCACCAGGCGGTCCAGCCCTTCGGCCAGGCCCTCGCTGCGTGCCAGGCCCAGCCAGGCGTTCAGTTCGTCGACCGCGCCCAGGGCCTCGGTCCGCGGCGAGTCCTTGCGCACGCGCGGCCCCTCCAGCAAGCCCGTCTCTCCCTCGTCGCCCGTTCTCGTATAGATTTTCAGAGCAGCACCTCAGCTTCATTCAAGGTTCCAGGGCCTGGACCGCAAACGCCTGCGGCTTGCCGCCCGAGACGTAAATCTCCCACATCCGCTCATAGGCCCGTTCCACGTGCCGCGTGAACCGCGCACTGTCGAACAGCGAACAGGTCAGGCGATTCGCCTGCAGTCGCGCGCGCAATTCAGCCAGCCGATCCGGCTCGCGCGCCAGCCGCAAGGCCATCTCCTCATATTCCGCCAGCGTATACGTGATCAACTCCGGCAAGCCAACGGCTTGCAGCAAGCTCCCTGCCACGCGCGACACGAACGTCTGGCCGACCATGGTCAGCAGCACGCAACCGGCCCACAACGCGTCGCTGGTCGTCGTGTGCGCCGTCACTGGGTACGTGTCCAGAAACAGGTCCACCAACCGGTGCCGGGCCAGGTGCTCCGCCAACGGCAGTTTGGGGCCGAACACCAGGCGATCCCCCGGCACTCCGCGCTTCTCCGCCTCCCGCCGCAGATTCAACGACGCCGTGCGGTTCCTCTCCAGCAGCCAGAGCACGCTGCCCGGAACCGCCTGCAACAACCGCATCCAGACGTCAAACATCTCTGGGGTGATTTTATAGCTGTTGTTGAAACAACAGAAGACAAACCCCTCCTGGGGGAGCCCAACTGCGGCGCGCGTCGGCGTGTGCCCCGCAATCTCCCGCTGCCGGTCGTTTACCTGGTAGCAGCCCGGCAGGTGCACCAGTTGCTCGCTGAAACAGGGCTGCTGGTCCGGCGGAACGATAAAATGGTCCACCAGGATATAATCCATGAACGCGGCCCCCATCGTGCCCGGGTAACCCAGGTAGTTCACCTGGATCGGCGCGGGGCGCAAGGCCAGGATCTCCGCACGGGAATCCGTCGTGTAACCCTTCAGATCCACGAGGATGTCCACGCCATCCTGGGCGATGCGTTGGGCCGCCTCCGGAAAGGAGGTCGTACGCAAATCGACAAACCGGTCGAACGCGCGCATCAACCGCCGCCGCATGGGGCTTTCGTCGTCGGGGCCATAGGAATAGCCACAGACCGTGAAGCGCTGGCGGTCGTGCTTTTCGAACAACTCCGCGATGAGCCAGGCGGTGGCATGCGCGTGGAAATCGGACGAAAGATAACCCACGGTCAGTGGCGATTTGGGTTGGGCCTTCCCGGGGCTCTGCGGTGTGGCCATGTACTGAGCCGCTCGCAGCTCCGTTTGTACCCAACCTTGCGCGCAGTGCAGTTGCTGTTGAGCCGTGGTCGGTGTGGCCAGCGTCACAGCGCAGAAGGGAGCAATGCGATCGAAACCGGGCAGCCCGCCTTCCAGACACTCCATCACCTGCGCGACGAGTGGTTTCAGTTCATCCCACGCGCACACGTGCTGGAGTTGATGCACCAGGGCCCCCAAGGCGGCCGTGTCCTGCGGATGAAGCTGCCAGGCCCTGCGATAACACTGGATCGCTTGCTCCACCTCTCCGCGAATCTGGCAAACGCCTCCCAGGTTGTAGTGCGTTTCGGCACGCTCCGGCTTCCATTCCAAAGCCTGACGATAACACTCGGTCGCCTGCTCCAGTCGGCCTTGGCTCTTGAGCATGTTCCCCAAGTTGGCGCAGGCCTCGGCGAAGTGCGGCTTCAGTTGCATGGCCTGTTGGCAACAGCGGATGGCCTCGTCCAGTCGGCCCAGTCCATGCCAGGCGATACCCAGATTGTTGAGGACCTCCGCGTTGTCCGGCTTCAATTGCGCCGCGCGCCGGTAGCACTCAATGGCTGGCTGCAGTTCTCCCCGCTCTCGCCAGGCGTTGCCCAGGTTGTTGTGGGCCTCGGCGTAATTCGGATGGATCTGCACGGCGCGCTGGTAACACTCGACAGCGCGGTCCAATTCTCCCCGCGCCTGCCAGGCCGCCCCCAGGTTATTGTGCGCCTCGGCAAAACCGGGTTTCAACTGCACGGCGCGCTGGTAGCACTCGATCGCCGCCGCGAACTGGCCCTGTTCCTTCCAGGCATTGCCCAGATTGTTGTGGGCCTCGGCGAAATCGGGCCGCAACTGCACGGTTCGCTGATAGCATTGGATCGCCTCGTCCAGTTTGCCGAGTCCCTTCCAGGCGATGCCCTGGTTGAAGTGCGCCTCGGCGTACCCCGGCTTGGCCTGCACGGCCCGCCGGTAGCACGCGATCGCCTGATCCAAGTTCCCCTGGCTCCTCCAGACGTTGCCCAACGTCAGATGCGCCTCGGCGTACTCGGGCTTCAACTTCACCGCTTGCTGGTAGCATTCCATCGCCTGCGCAAGCTGCCCCAGGGCTCGATACGCATTGCCCAGGCTGTTGTGATACACGGCTTCCTTGCCACGCACGCCGATGGCCCGGCGAAGGTGCTCTACGGCCTCGGCGTGCCGGCCCTGCTGCAGGGCGGCGACCCCCAACAAATGCCAAGCGTCGGCATTCCGCGGATCGGTAGCGAGCACTTGCCGGTAGATCTGCTCGGCTACCTGCAGACGGCCCGCCTGGTGGTGCCGCAAGGCGCGGTTCAACGCTTCAGCTACGTTCGCCATAATACCGTCATCGGATCTCGATTCCGGAAGTCCTCGCAACGCCTGGAGAGGAAGCTCCTCACGGTGAGCAGGGCAGGGGGGCTACCTCAAACGCCCGCGGCTTGCCACCTGACGTGTA
>CALARR010000277.1 GCA_937889015.1 uncultured Planctomycetales bacterium | reverse complement strand
CGCTGGGCGCTCTTGATACAGGACGTAGGAAAGCTGGTATTCCGCCGGGCACCGACGCGTAGCGTTGGCCGTCGGGTCCACGAGATCGCCGGTTCGGGCACCGATCGGCCGACCGGCCGATTGGTCGCGGCCGTCCTGACTTTCATTGCGGTGGGACCCGTGCTGGTACGGGTAGGCGGCTGTTAACCGCCCCGACGCAGGTTCGATTCCTGCCACCGCAGCCTTACGGAAGGTCAAGCCAACTGGCGATGGCAGCCGCCCCGAAAGCGGTCGAGCGATGAGCCTTGGGGGTTCGACTCCCTCACCTTCCGCCTTATGCGCGCCCTTGGCCGACCGGCTGAGGCTCCAGCCTTCCAAGCTGGCGAAGCGGGTTCGACTCCCGCAGGGCGCTCTTCGAGCATGATCGGGGATCGGCTAGTGGTAGGCCGTCTGGCTTTGAACCAGGAGACGGAGGTTCGACCCCTCCTCCCCGAACTTGCGACGAGACCGCGGTGTCTCGATGGGCAAACCGATGCGGGATCATCCAACGGCAGGATGCGACGCTCTGAACGTCGTCATGTTGGTTCAACTCCAGCTCCCGCAGCTTCGAGACGGAAGCCATCCGAATGGTTGAGGAACCTGCTTGGAAGGCAGGCGGCGGCATCGTGCCGCTTGTGGGTTCGACTCCCACGGCTTCCGCTTTGGGGTCATGGTCCAACAGGACGACGCCGGCTCCGCAAGCCGGAAATCTGGGTGCGATTCCCAGTGGCTCCACTATCGCGGTCCCGTGGTCTAGCGGCGTAGACGCCTGGGCCACATCCAGGAAACCGAAGGTTCGATTCCATCCGGGACCACTCGTTGGCCCAGGTACGTCAATCGGAAGAGCGGCTTGGCTCGGGCACCGCCGCGAAGCGGTGGTCGCAGGCGATTGCCGGTTCGACTCCAGCCCTGGGCACTCGGCCCGGTAGGCAAGCGGAAGACCACCTTGGCTCAGAACCTTCCGATGCTGCGGGTTCGAGTCCCACTTGGGCCACCATACAACAATCGCCCTCGCGGAGCAGCGTGGAGTGCTCGCCTGTCTGTCGAACAGGAGATCACGGGTTCAAGTCCCGTCGAGGGCGCTTTCGAGCAGTGACGGCGCGGTACGCAAAGTGGGAAAAGCGGCCAAGCTCAAACCTTGGTGACCTGCGGGTTCGACTCCCGCCTGCGCCACTGAGAATATGCGTCGGCTGGGCATCTGCGAGCCCAACTGCCTGTAAAGCAGCCAGCCCGAAAGGCTATGCAGGTTCAACTCCTGCCCGGCGCACTTTTCGACATAGCCCGTTCGTCTATCGGCACAGGATGCCAGACCCTCGATCTGGCGAGGCGGGTTCAACTCCCGCACGGGCTACTGAACAACATGACCAAGTGGCGCAACTGGTAGACGCGCGACGCTCAGAACGTCGTGCCGCAAGGCATGGGAGTTCGACTCTCCCCTTGGTCACTCATTGCAGGCGCGGCAGGTGCCCAACTGGCTTTCATACGGCCGGTTTGCCCGGTTCGATACCGGGGCCTGCAACTGCGGGTGGGCCAGAGTCCAGCCCGGCCTCATAAGCCGGGACCGCCGGGTGCGACCCCCGGACCCGCCACGACCGGGTACGCAAACAGGAAAATCGGCGACGTCGAGAGCCTCGTGACTTTGCAGGTTCAACTCCTGTCCCGGTCACTTGCATGATCCCGTGGTCCAACGGCGAAGACGCCTGGGTGACAACCAGGAAAGCGATGGTTCGACTCCATCCGGGATCACCTTGGAAAGAACGGTCTGTAGGTGTTTCGGCAGCACACCTCCTCGGTACGGAGGAAGACCGGGTTCGATTCCCGGACGGACCTCTTGATCGTTGGGCTGGCATGTTCCCAGGAGGCGACTGACCTTTGCACGGTCGGTGTGGCGGGTTCGACTCCCGTCCGGTCCACTCGACAAATTGGGCTCGTGGTCCAACGGGACGACACCAGCGCGGCATGCTGGAGATCCGGGTTCAACTCCCGGCGGGTCCACTGGAATGGCTGACGTACGGAAGGTAGCCGGATACGGTTGGCCGGGCCGCGGTGCTAACGCGGTTCTCCCTCGTGGAGATGAGGGTTCGACTCCCTGGGCACCGCGCGCAGCGTGGTCGTTCCGCTTGAGCGTGTGCTGGTTTGCGGAAGCGATCGAGCAATGAAGAGACGGATGTTGGCCGTAGCTTAATTGGCAGAGCGCCTGGTTGTGGCCCAGGTATGTGCCGGTTCAAGTCCGGTCGGTCAACCTGATAGCAGTCACGAGGTGTCCCATGACCACCAGAATCCTGCAGCGGCCGACGCTGATCCTGAACCGCAACTGGCAGCCAGTGAACGTCGCCACCGTGGCCCGGGCGCTGGTGCTGTTGTGGAACGAGTCCGCGCGCGTCGTGGACCCGGCCGACTACCAGCT
>CALARR010000276.1 GCA_937889015.1 uncultured Planctomycetales bacterium | reverse complement strand
CCCCTTGTTCCAGACGCACAACACACCAGCGACGCTGAGCAAACCGTTGTTGGTCACGGTGACGGTCGCATTCCCGCCGACGGTCGACTCGCGACCGCCAATGGTCAGGTTTCCGGACGTGGCCCAAAGCGAGCCCTCGCCGCTGATCGTGACGTTGCCCTTGCTGCCGCCGTAATAGCCGACATAACTGCCGGCGCTGGAAACCGACCCTCCGTTGAGGATGGACAGCGTTCCATTGCCTTCGCGTCCAACGTACAGCGAGCCGCCGGTCCAGACGGATCCGTCTCCGTCCACCGTGACCGATCCTATGGAGCCGGAGCTGTAGCCGACGCGGCCATTCTTGAAGGTCACCTCGGCGCCGTTGGCCACCCGGAGCGTGCCGGTGCCTTCATAGCCAACGTACAGGTTCTCGGACGTCGTCCAGGACGAACCGTCACCATCCACCGTGACGGTGCCCGTGGTGTCGCTGGAGACGAAACTGCTGACGCTCGTGACGACCTGTCCGCCATTGGTGATCGAGAGGGTCGCGGTGCCTCCAGCTCCCACGCGGAGATACTTGGTGCTCCACTGCGACCCGGCTCCATCGACCGTGACGTTGCCCGTCGAACCACTGTTGAAGGCGACGTAGGTTTCCAGATTGGAGACGTATCCGCCGTTGGTGATCGAGAGCGTGGCGCTGCCGGAATCGCCGATGGTCAGGTTCGAAAAATTCACCCACTTCGAGCCTGGGCCATCGACGGTGACTGCGCCGAGGGAACCGCTGTACAAACCGACGTAGCCGTTGACGTCGGAGACCTTTCCGCCGTTGGCGACCGAGAGCGTCCCGTTGCCGCGATTGGCGACGGTCACGTTGGAGGAATTGGTCCAGGTGGAATTCGCTCCGGTCACGGTGACCGTCCCGGCCGAGCCTGTGGAGGATCCCAAAATCGCAGTGTCGTTGGAGAGGTAGCCGCCATTGCTGACGGTGAGCGTGCCCTTGCTGTAGCCGCCGACGGTGAAGGAAGAGTCGATGGCCCAAGTGGAGCCGGGGCCGTCCACGGTCGCGGCGGCCGTGTTGTGATACCCCACGTAAGCATTCTGGTTCGTGGAGACCTTTCCGCCGTTGGTGATGAACAAGGCGGCGTTGCCGTAATTGCCGATCCACAGGGAACTCACAACCTGCCACCAGGAGCCGGAGCCATCCACCGTCACGTTGCCGGTCGAGCCGCTGGTGTCGCCGGCGTAGGAATAGCTGCTGCGCACGTATCCGCCTTCGGCGATGGTGAGCGATCCGTTGCCGCCGTAGCCGACATGCAGATTGGAACTGCGCCACGTAGAATTCGCGCCGGTAACGGTGACACTGCCGGTGGAACCGGCTGCGTAGCCGAGGTAGCCGACGGTGTTGGTCACCTTGCCGCCGTTGCTTACGGTGAGGGTGCCGGCGCCGGACTCGCCGACGTGCAATTCGGCGGAATGGGTCCAGGTGGAGTTGGCGCCGGTCACGGTGACGGAGCCGGTAGAGCCGCTGGCGTAGCCCACGTAGCCGTAGCCGGCGGAGAGGCTGCCGGCGGAGATAATGCTCAGGCTACCTGCGCCGCCGGTGGTGCTGCCCAGGTACAAAATGTCAGCCTGCTGATCCGTCGCGTCCAGAACTGCGGTATGGCCGTTGTCCAGCAGTGCGTTGAGGCCCAGCGTTGGCACGCCGCTGGACCAGAGGGTGGCGTTGGACCAGAGGCCGCCTTCGGGGCCGAGCCAGGTTGTGTTCTGCGCGGATGACGGGCACGCGCTCAGGCCCAAGACAAAAGCGACGAGGGGCAGCCATGCTCTGGCAAGCAGGCAGCGGCCGGATCGGCTGCCGCGCGTTTGGGAGTTTCGCGACCAGGTGCAACTCATGGATCATTCTCCCGAAGTCTGTCGCGAGCCAGGGACGCCCGTTGTCGCTCATGGCGCAACACCAGGCGGTACCATCCACTTTGATGCCTGCGAACCAAAACCCAAGGCCATATCCCGCAGAATACGCCACCAGAATGGATGCAACACCCCCAGCATAGCTACTACCACGAAATGGTCAACACTGTCAGACAAATATCCGCAGAAGTCTTAGAGCCGGTCCGAAAACCTGTCGGCAGTTCGGTCCTGCAGGGGGGCGTCGGCATGTGCTGGGCCTGGCGGCGCCGGAGAGCGCGGGGCTGAGTCGATCTGCTCGCGGCCGTCAACTCTGCGATCGTGCGAGGCCGTGGCGATGGGTACGATGTCGGCCTGATGCCGCATGGCCACGACAAGCGTGGCCATGGCACCCGACGCACCCGACGCACCCGACACCCGACGGCCACGGATGGAACGCGGACTGGCGGAACGGCTCTGTTCCGCATTCCGGTTTTCGCACTGCTACGGTCGGCCGGCGATGGCGCGGTAGTAGTCTACCGAGCGGCGCAGGCCCTCTTCGAAATCCACCTGCGGATCGTAGCCGAGCAGGGTCCGGGCCTGGGTGATGTCGGCCATGCTCTCGCGCACGTCGCCGGGCCGGGGCGGGGCGAAGATCGGCTCGATTCGCGTGCCTAGCAGGCGGTTCAACACGGACAGGAGCGTCAACAGGTCCGTGCTGCGGCCATTGCCCACGTTGAACACGCGGCCTTCCACGCCGGGGCGCTCGGCGGCCAGCAGATTGGCCTGCACGACGTTGCCCACGTAGGTGAAGTCGCGCGACTGGCCGCCGTCGCCGTAGACGGTCGGTCGCCGACCATCGAGCATGGCCGTGACGAACAGCGGAATCACGGCCGAATAGGGGCTGTTCGGGTCCTGGCGTGGGCCGTAGACGTTGAAGTAGCGCAGGCACACGGTCTGGAAGCCGTAGGTGGCGGTGAAGGCCTGGCAGTAGGCCTCGCAGGCCAGCTTGGCCGCCCCGTAGGGCGAGATCGGGCCAGGCAGGTCGGTCTCGCGTTTGGCGCTGGTCGGCTGGTTGCCGTAGGCGGCGCTGGAGGCGGCGAAGACCAGGCGGCGCACGCCGGCGCGGCGCGCTGCGTCCAGCACGGTCACCGTGCCCGTGGCGCAGGCCGCGTGGCTGACCAGCGGCGTTTCGATGCTGGCCGGCACCGAGGCCAGGGCGGCCTGGTGGAAGACGCATTCCACGCCCGGCATCAAGCGCGCCACGAGGGGTGCGTCGGTGATATCGCCCTGGACGAACTCGACCTGGTCGCGGATCGGCTCCAGATTGGCCAGCCGACCGGAGCTAAGGTTGTCGAGCACGCGGACCCGATTGCCGCGCGCGACCAGCGCCTGGGCGATGTGGGACCCGATGAAGCCTGCTCCGCCAGTAACGAGGTAGGTGTGTTGCGTCTCCATATTTCCTTCTGCATGCTCGAGGCAATCAGTCGACCTGAAGTTCGTTGGGAATCTCGCATCGCCGCTGGCCGGCCAAAGCTCTTGCGGATTGATAGAAGTCGTTGAACGAAGGCGCGTTGGAGATCCAGTTCTTCAGCGGAGCAGCAGCAACGAATCGCGCGATGCGTTGCTTGGCATTCTCGCGGGAATCGTCGCGCTGGCCTAGGCCGAACCGTCGCTTGACGAACCCGGAGGGGTCTTCTCGGGGGATGTCCGTTTCGGAGCAGCCGAGTTCCTCGGACAAGGCATTCCTATCGGCCGCCAGCCAGCACTCGATGTTCCGGTCAGCGACCCCGAACAGGCAGATGTCTTGACAGTCGGCCGGGACACGTGTCCACTCGCGGCGTTTGACGTCCTGCCATCGGTCATTGTCGGCGTCGGTGAGCACGACCAACAAATCGCATTGCATCTGGTCGCGCAGAGCGTGGAGAGCCTTGGGCAACTCTCGTCGCAGCGATTCGCCCGACTGACCGCGAAACATGCCGCGAACCGACTCAGCGGTTTGGCACCAGCGGTCTACCAACCCGCGCACCACCGCTTCGTCGGCATCGCCCTGGACCACGTAACCGATCCTCATCCGAGCATCTCCCGGAAATGCTGTTCACCCAACGGGAACTCGGCTAGCCGCTTTCGCACCGTCGCTTCACCGGGCTGAGTAATGGTGGAATGCGATTCCCCGCGATTCACCACAAACACCCCATCCAGGCTGGTATCAAACAGATCGATGAAGTAAGGCGAGTGGGTCGTGAAGATCAACTGCGGTTGGGCCGGCGAGTCTTGGGCCACTTCCAACAACGACTTCAACCGTCCTACGTAGATCCCATTCTCCGGCTCTTCAATCATGAGCAGCCGACCAGGCACCGCGTCAGCCTGCACGAGCATGATGTAAAGCAGGGCCAGATACTTGAGAGTGCCTGGGCTGGCGTAGGCCGCAGGCACCTTGTTGCCGTGGGCATCGTCGAAGTGCATCACCACCGCGTCCTGCACGAGCGGCATGAAGTTGATCGCGTCGATCTGGGGATCGATCGTCCGGAGATGCCCGAGGAGCTTGCGGTAGGATCGCTCGTCGGAGTTCTTCAGGGCATAGATCACTGACGCCAGGTTGCTGCCATTGGGCAACAAGGTCGGAAGCATCGCGTATTGCATCCCGCGCAGGGCGTCGGCCGAGAGGGCGTAGTAGCGCCACGACCAAAGGTACCGCCGGAAACAATTGGCGCGCGGGTTTGCGCTCAGATCGTAAAGGCGGTAGAGCATGGTCGCGTCGCGCGGAGCCTGCGACTCGGCATAGCTGGGCTTGCCGGCCAGGTGTCCTCCTTCATGCAACACGCGCGTTCCTTGGCGAGTGTTCTCCAGCAGGACCGTTCCGGAGAAACCGGGACCGGTTACTTTCAGCACCTCTGTCTCAACCTCCGCATGGGTGGATCGCGATGGATTCGGCAGAGACAGGGTCAGGCCGTATTCGAACTGCAAATCCTCGCGTTGCCCCTCGGACTCAAATGGCACCTCAGCCACGGCCCGGAACTCCACCGTCGACTTCTTCAAGCGGTGGTTCCCAATCACCTGAGGAATGCCAACCACCGCCTGTATGCAGCGATCCAGGGGCAACTGAGCCGTGACCGACAGGAGGGTCATCGCCTGGCACAGGTTCGTCTTGCCCGAGTTGTTCGCCCCCAGAAGCAGGTTCTGCTCGCTGGGACAGAAGGTCATGTTGACCAGTGACTTGTAGTTGTCGACCCAAAACTCTTTGAGCATCGCTTCTTCTCCTCACGCGAGACTCGATTTGCCCAGCCTCAGACCCTGGACCACTCGGGATGCGGCTTGCTGAGGATTTCGGGCTGCTTGCCGGCTTGGATCGCGGCCACGGCCTGTTTGGCGGCGGCCACGCTGGCGGCGTCGGGCAGGGCTTCGAGGGTCAGCTCGAAGTGTCGCGACTCGCCCGGCTGCAGGACCACGACGCGCCCTTTTTCCTGCTCGAAGGGGCGGGGGTTGGGATAGTTGACCGAGGGCTCCAAGCCGGTCACGTAGCCATCGATGGCGGCCTGGCGGTTCTTCCACACGGTGAAGCAGGGGAACTGCTTCTTGTTGAATTTGAGGCACGCGCCTTGATCCGCGCCGGCGTTGTGCAAGAGGGCCTGGGTGTGCCCCTGGCCGTCGGCGGCCAGATTGCAGAAGAAGACGGCCTCGGGCACGCCGGGCGATTCGGGATCGTAGGTGTCCCAGTGGCCGATGTCGCGCGTGGCGACGGCGTCGCGCGGGGCCAGCTTGCCCAAGGGAAGCACGACCTTGGCGCCGGGACCGACCAGCGGCAGACCGAAGTTGGTGTGATACAGCAGTTGCATCTCGCCGCGCTCGGCCGAAAGGTTGGTGACCGTGTCGCGGATCGTCAGGCTCGGCTGGCCGACCTGGGTGGTGATGGTGCTGGTCAGACGGAGCTTGTTGAAGAACAAGCGGGTCTCGTCGACCACGCCGGTGATGCTGATCCGGCCCGAGTCGCCATCGACCGTGACTTCGACCTTGTGGGCAGGCGTGTTGGCGATCTTGCCGTGCAAGGGCCAGAGCAACTTGCCGTGGGAGTCGAAGACCGGCGCCCCGTTGCTTTCCAGGCCGCAGCGGCAGAGCAGCTCGTCGAACCCGTCCAGCCACCCCAGGCCGCTGGGCTCGGTCAGTGGGACGAGGCTGGGATGCACGGGTCCTTTGGTGGGCGACTTCCAGCCCAGTTCCAGGGTTCCCAGCCGGGCACGCCACAGGCCCATCCCGCGAGTGGGCAAGACGATGAACTGGAAGCGGCCGTTGTTGACTTCGATGGCGTCGACGCCGTCGCGGCGACCGCCGCGGAGCGTACGCTTGACGACCGAATAGCCGGTGGCCGATCCGCCGACCAGGATCGGCGAGATGGTCGCCTGATCGACGTAGATGTCTTGTTCCAGATCGGTGAGCGTCCAGGTGCGCGTCGGCATGATGGCTTGATCCTTCGACTGCGTTTCCCAGGGGTGAAGCGCGGTGGGTGCGCCAACGGCGCATGACGACCGCGATGATCGATCGACTGCAGAGGCGACAAAACCGCCAATGTACTCGTCGCGGCGCAGAACCACCAGGGGCGGCGAGCACGCGGCGAGCCAGACGAGCCGCCGCGCGGCGACGAACACGCCCCCCCCAATTCGGTGCATGGTGGCGTCCGGGTTACTTGTCACTCAAGGCGGAAGCGTTTACAACCTAGAGATTATCGATCTTCGGGAAGGCTGTGATCGGGCGCGGCGCGGGCAAGGACTCCGAGTCAACCCGAGGTCCGCGGCCCTGGTATTCCCGACCGACAAGATCGCGACATTTCCGCCCCCGTCGTTCTATAGCGAGAGACAGCATGACCCCCTCCAAACCAGTCCAAAAAGACAACGTCGGCGCGATCCTCAACCGGGCTTTGGACGCAGGCCAAGGCATTCTGCGTTTGATTCCCGACTGGGTTCCGCGCAGTTTCTTGCATCCGGGCAAGCGCATCAAGTTGGCCCCGACCGACTGGTACGCCTTGGGCACGCACCGGGGCGGCATCGACGAGCGCTGGTTTGCCAGCACCACCGAGGCGGCCAACGAGGGGCGGAGTTGGGACGAGGGGCTGAGCTGGTGCACGTTCGAAGGCCAGAAGTTCCTGCTCCGCGACGCGGTGGCCGAAGGGCAGGGGCGCGTGGTGGGCGAGGCCATCTGGAAGAAATACCAGCGTTGGCCGGTGTACTCCAAGTTCTTCGACAACATGGGGCCCATTCCGCACCACATGCACCAGCAGTTCGAGCACGCCAAGCTGACCGGCCAGCAGGGCAAGCCCGAGTGCTACTATTTCCCGCCGCAACTGAACGCGGCCGAGAACCACTTTGACTATACGTTCATGGGCCTGGAGCCCGGCACCAGCAAGCAGGACGTGATCCGCTGCCTGGAGAGCTGGAACAAGGGGGACAACGGCATCCTGGACCTGTCGAAGGCCTATCGTTTGAAGGCGGGCACGGGCTGGATGATCCCGGCGGGCGTGCTGCACGCGCCGGGCTCGATGTGCACCTACGAGCCGCAGTGGGGCAGCGACGTGTTCGGCATGTATCAATCGCTGGTCGAGGGGCGGGAAGTGCCCTGGTCGCTGCTGGTCAAGGACGTGCCGGCCGAGAAGCACCAGGACCTGGACTTCATCGTCGAGCAGTTGGCCTGGGAGAAGAACGTCGATCCGTCGTTCAAGGACCACAACTACGTGGAGCCGATCGTGGACAAGGCGGCCTCGGGCCCCGGCTACACCGATCGCTGGATCGATTACGGCACGTTCGACGGCGAACAACTGGTGTCGGCCAAGGAACTGACGGTCGAGCCGGGCGCGAAGTTCACGCTTCGCGATCCGGGCGCCAGCGGGTGGATCACGGTGCAGGGCTCGGGCAAGATCAACGGGCTGCCCTTGCAGACCCCGGTGATGATCCGCTTTGGCGAGGAGCCGTGGGACGAGGTGTACATCACGGCCGAGGCGGCCGCCAAGGGCGTGGTGATCGAGAACACGGGCGGCGAGCCGCTGGTCAGCCTGCGCTACTTCGGCCCGAACGTGCACAAGAGCACGCCGCAGATCGGGGATCACAAGAAGCAGTAGGGCCGGACGGGGACGCCGCAACCAATCCTCCCCTCTCCCGCGTGCGGGAGAGGGGCCGGGGGTGAGGGCGGCGGAACTGGCACGAGGTAATCCATGTGCGCCAAGCCCCGTCCCAAGCCTCCGCAGATGATCGCTCGTGCCCGGGAACTCAGGCAACACGCCGTGCCGCCGGAAAGCTTGTTGTGGTCTGTTCTTCGCGGCCGCCATTTGGGAGGCCTGAAGTTTCGACGCCAAGAGCCGATTGGTCCCTACGTCGTGGATTTCTGCTGCCGAGAACTGAACTTGATCGTGGAACTCGACGGCATGAGTCATGCCGCCAAGCAGTCAGATGACGAGACTCGCGCTCGATGGTTGCGCGAGCAAGGCTACCGCGTATTCCGTCTGACCAATGGGGATGTCAACGAGGACCTGGAAGCAGTTGCCCGAGGTATTGCGCGCGAGGCTGGTGTAGAAATGGACTAGCGTCAAGACCTCCCCTCTCCCGTCTTGCGGGAGAGGGG
>CALARR010000275.1 GCA_937889015.1 uncultured Planctomycetales bacterium | reverse complement strand
AACCACCCCAGCCACCTCGGGCGGCCCTGCAAGACCGAACTGCCGACAGGTTTTCAGACCGGCTCTAAGAACCCATCCCAGAACCACCCCAGCCACCTCGGGCGGCCCTGCAAGACCGAACTGCCGACAGGTTTTCAGACCGGCTCTAAGAATCCGTCCTCGGCGTCCGTTAGGTTGCGCGCTACCTGCATCATCCATGGTGCATCTGGATTGGGAGTGCAACCGGCAAAGCAAGCGCGAAGCGTGGGAGTATTTCTTCTTGTGGATCGCGATGGCCATTTCGAGGACCCCAAGGTGGTCAAGGCGTTGAAGGAACTTCAGGCCCACTGCAGCTTTGCCAAGATCCTGGGATCCTGTCCGGACCCGGACCAGCCGGAACCCAAGCGAGTGAAAGTGAACACGGAACGGTGAGCCCTGTCGGGCCGACAGAGCCGAGATCCACGCCGTCGCCACCGAGCGCACCGCGTTTCGCGGTCAAAGATCACGCTCGAAGCGCTGCGTACCGTCGCAATGGGCCGCCCACGAGCGGTTCCAGGTACTCGCGGAAACTCCCGGCGATGTGGTTCCCCGCCGCGTTGATGTATTCACCGGGCAGGAAGCGCTCCCGGTTGGCCGTCAGTGCCAGTGGCACGTGACGATAAGTGAGCCGCAACGGTGTGTTGCTTTCGCGGACGATCGCTGCCATGAATCCCGTAGCCCCCGCCAGGACTTGTGCCGCGGCAAACCGGCCTGCTCCCTCGGCTGCGTCCCGGTCGGCCGGCGAGGCGTGATGGCTCGACGCCCTCGCCAGCAGTCCGGGCTTCTCGCTGCGCGCGCGCAATCCCAATTCCTGCGTAACCAGTTGCGCCAGGGCGGGGGCCACATCGCCCGGCAGACGGTGGCCAAAGCCGTCGACAGCCGCGGCTTTTCCGCCCACGGCTTTTCCGCGCGCGCCCAGTGACTCGCCATGCTCGTCGCACAGGCCCTCGGAGACCACCACCACGACCCAGCCCCGTCGCTCGTGGGCCTCCCGGACGTCGCGGAGGAACTTCTCGCGGCTCAAGCGGATCTCCGGCACATAGATCAAATGCGGGGCGTCGTCGGCGTCCAGCCGAGCGAGCATTGCCGCGGCAGCCGTCCAGCCGGCATTGCGGCCGATAACTTCCATAATCGAGACCGGGGTGGGCAACGAGCGAATGTCCATGGCCAGGTCGATGACGGACTGGGCGATGAACCGCGCGCAGCTTCCGTAGCCCGGACAGAAGTCGGTCTCGACCAGATCGTTGTCGATGGTCTTCGGAATGCCGGCCACCTGCATTTCAAAGCCCGCCTCGCGCGCTGCCGTGTCCATCTTCTGCGCCGTGTCCATCGAGTCGTTGCCGCCGATGTACAAGAAGTAACGGATGTCGTGCTGGCGGCACAACTCCACCGCGCGCCCCACATCCTCGTTGGTCATTTTCTTGCGGCAAGAACCCAGTGCGGCAGCGGGCGCATCGCGGATGTCATCCCAGATGGCCGCAGGCGGTGCGCGAAGATCCAAAAAATCTTCGCGCAGCAGGCCGGTAATGCCGCCCTGGGCGCCCCAGACGCGGCTCGCTTTGTCAAGCCGCGTCAGCGCCTCGCGCACGGCCCCCACCAGACTGGCATTGATCACGGCCGTCGGACCGCCGCCCTGGGCGATGAGAAAGTTGCCCTTGCCGCCGCTCATGACGCTTTGCCCTCCGAACCCGTGAGGCTCAGGATCCACCGCACGTCGTCCTTGAGCCTGTCCTTGGCGTACTGCATGCACCGCCAGGGGTGCCCTTGGTGGTCCGTGCCGTGGTAGGCCTCGTCAAAGTACTTGAGGTAGTGGTTGCGGAGCATGGTGCCGAAGTTGATCTTGGCCATTCCCAGGCGAATGCACTCCTTGACCGTGGCCTCGGCCATGCCCGTGCAGCCGTGCAGCACCAGCGGCACATCGGTCACCGCGCGGACCTCCTTCAGCCGCTGCGTGTTGATGACAGGCACGCCCTTGTAGTAGCCGTGCGAATTGCCGATCGCCACCGCCAGCATGTCGACCTCCACGGCGGCGGTGAATTGCCGCACGTCATCCACTTGAACGATGGCCGGGCTGTTGGGATCGGTCTCGCCGCTGAGCAACTGCCCCACCTCGGCTTCGACGGTCACACCCACGGCGCGCGCCATCTCCAGCACCTTGCGCGTCAGCGCGATGTTCTCCTCCAAGGGCAGCTTCGAGCCGTCGCACATGACCGACGTGAATCCGGCGCGCACCGCCTCCACGCAGTCGGCGAATTCCTGGCCGTGGTCCAGATGCAGGGCCACCGGCACGCTGGGAGCGAACTGCTGGATCAGGTACTTGGCCGAGTGGGCCACGTAGCCCAAGCCGGCGTACTTGCCGTTCCGCACGTAGCACTGCGTGATGAACGGGGCCTTCATCTCCTCCGCCGTTTCCATGCAGGCGCGGAGGATGTCGTAATTGCCGCCGTTGGAGTTGATGGCGGCGATGGCGTAGCCGCCACGCTGGGCGTCGAGCACGATGTGCTTGCAGGAAACCAGAGGCATAGGGGCTCTCCTTGCGAATCAGCCTTCGACCTGCTGCCGCTGCCGGGTCATCTCGGCGGCGAGGTCATCGAAGGAATGCGTACTACGAGGGGTCATCAGGCTCACGGCCACCTGGGCGATCAGGCCCGCCAGCGTAGCCGGCAGAATCGGCTCCTGCCATAGGGCGGTCTGCGAAGGGACGAACATCACGAGGCAGGAAACGAGCGGCGCCGCCACCAGCCCGGCCAGGGCGCCCTGCCAGGTCGCGCGCCGCCAATAGCGGCCCAAGACAATGATCACCGCCAGGCCGCTCATGGTGATGGGCAAAAACTTGAGCACGAACTCGACGATCGTGCCGGCCAGCAGCGCCAACCCGGTGGAAAGCACGAAGGCGCAGGCCAAAGCGCGCCGCACGGCCACCAGCGGCCGCCGCGCAAAACGACCGGTGGCCAGGGGGTATATGTGCCGGACAAAGAAGGTCCCGGCCGCCGCCGCGTTGCCATTGGCCGAGGAAAAGATCGCCGAGGCAATCGACACGGTCACCAGGGCGGCCAGCCAGGGCGGCAGCACGTTCATCACCAGCCAGGGCAGGGCCTGGTCGGCGTGCGGCAAGTGGGCGTTGAGCAAGTAGGCGTATATGCCCACGATGCCCACCACAATCGAGAAGGCGATTTCGACTAGTCCGGCCGTGACCATGCTCCACTTGGCGCCCTGCTCGGAGCGCGCGCTGTACATGGTCAAACGCCGGCTGGGATCGGCAAGGCAGCCGATCACCAGGGCCAGCAGGATGCTGCTCACTCGGCCCCAACCCGCCGAGGCGTGGCCCAGGAACGACAGATAGCTGGCCGGGACCGCAGCCTCCAAAGCGGCCATTCCACCGGCGTCGGTCAGGGCCGAGTACGCCAGGCAACCGAAACCGGCCACCAGGATTACGGCTTGCACGAGATCGGTGTAGACCACCGTGAGCAGTCCGCCAGGGATGGAAATCCCCGCGGTAATCAGCCCCGAGAGGATGATGCAGGCCTCGGGGCGCAATCCGGTCACGGTGGCCAGCACCGCGCCCCCGCCCATGATCTGAACCGTGAGCCAACACAGCTGCGACAGAAATAGTCCGACGTTGGCAAACTCGACGACCCAGCGGTTTCCGCCGTAGTAGGAGGCGATCTCCTCGCCGAGGGTCATAAACTGGTAGCGGCGCATGCACGCGAAACACCAGCCGGCCAGGATGGCGCCCAGTCCCAGGCCGATGGGATAGGCGCAGCCGGCCCAGCCGTGTTGATAGGCCAATCCCGACGCGCCGATGACCACGCCCGTGCCGATCCCGGTACCGACGATCGTTCCGGTCAGAACCCAGTAGGGCAGTCCGCGTCCGGCGACGAGGTAGTCGGCCGCCTTCTTGACGCGCAGCATCCAAAAGGCCGACACGCCCAGCATCATGATCGTATAGATCGCCAATCCGATGACGATGGCCGTATGCGTGGTCATGGGGCGGTAGTCTCCACTCCGGCAGCAACAGCGTTTATCGGCCGACCTGGATCACACGCAACGCGTGCGGCGCGAGCCGCAGCGGTTGTTCCAGGCTTTGCAGGTTCCGATCTTCCACAAGCTCGCGCCACGGTCCGCCAGCCGGCAAGCTTAGGGCCTTGCAGTCAACGGTGATGCGGACTTCGGCCGGCGCCGACTGCGAGTTGTAGACGCTAAAATACAACTCGGGGGCCGCCGTGCCGAATCGCTCCAGCCAGACGTCGCTGCCGCGGGCAGCCGCGCCGGTGACCGGCTGCCAGCCGGCGCGGTCCAGTCGCCGGTAGATGGGCATGAACCGGCGATACAGATCGGCATCGCGATCCTTGTATCTCGGCCAGGGCACGCGGCGCATCTCCGGCGCAAGGCCCAAAGCAACGAAACGCTGCACGTACTGTTCGGCCTCGGCACGCGACAGGCCCTCTTCCGGATAGTTGAGCAGACACACGGCCGGCTTGGGGCCTGCCAGGCTCCGCAGGCAATCGATTTGCGTACGGCTGACCAGGTCGAGCGGGGAACACTCCATGCCCAGGATGTCCAACTCAAAGGCGCAGAAGGCCCGGCCCGGCCGGACCCCATTGCCGAAGACCAGGCGTGGGCCGATACGCCGGTGCAATTCGCGCAGAAAGTCCACGTGCGGCATCCAGTTGGGCAGGCACACGCGCCCCTGGGCATCGTGAGCCAGGGGAGATCGCGCCGCGGCGAAGTGCTCGCGGCGGTAGTTCTCGTAACTGCCCCACATCGCCAGTGAATCCACGAACACGCCGGCCAGCGAGGGATAGTTGCGGAATTCCTCCTCAATCTCGGCGAAAGTGTGGCTGGCCGCGGTCGGATGCCCGTCCCCGGCCGGCAGGAACGGGCTGGGATTCATGGGGAAGCTGATGCTGTTGCCGGCCCAGGCCGTTTCGCGCAGGCGATACACGATCCGTCCGTCAGGGCCGTGCAGAGCGGAGCTTTCCACCAAGGGTTTGACCACTTCCCACGAGTAGCGGGCCTTGCGCGTGGACTCGGGCTTGGAGGCCAGCGCGCTGAGCACGTCGTCGTAGCCGGAGACCTTCTGGCGGAGATAGCCGAGTTCGCGTTGTCCGACAATGCAGTAGGGGAACGCCGCCAGGCCCATCTGCATCGCCAGCGGCGTTTCCCGCAATCGTGTGGCCTGCCAGAAGGCGTAGTTTTCGGGGTCGGTCACGTCCTTGAGCGAAGGCATGCTTACCAGCCACAGGCCGCTGGCCTGGGTGCGGCGCTGGAAAACGCGCGCGTGCAAGGCGTGATAGCGGCGCAGGGCGTCGCGAAAGCCCCAATGTCCGTCGACCGGGTAGAGCAGTGCGCGAAACGTCGCGCGGCTTCTCCATTCGGGGGCGGCCGCGGGACTCAGCCCGAACAGGAATCGCAGCTCCAAGCATCCCGGCTCGCGCAAGTGGGCGAAGCGGAAGCGGCACGGTGTGTCGGGCGGAATGGCCAGGGCCATGCCCGCCTGCTCGTCGGGCGTGGTGACGCACTGGAGCGGCATGAAGTCCTGCGCCAGCCCTCCGTGCTCGATACGCTCCAGCACGCCCGCCCCTTCGGGCAAGTCCTTTCGCTCCCGGCGTCTGGCGACGGCGGCCGGCGCGGCGTCGGGCCCGATGGTCTCGGAAATGCTCCCCCACCAAACCGCCGGTGCGAAGGGCAAGCGAAAGACCACGTCGACGCTCCGCTCGGCCTGGCCGCGCTGATCCTCAACGAGGCCGCTGAGCAACAGTCCGTCGGCCTGGGATTCCAGGCTCGCCGTGACGCGCAGCCCCGCCGGGGCCAGATCGGTAACGCGACCTTGGCCGATCGCCAGGCCAGCCACTGCCAACGCCGCGCTGTCCCCCTCCTGCACGAAGAGGCCGGCCGCTTCGCCGTGGCCGGCGAAGGCGCGGGGTCCCACGTGCAGGGTGCGGAGCCTGCCATCCCCGTCGACCACGATTCGGACGGCATTGGCCGGAGGGTCCTCTGCTGCGGCAGGCCCCGCCAGGTGAAGGGCGGCCACCGCGCAGATTAGAGCGAGTTTCAGGCACCTGTAGCGGCTTTTTCGCTTTCGGAACCGTGGCGACACGCTGCCGGGAACGCTACACGTGTGTGCGACACGCACTAGGCTGCACAGGCAGCAGGCAGGGCGATGGTGCATGTTCGTTGTCCTCCCAGCGGAGAAGCGTTGCGGCCCAGGGACGTTTCAGGGCATCTTCCTGCCGCGGCGTTCGGCCACGGCCTCGTACAGGGCCAGGACATTCCGCAGAGGAGTGTCGGGCTGGATCTGGTGACTGGGGGCGAGGATGTAACCGCCTCCGCGGCCCACCTCGTCGATCAACCGCTGGACCTCCGCGCGAACCTCGGCCGGCGTGGCACGCTGCAACCAGCCCTGCACGTCGACCGCGCCGTGCAACACGATCCGGCCGGCGAACTCGCGTTTCAGCTCGTAGGGGTTCATGCCCGCGGCTTGCGGCTGGATCGTCTGCAGGGCATCCATGCCGCAGGCGATGAACCGCGGGATGAGCTTGCGGCTGGAGCCGCAGCAGTGGTGGGTGACCTTGGCCCCGAAGGAATGGACCATGTCGAAGAACTCGCGTTTCAAGGGAGCGTAGAGGCGGTCGAAGGTGGCGGGCGAAATCAGCGGACCGCGCTGGCTGCCGAAATCGTCACCGCACAGCACCAGGTCGATGCGGCCGCCAGCCGCGGCCAGCGTGCGTTCGATCTGCTGCATGTAGAAGCGGTGGCGGATCTCGACCAGGCGCAGGTAGACCGGGTTTTCTTCGCCGATGTCCATCAGCACCCGCTCCACGCCGCGGCCCATCGCCACCCGATTGATGAAATCCTGCACGTAGAACCCGCCCGTGGCCACGGCCAGGTCCCCCTGTTGCCGGCAAAGTCCGGGCAGGGCCTGGTAGTCGTACCAGTCAGGGCTGGGCCAGGGAAAGCGGTCCACGTCGTCGACGGTGGCAAAGGCCGCGTAGGGGCTGCCCATGGCCTCGGCGTACTCGCCGTACTGGTTGGGCATCATGCGGCGGCGCACGCCCCATTCGTCGATCCACGACCCGTCGTCGAACCTCTGCAGCGGCGGACCGATATACGGCGGATTCACGTAGCGAAGATCCGTCCCCAAGCGGTCGCAAATCTCGCGGTCGCTCGACACGCCGAAATGCCGGCACAATGCCTGGCGAATCTCAGGCGTGGCGAAGTAGTCGCAGGGGGTGAAATCGGGCTCGGCGTGGGCCATGGCGGCCGCGACGCGCTCGCGTGGAGTCATGTTTCTACTCCGGACAGGAAATAGCGATGCGATGTCTTTGCACGCCGAACTCGGAATAGGGTTGCACGGCGATCTCCGACAACCCGCCCACCTGGCCCGCGTTGCGCACGGCCACCGCAAGGACGTTCTTTCCCTGGGGAACGAGCCAGCCATCGGGCAAGAAGAACTCGCGCTGCCAGCCGATGCCGTTGTAGCGGCCGATGATCCGGCCGTTCAGGTACAGCAGGGCATCGGTGTTCGCTTTCAGGCACAGCTTGAGGGGCATGATCCACTCCGGCGGGACGCGCGCATCGAATTCCACACGGTACCAGCCGATTCCATCAAACGTCTCACAGCCGGGAATCCATTTCTTCCAATCGCCCAGCTTGGCCAGCGGCCAGGCCGAGTCGTCGAACTCGGGCCGGTGAAAACCCTGCTGCTGGCCTTCCAGCCCCACGCTCAGTTGCCATGCATCGAGGACCTTGGTCCAGGGGTCCTCGGCCGGGCCGACGAGGGTCACGGCCGCGAGCCCCTTCGGTTCGTTCATGCCCCATCCGCCTGCGCCGCAGGGGCGGCCGATCTTCTCCAGGATGACCTCGATCGTATTCTCGCCTGGAGTGAGCCATTCGGCGGCGGCGAGGGCGATCTTCCGCGCATGCCAGCCCGACGCCTGGGCCACGTACTTGCCGTTGATGAAGACCATCGCCGGATCGCCCACGGTCTGATGGCTGCGCCCGCCCTTGGAAGAGCCCTCGAAGTAGCGGATCAGCAGGGTCGCCGCCTTCTCGGCCTGGAACGACGTGCGATAGCGCACGTAGCCTTTGTCGAGAACTCCCAGGTCCTCCAGGCTTCGCAAGGACGTTGCTTGCCACTTTCCCTCCCCGCCGTCGCGCATGAATCGCGCCCGTTTGAACTGGTGCGAGACGTCGGGCGGTTCCTTCGTGACGACCGCGAAACACACCTCACCGGTCTGCTTGTCCCAGCGGAAGGGAACCGCCGCCCCGTCGATGTGCACGGAACGCGGCTGCTGCGCGAGGAAGGTCGCTACCTGGGCCTTGCCCGGCAGGCATTCGACGCTCAACGTCACTCCGCTGGCGTCCTTCTGCGCGTCGCGGAGGAAGTAGCAGTCGGAGACAAGGAAGCCGCCGCCGGCGTCCTCGGGCAGATCCCAGGTCGTGTAGGCGCGCCGGCGGTCGACGATCACCAGCAGCACGTCGTCGACGGCGAGGCAGCGCTGCTCGGCGTCGTGCGTGTAATGCAGGGTCAGGGTGCGGGTCGAGTCATCCCAAGTCTGCTCCGCGGCCCCGCTCACCTGCGGTCGCACCGGGCACAAGAGCCGAACCTCGCCGGGCGTGCCGAGTGGTCCGTGCAGCACGACCACGGTCCGCGGCCCGCTGCGACGAATGCCCAGGATCTCAGACGTCGTGTACTGCAACAGAAGTTTGGACACAGGCACGTTCGCCACGAGGGCCCGCATCTCGCGCGCCGCCAGGGTGATTCGCCCCTTGCTGGGCACGGTGACGCGCTGGCCGGTACGCGGATCGGTATAGCTGACGCGGATCTGCTGCGCGGCGTCTTGTTGATCGCGGAGGAAGAGGAAGGCCTTGTGGCCGCGGTTGCGCTGCAGCCCGTGCGGGGGCTTGGTGCTGTCGCTCTCCACGGTCAGGGCGCCCTCGGGGCAGGGACTGGCCCGGACCAGTTCCGTGCCGAAGAGTTGCATCCATTGTCCCCACAGTTTCACGGCGTAGTACGTTTCCCACAGTCCGCCGGGCTCCAGCAGCGGGCACTGGACCGGTGCGCGGTTCCAGTAGGAGGTCGACATGTAGCTGGCCGCCGTGTAGCCGAAGTTCGTTCCGCCGAAGAGCATGAAGTAGTTGCTCTGCGCGGCCCCCTCCATCCAGACCGTCTTGGCGGTCACGTCGAAGTCGCGCCAGTCCAAGGGCGGGATCCGCCAACTGCCGGTCTGCGGCAGGTGGACGTAGGCCGCCCACAGCCCACCCCCGCCGGGAATGTCGGCGCCCAGGGAGGGCATGTTGTATTCCGCCTGGCGCACGCGGCGGATGTTCTTGGCCACCTTGGACTCGGCCGTGGCCCAACGGCACCAGGCCACATCCCAGCCGTTGTTGATCTCGCGCATCACGGGGTCGTCGTTGTCTTCGGCGCAGGGTGTGTTGCAGGTGAACAGCGGCACGTCGATGCCCCGTTGGCGCACCATGCGGTACATCTTGCGGATGGCTTCGGCCTTGTATTCCGCGTCGCCGCCGTATTCATTCTCCAACTGCACGAGGAACACGCATCCGCCGCGCGTCACCTGCCGCTTGCGCAGCACGGGCAGGACCCGGTCGTACCAGGCCGCCACCCATTTCAGATAGTCCTCGTTGTTGCTCCGCAGATGCAGCCACCGGGGCACCAGCCAATCCGGGAAGCCGCCGTTGTCCCACTCGCCGCAAATGAACGGCCCGGGACGCACGTTCACATAGAAACCCAGCGCCTGGCACAGGTCCAGCCAGGTCTCCAACTCGCTCAGGTCGAGCCGGCCCTCCTCGGGCTCGTGGTAGTTCCAGGGGATGATCGTTTGCACCGTGTTGAAACCCGCGCGCTTGATCTTCAACAGCCGATCGGCCCATAGTTCGCGTGGGCAGCGCATGTAGTGGATCGATCCGCTGTACATGTACACGTCGCGCCCGTCGACCTGATAGCAGTCGTGATCGCAGGTGATTGTGTGCCGCGGCGTTTCCGCCGGAGCGCGCGAACCGGCGGCCACCAGCAGCCACATCGCGACCAGGCTTGCCGGTCGGAGCGCGTGCGTCTGGGCGCGAAGGGTGTTGACCTTCATGGGCGGTCTCCTGGGCTGACTTGGATCACGTAGGTCCGCTTGGGTTCCATATCGAGCCGCACCCGGCCCGGCCCAACGTACGCCACGGCGGCATTTCGGGCGATTTCGGCCAGTGCCGCGGAGGCCGGCGCGAACCCGAGGCCTTGAAGGTCCACGTCCAGCGTGCCTGTGGTCCTGGTCTTCAGGTCGTTGTAGAGCGTGAAGTACACCGTCGCCCCGCGGCCGAAGCGTTCGCCCCAGACACCGTCGCCGCCGATCCGGGCGCGGCGAACCGGCTCCCAGCCGGCCTGCGACAGCCGCCGCACCAGCGGCACGTACCAATCCAGGAGCTGCTTGTCGCGAAGGTAGCCCTGCGGATGGTCTTCGTACTGCACGCCGCTGAAGAAATTCGTCGACGTGCTGGCGAAGATCCCGAAGCACAGCGACTTGTTGACGAACTCCTCGACCAGGGCGGCGTCTTCCCAGTGGTAATTGAGAAAGGCGTACGGCTTGCGGCCCATGAACACGCGCACGTCCTGGCAGCGCTCGACAGTGGCCTGCACGCCGGCCTCGGAACTGGCCACGTCGAGCAGGGCGGAACAGAAGAACCGCCCCAGCTTCGTGCCCGCCCGGTAGTGTTCCGGCGGCGCGGCCGTCTGGGTGAACTCGTGAAGCTGCCGGTCGAGCGTCTGGCGCTCGGCCGGCCTGGCGACCTTCGGCTTCGCCGCGGCCTCCGCTGCGGCGGCGCCCCGCGCCTTGCCGGCCGCTTTGGGCTTGGGTGGCGCGCCCTTCGAATGGTAGGCGTAGACGCCGTTGGCCAGCACCAGCCGCCCGCTGGAGCGAAGCCAGGTCCGCAGGGCATCGATATACTCGTAGTGCGACAGGTCGTTCTGCAGGGCCACCTTTCCCTGCGGATCGAAGGTCAGCGGAAAACGAGCGTAGCGGAAGTGCTCGCGGCGGTAATTGAGCAGGGCCGGCCAGTTGGCACCCAGGGAATCCACAAACATGCCGTCGTACTGCGGGTGCTGCTGGAGCCATGCCCGCATCAGTTCGAAGGCGTAACTGGCCACGGTGGGCCGGTTCTCGTCCCGGAACAGATCGGGGTTCGGGTTCATCTTGAAGCTCACCGAATCGTCGCCCCAGGGCGTGTTGCGGATCACCAGGGCAAAACGTCCATCGCGCGTGTGACAGGCCGAGGATTCGACCTCCTGCTTCAAGTGCACGTCGCCTTGGCTGGCGGCGTTCTCCTTGGTCAGCGCGTGTCCCGCCTGATCGGCCACGGTCCACCGCTGGTAGGCCGCCATGGCTTCGTCGTAATCCTGAGGCAGCTTCGGCAGGAACTTGATTTCACGCTGGCCCACGATCATGTAGGGGAATGTGGCAATGCCGTGCTGTTCATCCCGCGCGATGGCCGCCCGGAGGACCTCCTTCTTCCATTGCGATTCCACCAGGTCGAAGCCGTATTGCTCGATGTTCGCCGGCACTCGGTCGGCCATCTGGAACATGAACAATCCTTCGCGTTTCAGCCGTGGCCTGTAATAGTCCGGGAAGAAACCGTAGTAGGCTGCCAGCGCGCTGCGGAATCCCCACTCCGGCTCCACTGCGTACAAGAGGAAACTGAACCGAGCCCGATTGGCAAACCGCTTGGGCTCAGGACTGAGCCCCAGGTAGAATCGCGCCGCCAGGCCGCCTCTGTCGCGCGCCATGCCGAAGACGCACGGCTCCGTGGGCGGAATAGCCACGGCGATTCCGCGTCCCTGGCCGCACATCGCCGCGATGGGGAACACGTTGCCCTCATAAGGTTCGCCATCGGCCAAGCGCAACGATCGCTCCAGATCGTTGGCGAAGACCGCGTCGGCCGAAAGCGGCGGAACCAGGTAGTCGAGAAGCACGCCGCGCTCGTCTTTGCGCGTATTCTCCAGCTCGCCTGCCACGCCTACAAAAGCCTTCCCCGTGGTGAACGTGGCGCGCAGAAGCAGGCCGTCGCCTTCGCACTGGCAGACGGTCCCGGCATCGACGTGCTTGACCGCGAGCGGCGCCAGCGCGACGGACTTGCGGGCCGCAGCGTCGTAGGCCCGGAAACCACCTTCCCGGGTCAACACGACGGCCTCCTTTCCGGGGACCGTAAGCTGCTCCAACCGGCCGGCCGGTCCAACTTGAATCTGCACAGCGGTTTGCTCCGCTGGGCCGGCGTCGGCCGCCAAGGGCGACAGGGGGATGACCGCAAGCACGACGATCGCCAGGCAAACCCGCATGGTATTCCTCCCGAGTCGAGGTACGGTCCATCCTTACCCCCTTGTGATTGGCCGGGAATGGACTATCCTATGGTTTTCCTGGACTTGCTTCTGATTGCCTTCCGAGCCGGATTTCATGGTCCGCGGCCTCCGCATCCACGACGGCTTTCCGAACCAGCGGCGCGTGGTGTTGCCGCCCGACATTGTCGGACAATGCCGGCGCATGCCGATCGTGCGGGACCTGCACTTGCTTTCCATCGGGAGTTTTCCGGCGGCGGCACACCACTATTTCCAGCGCCGCGAGGGCATCGCGGCGGCGGTCCTGATTCATTGCATCGGGGGGCGCGGTTGGTGCCGCGTGGACAGCCGGACCTGGCCGATCGGCGAAGGCCAGGCAGTCTTTCTTCCGCCCGGCTTGCCCCATTCCTACGGCGCCGATCGGCGTGCCCCCTGGTCTATCCACTGGATCCATTTCACCGGCCAGCGGACGGACGCCTATCTGCAGGCCCTGGGCGTCGGTGCGCGTCAGCCCCTGTTGAACCTCGCGGACTCCGCGGCCCTGGTGGCGGCCTTCGAGCAGATCTACGCCCTGCTGCAACTGGGCTACACGGAGAGCAACCTGCTGATGCTTTCCACCCAGGTGGCCCACTATCTGGCCCTCTTCCGCACGCACCAACGCGCCTCGTACCGGAAAGGGCGGTTGGCCGAGGAGAAGATCCTACAGTCGCTGGCCTTCATGCGCGCCCATCTCGAACACCCCCTGTCGCTCGAGACGCTGGCCGCACTGGTGCACATGTCGGTGCCCCACTACTGCGCGCTGTTCAAACGGCAGACCAACACGTCGCCGATCCTCTTCCTGATCCGGCTGAAGATGCAGCGCGCCTGCGAGTTGCTCAGCGGCACGGACGTGCCCGTGGCGGCCATCGGACGCCAGGTGGGCTACCGCGACCCGTTCTACTTCTGCCGCGTCTTCAAGAAGACCATCGGCGTGCCGCCCACCGACTATCGGCGCACGGTTCAGACCTGAGCGCCGGCGAGTACCGGCCCATGCCCCGGCACCCGGCCTCCCAGGCCGACAAGACGTCGTCGACATCAAGCGCCTTCACGGGCGGTTTTGCGGCCGGGATCGGCGATGGGTCGCGCGACGGACGCACGCGATGCTCCGGCTGGCGGGTTCATTCCTGGACCGTGCCGATGAGTTCTCGCGCCGCGCCGAAGCGTTCCAGCCCTTCCTGCCAGATCGCGGCCTTCGCCTGGCCCGCCTTTTGGGCAAACTCCGTGGCCGACAATCGGTAACCGGCCCGGCACAGAACGCGAATGGCCTCGGCTTCGGCAAGAACGATCTCGCGGAAGGTCCGATCGACGTCGCGCCATGAGGCAAGGACCATTGGCTCGTGGTTCACATCCAGCGCGAACGTCACGCGGCGGTGGCGTGTGGCGGCGGCCGTGTAACGCGCGTGCGGCTCGGCATAGGCCGCCTGCTGGGTCGCGACGGCTTGCTTGAAGGCGGCTGTGTCCTGTGCCTTGCCCATCGCTCGAATCACGATCCGCTCCGCCCACATAGCGTAGCTGTGGCCGGTGGACTTCTTCACTTGCCCGTCCCATTTGCCGGCAAGGATCTCCTGCCGCTGCTCTTCTGTGAGAATCTTCCATGCGTCGCGGCAGAAGCGGTGGTGCACGATCTGCTCCTCGAACATCCACGCCATGCGCAGGTCGAGCCAACGCTGCATCTCGCGCCGCGACGCCGTGGCGCAGGCTTCGTCGGCGATCGCGTAGTCCCAGCGGCTGCGTTCGAACAAGCAGCGCACCAGGTTCCGCTCGTCGTGCCAGCGACTCATGATTGGAGTGTGCCGCGCGAGCAAGTCCTCCCAGTGTTTCGCTTGCTCGGCGGTGAGCAGTCGGCCGGCGTGCCGCTGGATGCCGAAGATGAAGGTTTCAAAAGTGGTGCGCGGATCAGGGCGGCCTTCAATCACCGCCCACGCCTCGGCAAACCGGTCGAAGGTGAGCGCGGCCTGCTCCGCCCGAACGCGGTGTTTTCCCAGGTAGTCCGCCAGCCGGGCGACAAGATCCCCGCTGGCCGGCTGCGGCGACGGTTCGGCCCCCTCCGCAAGCCCGGCCAAGCCGAGCAGACCAACCTGAAGAAGGCAGCCTACGTTCATGGTTCGAGCTATGGCGCGACAATGATGTCCACGCTGCGTTGCGAGGCGCGGATCGCCCTGTAGGTGGCCTTCAGGCGGATCTTCTATCGAATCCCGCACCAAGCACGACACACTACACTAGTCCATCGCGTGCGCGCCGCTGATCAGCTCGATGAAGTCGCGGTTGCCCTTGAACTTCGCCAGCTTCGAGGTCAACTGCTCCATGGCGTCCACCGGATGCATGGTGGCCAGCGTGCGCCGCAGCAGGGTCACCGCGTGCAGCGTGTCGGGCGGAAGCAGCTTTTCTTCGCGCCGCGTGCCCGATTGGCTGATGTCGATCGCCGGCCAGATCCGCCGATCCGCCAGTTTGCGGTCCAGCACCAGTTCCATGTTCCCGGTGCCCTTGAACTCCTGGAAGATCAACTCGTCCATGCGGCTGCCCGTGTCGATCAGGGCCGTGCCCACGATCGTCAGCGAGCCCCCTTCCTCGAACAGCCGGGCCGTGGCGAACAGCTTCTTCGGCACGTCCAGGGCCTTGATGTCCACGCCGCCACTCATCGTGCGGCCCGTGTTGCCCACCCACTTGTTGAACGCCCGAGCCAGGCGCGTGATGGAGTCCATCAGCAGGACCACGTCCTTGCCCATCTCGGCCAGGCGCTTGCAGCGTTCCACGATCAATTGCGACAGGCGCACATGGCTTTCGATGTCCCGGTCGAGGCTGCTGGCCACCACTTCGCCCTTGACGTTGCGGCGCATGTCGGTGACTTCCTCGGGCCGCTCGTCGATCAGCAGGACGATCAGCTTCACCCCGGGAAAATTGGTCGAGATTCCATTGCTGATGTGCTGCAGCAGAATGGTCTTGCCGGTTCGCGGCGGAGCCACAATCAGGGCGCGCTGGCCCTTGCCCAGCGGAGTCAGCAAATCCATGACCCGCGTGGTCAAGGGCATCGAACCCGTTTCCAGGCGGAGCCAGAACTCCGGGTTGATGGGCGTCAGTTCGTCGAAGCCCTTCACATCCCGGTACTTGTCGGGATCCATGCCGTCGACGTCGAAGATCTCCTTGACGCGCGGCCCCTGTTGGCGGCGGCCGGCCTGGACCATCCCCGAAATCAACACGCCCTCGCGTAAGCGATACTTCTCGATCATGCTGCCGGGCACGAAGGGATCGCTCATCTGGCGGACGTAGTTGGCGTCCGGGTCGCGTAAGAAGCCGTAACCGTTGGGATGCATCTCCAGCACCCCGCGGCCCGGTTCCACCGGACCCGGTTCACCATTGTCGGGCGCTCCGTCCATCTGGTTGGCGGTTGCCACGTCCCGCATGGGCCGCATGCGATTGCGATTGTTCCCCTGGGGACCCCCTCTTCCGCGTGGCCGACCTTTCTTCCTTTTTCCCATATCCCCCACCTGAATGCTCCCGGAGCGCATAGCTTGAGCGGTCCGGGGAAACCCAGAAACCATAGAAGGGCCATCCAACCGATGGCCACAAAACCACGTCAAGAACAACAAACTACGTGTGGCGTGTTCAACCGCGACACATCCAGCAGATCGCTGCAGGCAGCGCGCCTAGAACTTCTCTTTTGTGCGACTACAAGGTGCCTCTATTGAGATCCCAAAAAAGCAATGTCGTGGTGATCCCACCATCCGATTGGGGAAACCGGGCTTCCGTTGGTCGCCCTTGCGGCACTACTCACCTGAGACGCAACAGCTACCCTTGCTGGGTCTTCCGACCCGCAGCCGCCGGCCCGAAAGCTCTGACCGCCTTAGCGATCCTTGGCAGGTACTCAGGCCGAGAAGCGTTGACTGCCCCTCTTGAAGTCCGTCCTTGTCGAGGGAGGGCCCAGACCTTGGATCGCGGGCCCAACAGCGCCTACCTGCGGTGTAGAACTCAAACAATGGCCATCTTAGCCAAATCTGGGTTCCTGTCAAGGTTTGTGTCGACGATTTCTCACGACCAAACCTGCACTTTCGTCTCGCGCCACAACCGCGATCCGCCGCCTGACAGAATGCTGACGATCGCAAACCCGCCTCCGTCAAACGCGAACCGTACGCATTCTCTATATAGCCTACTTTATCAGCTTTTTCAAGCATCCACCTGCATATCAGGCAAATCCGGTCGATTCTACGCAATCGGATTCTTTTCACACGACTTTTCCGACCGCGCCTTCCGATAACTAGAGCGCTTCGCGAAAACGCGTCGCCATTGGTACTCCTTTGGCCCGACGGAAGTCCTCGCGACCCCGTCCGGCCAGTGCGGCGCGCCACGCGTGGCCGCCCAATGTGCTTCGCTATCCCCCACCTTCGGGAGACGTTTGTCATGCGGTCATCCGTTTCACTGGCGGCGGTGCTGGTCCTGGCCCTTTCGCTTCCGGCGGGCGCTGACCAAACGATCCGATGGCAGATGACCCTCGAGGGCGCCAAAAAGGCCGCGGCCCAAACCAACCAGCTCGTGCTGATCCATTTCTGGGCCCCCTACTGCACGGCCTGCCGCAAGATGGAAGCCGAAGTCTTCGGCGACCCGGCCGTGGCCGAACTCGTCAACACCTACTACGTTCCCGTCAAACTGAACACAGAATACTTCCCCGCCACAGCCAACCAGTTCGGCATCACTTCGCTCCCCACGGATGTGATCCTCTCGCCCCAGGGACAAGTGATTCAACGCTTGGGACTGTGTAAGACGGCCGAGTACGCCGGCCGCCTGCAGCAAGTTGTGTCGACCTTCCGCGCCACCTCCAACCCGCCGCCCGTCTACGCCCAATTGCCGGCCGCCGCGCCCGGCGGCGGTCTCCCGCCCCAATCGTCGGCGCCCATCGCCATGCCCGGCGCTCCCGGTACGATGGCTGGCGCTGCCGGCGTGATGCCTGGAAACGTCGCCGCACTGCCCGGCCACGCCGCTGCACTGCCCGGCGCGCCCGCCTACAACCAGAACACTGCAGCCCCCGGCGCCTATGCGGCAAATCAGCCGCAGATCCCCGCGGTGCAAACACATCCCGCCCAGACCATGCCGCCTCCGCAATCCATGGTTTCGCAGCCGCCGCAACAAGCCAACGCGGCGGGAAATTATGGCCCGGGCATGGCCAATCCCTACGGCCAGTCCGCAACACAAATGCCCAATCCCTCTGGCCTGGCCGGGACCTTCAATGCGGCCCAACAGCCCCAGGCAGTCCCCAGCCGAGCCAACATGCCGGGCACGGCAGGCGCCTTCGCCAGTCCTCTGGCGGCTTCCACGATGCCCAATGCCGTCGCGCCGGGCCATGTGGCAGCCCAGCCTTTCCCGCCCAGCACGCAGCAGGTGGCCATGAACAGCCGACCCGGTCAGGCGTCGATGCCGACCGGCGGCATCGGAGTCGCCGCCAACAACAACCCACCGTCGTCGTCCGGGCCACCGGCCGGCTATGGCTCATCCTTGGCCAATGGCCCGGCGATGGCCAACAACACAGCCGCCGCCAATCCCTCGGTCGGTCGCGCGGTCGCCCCGGCAGGACTCGCTGCAGCCGCAGCCGCGGCCGGCGCCACCGGTCCCGACGCGGCCAATGTGCCCCCGGGCAATCCGCCGCTGGGACTGGACGGGTTCTGCCCCGTCTCCTTGGCGGAACGGCAATCGTGGGTTCCGGGCGACCGTCGGTGGGGCGTCGTCCACCGCGGACGGACCTACCTCTTCGCCCGGCCCGAGGACCAGCAGCGGTTCTTCGCCAATCCCGACAATTACGCTCCGGTCATGTCGGGCATCGACATCGTCATGGCCTTGGAGCAGGGCGTGACTGTCCCTGGACAGCGCCAGCACGGCGTGTACTACGAGAACAAGATCTACCTGTTCTCGACCGAAGAGACACTCCGCCGCTTCGAGAAGAGCCCCGACTACTACTCCAAGGCCGTACTCCAGGCCTTCAAACCGACTTCGTACACGTCGTATCGGTAAGTCGTAGACGGTGCGCGGAAAGCGGTCGATCGTGGGCCGGACACCGCCGCCGGTCGACGGCACTCGTCCGCCGCGTCATCCGGTCTTCAGCGGTCGGGCTGATTGCCTTCCACCA
>CALARR010000274.1 GCA_937889015.1 uncultured Planctomycetales bacterium | reverse complement strand
ACGTGCTGCTGTGCATCGACCACATTTTCCGTTTTTCGCAGGCGGGCAGCGAAGTGTCGGCCTTGCTGGGACGCATGCCCTCGGCCGTAGGTTATCAGCCCACCCTGGCCACGGAGATGGGCGCCCTGCAGGAGCGCATCGCTTCGACCTCCAAGGGGGCCATCACCAGCGTGCAGGCCGTGTACGTGCCGGCCGACGACCCGACCGACCCCGCGCCGGCCGCAGCCTTCGGCCAGCTCGACGCATTCCTGTACCTGGAGCGGGCGATCAGCGAGAAGGGCATCTATCCGGCCGTGGATCCGTTGGCCTCCAGCAGCCGGATCCTCGACCCGCAATACGTCGGCGATCGGCACTATGCCATCGCGCGCCGCGTGCAGCAGACCCTGCAGCGTTACCGCGAGCTGCAAGACATCATCGCCATTCTGGGCGTGGAAGAACTGAGCGAAGCGGACAAGCTAGTCGTGCATCGTGCGCGGCGCATGGAACGATTCCTCTCGCAGCCGTTCTTGGTGGCCGAGGTCTTCACCGGCAAGCCGGGCGAGGTCACTCCGCTGTCGGAGACGATCCGCAGCTTCGAAGAGATTGCCGACGGCAAGTGGGACCACCTGCCCGAACAGGCCTTCATGTACGTGGGAGCCATCGAGCAGGCCGCCGCGCAGGCCGAGAAGTTGGCGAAGTGAGGGGCGAGAGGCGCGTGACTGACCATTCATCACTCTTTACAGACCACTAGCATGCAGTGCATTGTCGTCACTCCCGAGGCAACTCTCCGCGATCAGCCGGCGGACTTCGTGGCCTTGCCGCTGTATGACGGCGAGATCGGCATTGCCCCCAGCCACAGCCCCTTGATCGGTCGGCTGGGTTGCGGCGAGATGCGAATTCGCCAGGGGGATGAGACCGCGCGCTACTACGTGGAAGGCGGGTTCGTGGAGGTGACGCGCGACGTGGTTTCGGTGCTCACGCATCGGGCGGTGCCGGCTGAGAAAGTCGACGCTTCCGCGGCCCAGCAGCAACTGCTCACCGCGCGGGCCGAGCCGGCTCACACGCCGGAGCAGATGGCGCTGCGTGAACGCACGGTGGAGCAGGCGCGGGCCCAGCTTCGCGTGGCGCGGCGCCAGGCATAGCGGCGGGTCGCTGGGCGTCACGGCGGGCCGCTGGGCGTCACGGCGGCCTTCTATTCGTCGCCCGGGAACCCGTCGGACGAAGGGATTCTGACCCGGACGCTGAGATGCGGCGGAATTTCCCACGCGTCGGCACCGGGCGCATCTTCCAGGGCGTTTCTGCCGGTGGCATGCGGGTATCCACTGGAATAACCGGGTGCAGTTGGTGGCAAGCACTTCCGGGAAGCGGCGCCAAGCCGATCTGATCGCGTGCGTACGCGTTTGTCGCGTACAACGTTCCTCCCCCGCCCGGGGTTTCGTCCGGATGTGGTCTTCTCCATCTGGTTGCCGCCACCAGTGGGGGAGGTATAATCAGGGTTCGGCTGGAGATCGTTTCTTGTCTTGCCGGTAGGCTGAGACCCCGCGCGCATGAGCATCAGCCCGGAACAATTCATCCAGCACCTGGCCCAGAGCGGGCTGCTCTCGGAGGCCGAGGTGGCGTCGTTCCAGCAATCGCTTCCGCCGCAGCATCGCGCGCAGGATGCCGAGGCCCTGGCCCAAGAGTTGGTGCGCGCCGGCAAGCTCACGGCCTATCAGGCGCGGAGCCTGTGCGATGGCCAGCGGGAGGCCCTGGTTTTCGGCGAGTACCGAGTGCTGGACAAGTTGGGCCAGGGCGGCATGGGTCTGGTGCTCAAGGCCGAGCACCGGCGGATGAAACGCCTGGTGGCCGTGAAGATGGTCGCCGACTCGGTGATTCGTTCGCCGGAATCCGTGAAGCGTTTCTACCGCGAGGTGGAGGCGGCCGCCCGACTGGATCATCCGAACATCGTCACGGCGCACGATGCGGGCGAACAGGCGGGCGTACATTACCTGGTGATGCAGTACATCGACGGCAAGGACCTGCGGGCCGTGGTCCAGCAGCGCGGGCCGATGGACGTGGTGCATGCCGTGGAGTGCATCGTCCAGGTGGCGCGCGGACTGGAGTACGCGCACAGCAAGGGGATCATTCACCGCGACATCAAGCCCAGCAACCTGCTCCTGGACCGGGAGGGAGTGGTGAAGATCCTGGACATGGGCCTGGCCCGGTCGATCGCCGAGGAGGAAGATCCGCAAACGGAACGGTTGACGGCCAGCGGTCAGGTGATGGGCAGTTGCGATTACATGGCCCCGGAACAGGCCATGGAGACCATGACGGCCGACACGCGTGCGGATATCTATTCGCTGGGCTGCACGCTGCATCATTTGTTGACGGGGGAAGTGCCGTATCGGGGGAAGACACTGGCCAAGATCATCTGGGCCCACCAGCAAGCGCCGGTGCCGTCGCTGTGTGCGGCGCGGAGCGACGTTCCGCCGGAGTTGGACGCCGTGTTCCAGAAGATGGTGGCCAAGCAGCCGGACGAGCGCTATGCGTCGATGGCCGAGGTGATCGACGCGCTGGAATCGTGGCTGGGACGCCGCGCCGGCGCGGTCAGGTTTCCGGCCGACGTCTTCGAACCGAACGCAGATCCACAGACGCTCGGGGATCTCTCCTCGCTGGGGCAAGATTGGGTCCAGCACGGGGCCCTGGCGCGGAAGGCCGCGACCGGGGCGCGTCGCGCGCCGCCGACCGACGACGTGGTGAAACCGGCGACGGACAAGGGTTTCGATCTCACGCGGGAGTATCTGCGCGCCGCGCGTCACAGGCGAATCCGCCTGCTGGCCATTGCCTTGGGGCTCCTGGGGGGCGCGGCGCTGGTCTTTCTGGCCGTGACGATCCGCATTCGCCGTGCCGATGGACCGGACACGGCGATCACGGCGCCTACCGGCAGCCAGGTCACGATTGGCGCGGACGGGAAGGTCGAAGTGGTTTTGCCCGCGGCGGCAACCGCCCAGCACGAGTCGATGGCGATGGTGCTCCCCGTGCGACCGCTGACCGAAGACCGCCTGGCGGCGATCCCTGGCGCCAGGTTGGCTCTGGATCGCCAGCAAACCGCGGCCGCGCGTCTGGGCCTGCCGGTGCAAATCACCAACTCCCTGGGCATGCGACTGATGCTCATTCCGCCGGGCGAGTTCGAAATGGGCTCAACGCGCGAATTCATTGCCGCGGAAATCCAGCGCGTCAGGCAGAGCAGGGCGCCGGGGAACTACTGGACGATGGTGCTCAGCGAAGAGCCGCGGCACCGCGTTCGGATCAGCCGCGCTTTCTACCTGGGGGCGTGCGCGGTCACGCAGGCCGAATACGAGAAGTTGATGGGGGTGAATCCCAGCGATCTTGCGGACCAGCAGCCAGGCGCTGCCGCATCTGAGCCCGCGGCGCGCGATGCGGCGCAGCACACGCTGGCGATCGCCGGAAAGCCAGCCGGTCGGGACACGCGCCGCCACCCGGTGGATCGTGTTCTCTGGGAAGAGGCCCGGGAGTTCTGCCGGAAGCTTTCCAGCCTGCCGGCGGAGCGTGCGGCGGGCCGGAGTTACCGGCTTCCGACCGAAGCCGAGTGGGAGTATGCCTGTCGGGCGGGAACGGCCGCACGTTGGTTTCCGGGCGAGGCGGAGGGGGACCTGCTGTCCTGCGCCTGGTTCGAGGCGAACGCCGAGGATAGGACGCACGCGGTAGGGCAGAAGACTCCCAATGCCTGGGGCCTGTACGACATGCACGGCAACGTGTGGCAGTGGTGTGCCGACTGGTTCGACGCGGGATACTACCGGCGGTCGCCGGAGAAGGACCCCAACGGAGCGCTGGCAGGCACCGTGCGCGTCAAGCGTGGCGGCTGTTTCAGCCGCGGGGCCGCCTATTGCCGTTCGGCCGCGCGCGGCAGCGGCCGAGCGGCGGATCGCGAGGCGGGCAACGGTTTTCGAGTGGTGCTGGAGATTGCCGCTGGAGTGGAGAGCGGCGATCGCCAGCCGGACAGCGCGCCGACAGTCGCACCACCGCGCGCTGCGCGTCCGGACCAGCCGCCCCCGGCCGCGGCCGAGGCGTCCTTCGATTCGCCCAAGGCCCAAGCGCATCAGAAAGCCTGGGCACGCCACTTCCGCCTTTCGGTCGTGGAGACCAACTCGATTGGCATGCGGCTGGCCGTTATTCCGCCCGGCACGTTCGACATGGGCTCGCGGCCGGAAGAAGTGGCCCGAGCGTTGAGAAACGCGCAGCAGGACGAGGAAAGCCCGTCCTATCCCACGCAAGTGCAGGCGGAGACGCCAGAGCATCGGGTGCGGATCTCGAAGCCTTTCTGTCTGGGAGTGTACCCGGTCACGCAACGGGAATACGCACAGGTCATGGGCGTGAATCCCAGCAGCTTCACCGAAAAGCAACGGGAAGCCGCGTCCTTCACCCCACCGCTCGACCTGAAGGATACGCAGGAACGGGCGGAGAACCTGCACCAGGTGCGCGGCCAGGACACGAGCCGGCATCCGGTGGAAATGGTCACCTGGGATGACGCCTTGGAGTTTTGTCAGCGCCTGTCGGCCCTGCCTGCCGAGCGCGCTGCGGGGCGGAGCTACCGGCTGCCCAGCGAAGCCGAGTGGGAGCACGCCTGCCGAGCCGGCACGACGACGCGGTGGTTCGCAGGAGACGACGTGGCGGACTTGCCGTCGTCGGCCTGGTTTGCGGAGAACGCCCAGGGCACGACGCATGCGGTTGGCCAGAAGCGGCCCAACGCCTGGGGACTGCACGACATGCAGGGCAACGTCTGGCAGTGGTGCGCGGATTGGTTCAATCCAGACTACTACAAACACTCGCCAGCCAGCGATCCGCGCGGTCCCACGATCGGCTCGATGTGCGTGATGCGCGGCGGCTCCTGGTTCAGTCCGGCACAGTCCTGCCGTTCGGCATTTCGACTCGCCTCCGGGCCAGGGACGCGCAACGCGCGCGGCGGCTTCCGCGTGGCCATGGATCTGCCGGAGTTCAGTCCGGCCGAGCCCACGTCGCCGTGACCTGAGCGGCCGCGATTTGCTGGAGAGCGGTGCCGCGACCCGATCGCAATCCCTGTTGCTGGCCGGCGGCCCTCTTTTACGGAGTGGCACTGCCGCCAGTTGGGGAGGTATAATAGAGGTTTCCACGCCATTGGCCCTTGGTCGCGGAGATTGAGTGAGATGCGAAGCGCATGAGCCTCAGCCCGGAACAGTTCATTCAGCAATTGGCGCAAAGCGGGCTGCGTTCGGCCGCCGAGGCGGATTCGTTCCGGCAATCGCTTCCACCTCAGCAATAACCGCAGGATGGCGAGACGCTGGCTCGTGCCCTGGTCCAGGCCGGCAAGCTCACGCGCTATCAGGCGCAAGCGATGTGCCAGGGGAAGACCAAGGGGCTGGTCTTTGGCGAGTATCGGGTACTGGATAAGCTGGGGCAGGGGGGCATGGGCGTGGTGCTCAAGGCCGAGCATCGACACATGAAACGCTCGGTGGCCGTGAAGATGATTTCCGTCGCGGCCCTTCGTTCCGCTGATGCCGTGAAGCGTTTCTACCGTGAAGTGGAAGCCGCCGCCAAGCTGGATCACCCCAACATTGTCACGGCCTACGACGCGGGCGAGCAAGAGGGCGTGCACTACCTGGTGATGCAGCTTGTGGACGGCAAGGACTTGGGGGCCATCGTCAAGGAACACGGTCCGATGGAGGTGGCCCAGGCCGTGGAGTGCATGATCCAGGCGGCACGCGGACTGCAATACGCGCACGGCAAGGGGATCGTGCACCGCGACATCAAGCCCGGCAATCTGCTGCTGGACCGCGACGGAACGGTCAAGGTCCTGGATATGGGCCTGGCTCGGTTGGACGGCGACGGCGGCGATCCGGACGGCGATCGGCTCACGGCCAGCGGCCAGGTGATGGGCACCTGCGACTACATGGCCCCGGAACAGGCCCTGGACACGCACACTGCCGATGCGCGGGCCGACATCTATTCGTTGGGTCCCACGTCCCAGATCGCAGGTTCGGCGGCGCCGCCACAATGATCGGGGAGCGTTTGCGATGCCCCCGTGTCTCGTCGCGCTGGCAACCGCCGCGCGGCCGTGTTAGACTGCCGGCATGCGATACACACCTCCCCGATCTGCGCGGGCACTCTGGCTGGGTGCACTCTTCCTGTTGACTGTGGCCCCTGGCGCGCTTTGGGCGGCGGACAAGGCTCGCAGCGAAGGCACCGTCCTGGTTTGGACGGGCCTGCGGGCCAACGATGCGGCGTGCCCTGCGCTGGTCGACGCCCTGCGTCAGGCCGGGCTGGAAGCGCGCGTGGCGACTACCGACGAATTGTGTCAAGCCGCTGGTCTGGACGCCAAGGCGGTCGATCTGCTCGTGCTGGACGGCGCGGCCCAGTATCCGGCCGCGGGGCTGGACCCGCTGGACCGTTTTCTGGCCGGTGGCGCACATTTGATGGCCCTGGGCGGGCCGATCCTGACGGAGCCCCTGTATCGCTCGCCGCGCGGTTGGCTGACACGGAAGCAACTGGCCGCACCGCAATCCTCGCCCATTCCGATCACGGGCGAGGCGGGCGAAACGGTGGGCCGCGATCAAGCACGAGCCACGATCGAACCTGTTCGCGAGCCAGGCCAGGTTGGCTGGAAAGTGGCCATTGCCGAGTTGAAGTCGTATCACTATCTGACCGTGCCGCTGACGGGCCAGGCGGATGGGGCCTTGCTGCGCTTCCGCGCACGCGGCGACGAGCGCACGTCCTGGTTGTGCATCGAATTGAACGAGAGCGACAAGTCGCGGTGGAAGGCTATCGTGCCTTTGACGGCCGATTGGCAGGACTATGAGATCTCGGCCGCGGACCTCGTCTCGTATGCCAACGAGAAGCGCGGCCGGGCCGGCGACTTCTTTCACAGCCAGCAAGCCGCTCGGCTCTCGTTGGGCTTCCCCGCCAGCCTGGTGGGAGCCGGACCGCACGGCTATGAAGTTGCCGCCCTGCGCTGGCAGGCCAGCGACGTGGAGCCACAGCAATGGGCGGCGGGCCTCCGCTTTCACCCCGAGTTGGCCGCCCTGCGCAAGGCCTTCGGCTCATCGTTGCAGCCGCCGGGGACCGAGGCCGAGCTGACCCGCTGCTTGCGGTTTGTGGATGCCGGGACCGTGAAGGATCGCAGTGCCACGAAGAAGCTGGAGGTGGCCCTGGGCCAAGACGTGTTCGCCGCACTGCCGCGCGACGCGGCGCGCCAGGCGCTGTGGCTGCCGACGGTCCGAGAGCACAACCTCGATCTGCTGCTGAAGCCGGGCAAGCCCACGCATGGCGTGTTCCTTCCGTCGCAGAGAGTGGCGCGCGGCGTGCCTTTGCTTCTGGCCGACGGTGAGCCGGTGATGGGTTTGTGGGTACACCTGGCGGGACGCTATGCCGGCAGCCGCTGGGCCGTCAGCGGACTGCCTGCGGCTTGTCTGCCGATCAACGATGCGAAGATCGCGCAAGGCCTGGCTCGGCTGGCGCAGACGATGATCGCACGGCCCATGCTCTTGTCGTTGGAGCCGCGTTACAAGGTGGTCGACTCGCGTGCGCGGCTGGAGTTGGTGGCCCGAGTGGCCGCTGGGCGCCGTTTTCGCGGAGCGGTGGAACTGACGGCGACGCTGGGGGCTTTGACCGGGGGTGAACCTCAGGCACGCGGCCAGGCGACCTTGGAACTGGCTGGCTCCAAGCCGCACGAGATCGTCGTTTTGCAGGCCGATCCTGCGCAATTCGACTGGAAGCATTTTCAAAGCGAATGCCGACTGGCCTGCGGCGGCCAGGTATGCGATCGAGGGGCGATTGGACTGGATGTGCGCGGCGTGCTGGCCGGCGTGTGCGAGCATCTTGTGGCCACGCAACGGACGCGCGGTGACGGCCTGTTCAGCGGGATCAGCTTTGTGGACAGCCGCGGCGTGCGTGCCTTGCTGGCGGGGGCGGAGATCTTCTCGCGACCCGAGTACGTTCGCGCGGCCATGGCTTGGGGCGAAGCGATGATTGCCGCGCAGCGGCCCGACGGCGGTTACGCCATGGGCTACGGCGGCGAGGCCTGCTATGTGGCCGATGGGGGCGAGATCGCCTGCGGCATGGCGCGGCTGGTGACTTATGTGCCGGCCGAGCAGCGGCAGCGCTATTTCAGCTCGCTGCGCGCCTACATGGGATTTCGCGACAGTTTCCGTTGTCCGGGCGGCGGGATCGGCGTGGGTTGGTGCTTGCACGACTACGGCGCGCGCCCTGTGCGTCCGCTGGACAAGCTCACCAAGATCTTCGCGCCCGAGCAGAATCTGTACACAATCGGCTGCACCTTGGCTGCGGCCAGCATGTACGCGGCGCTGACGGGCGATGCGAAGGACGCGGCTGCCGCCGGCGGTGACGCGCGGTGGTGGCTGGCGCGCAGCCAGAATCTTTCGGCCGGCGCGGCGATGGAAAGCGCCATCTGGGCCCATCATCTGCTGCCCGATAAAGACCTGCGCTGCGAGCTGGGCGAGGCCCTGCGCACGCGGTTTCTGCCGCCGTTGTTGGACGAGTCGAACCGCTGGTGGACCAAGGGGGCGGGTCGTTCCGTCCAAGGACTGGAAGGATTGGCCTGGTGCCAGGCGAACTTGGGTTCGGATCCGCAAGTGGCGGCGGCCTTGATGAATGCCGCGTATCAGGTCGGGTCGGCGCAGTCGTTGGCCGGCATTCCGGTCATCCTCCGCAAGCCCAAGCTGCTGACTGCGGATTGGTACTACATCAACTATGCCGGCGTGAGCCTGCCCGAATTGCTGCAGCCAGGCCTGGCACGCAAGCCATTTGCCATCTTCAGGCCATGAGCCGCGCCATGGAGGCCGTGGGTCGCATACCGCTGCTGGTCGGACTGTTGTGTCTGGGACTGCTGGCCTGGGTGTTTCGGGGCTTGCTGTTCTGCGACGAGCTGCCCGCCTTTCGCGACGCGGCCGACTTCTACTATCCGCTCTTCCAGCTTGTGCAGGCCGAATGGTCGGCGGGTCGCATTCCGCTGTGGAACCCCTACGACAACCTGGGCCTTCCCTTGGCCGCCAGCCCCACGGCCAGTGTCTGGTACCCGGGCAAGCTGGTGTTCTTTCTGCCCAGCGGTTTTGACTGGGCCTATCGGTTGTACCTGGTGGGGCATGTGCTCTTGGCGGCCTGGTCCGCGTATCGTTTGGCACGCCACTGGCAGTCGAGTGTCGAAGCCGCGGGGATCTGCGCGCTGGCTTACGCCTTCGGTGGCAGCCTGTTGTATCAATACGCCAACGTGGTGTATCTGGTAGGCGGGGCCTGGATGCCGCTGGTCCTGTTGGCCGCCGAGCGTTGGTTTGCCGGGCGCAGGGCCGCGTGTCTCGGCCTGGCTTTGGCCTTGGCGATGATGATTCTGGGCGGCGATCCGCAGGCCGCCTACCATGCCTTGCTGCTGATCGCGGCCCGCTGGGCCTTTGGGGAACAGGGCGTCGGCCAGAGAGGAGCCTTGACCGTTCTTGTCTCGGGGTTGAAAATAGTTCTGACCCCTTTTTGTCTGGCTGTGGCGCTGGCGGCGGTGCAGGTCTTGCCGGCCTGGGAGTTCGCGTGGCGGAGCGAGCGCGCCGTCAGCGGCGGCGCCCGGTCGCTGTGGGACGTTCCCCAAGCCCTGGCCTCGTCCGGGCCGCGGCCAATGGCCGAGCGGCCGATCGGCGACGGACTGCTGTGCCGGGGCACCGATCCGCATCTGGATCAGGTCTATCAGTTCAGCCTCGCGCCGTGGCGTCTGACGGAACTGGTGTGGCCCAACTGCGGCGGCCGGCAGTTCCCCATCCATCATCGCTGGTTCGACGCCTTCGCGCCCGTGGAGCGGGTGTGGGTGCCCTCGCTGTATCTGGGCCTGTTGCCGCTGCTGCTGGCCACGTGCGGGCTGCGCCTGTGGCGTGGACCAGGGTTGGATCGCTGGCTTTCGTGGATGGCCCTGTTGGCGATCGCCGCCAGCTTCGGCGTCTATGGGCTGGGATGGCTCGTCAACCGGCTGTTGGCGACGGCTGGGCCGCAAGGGGCGATTGGCGATCCTGTAGGCGGCGTCTATTGGTGGCTCACCGTGCTGCTGCCCGGCTACGTCCAGTTTCGCTATCCGGCCAAGTGGATGACGGTCGCCTCATTGATGCTCTGCCTGCTGGCGGCGCGCGGTTGGGATGGACTGGTGGGGGTGGACAAGAGGCGAGGGGCGGGAGGCGAGGGGCGAGGGGCGCGAGGGTGGTTCGGCTGGGGATTGCTGTCGCTGGCTTCTCTGAGTCTGATTGGTGCGGGCGCCGTATGGATAGTCCGTCCTTGGTGGTCCGGATGGCTGGCCGGGCTTGGGCCCGATCCGCTGTTCGGTCCGTTGGACACGGCCGGTGCGGCGCGCGACCTGACGGGGGCCCTGCTGCACACCGCGGTGCTGGCCCTGCTGTTGACCGTCGTGCTCGGTCGTCCAATGCTGCCGGCCCGATGGTCGGCATCGGTCTGCCTGGTGTTGTTGGTCCTGGATTTGGCCCTGGCCAACGGTTGGATGGTGGTCACGGCCCCGGCTCGACTATGGCACGCGGCTTCACCGGTCGCCGACTGGATCCGCTTGCAGCAACCGTCCTCGGTCGTGCCTCCGCGCGCGTATCGCCATTGGCTCTGGTTGCCTGACGGCTGGAGTCGCAGCGGTAGCGAAACGCGCTTGGCTGAATCCACGGCCTGGAACCGGGCCACCCTTGCGCCGCAGCATCACCAGAGCTACGGTATCGATCAGGCGGAAACCTATGGCACCCTGATGCCGGGCGATCTGCGCTGGCTGATCCGGGCGGCTGAGGCGGACCTCGCCAAGTCGTCCTCCGGCGTATCGCCCGGTTGGGGCCAGACGTCTCTAGCAGCTCTTTTGGGGGTGGAGTTCAGCATCCTTCCGCGCGCGCTCGACTCCGAGGAAAGTCCCGCCGACCAGGCGTTGAAAGCCGCAGGTCTCGATCCGGTCGCGGCCGACGTGGCGGTGCGCGCCCTGCCGGCGACGATGCCTCGGGCCTGGATTGTCCACCAGGTGCAGACCGTGCCGCCGTTGGGGCGTCCTGACGCCGAATCGCTCAACGCGCGAAGTCGGGAGGTGCTGGGGCAGATCGGTTCGGTTCAGGCAGCGCGGCGTTTGGCGATCGTGGAGGGTGACGTGCCGTTGGATGGCGGCCGCACGCCTGGCGAGAGCGGCCCGGACGAAAGCTGCCGGATCGTGCAGTACGATCCGCAGCGTGTGGTGATCGAGGCGCGCCTGTCGCGGCCGGGCCTGGTGGTGCTGGCGGATCAGTTCGATCCCGACTGGCGTCTGGAGGTGCAGACCGGCGGCGCGCGTGCTCGGCCGGTCCCCGTTCTTCGCACCAATCGCGTGCTGCGCGGCGCGTGGATGCCTGCCGGCCAGCACCGCCTGGAGTATCGCTATCGTCCGATGAGCCTGGCCTGGGGAGCGGCGGTCAGCATGTTGGCGTGGTTGGGAGTGCTGGCCGCCGCGTGGTTCTTGCGATCGCGCTAGCGTTGGGCCGGTTTCAGTTCCGGCTGGAATTCGTCCCCTTGGCCGCCGCGGATGCGCAGGTTGGGCTTTTCCAGCAGGACCGTGGTGTGCGGGTCCACGCTCCGCGTGATCCACACGTTGGAGCCGATCACCGAGTCGTGGCCGATCACGGTCTCGCCGCCGAGCACCGTGGCGTTGGCATAGATCACCACGCGGTCATCGATGGTCGGATGCCGTTTCAGGCCGCGCACCAGGTTCCCTTCGCCGTCGGTGGGGAAGCTGAGGGCTCCCAAGGTAACGCCCTGATACAGCTTGACCCACTCGCCGATCACGCACGTCTCGCCGATCACCACACCGGTGCCGTGATCGATGAAGAAATGCCGGCCGATGGTCGCGCCGGGATGGATGTCGATGCCAGTGCGGCCGTGCGCCCATTCGGTCATCATGCGCGGAATGAGCGGGACTTCCAACTGGTGCAGCAGGTGCGCCAGGCGGTAGACCGTGACGGCCTCCAGGCCCGGGTAGCAGAAGATCACTTCATCCAGGGACTTGCAGGCCGGGTCGCCGGCAAACGAGGCCTCGACATCCAGGGCCAGGGTGCGGCGCAATTCAGGCAGTTGGCGGAGGAAGGCGACCGCGCGCGCCTGGCCCAGGGCTTCGAAATCGTGCCGCTGCTGTGGATTGCAGGAGCGGTTCTTGCCCGCCTCGTGGCACAGGGCACGCGCGATTTGCAGCATGAGCGTGTCGTGCAGGCGATCGATCAGGTCGCCCACGTGATATCCCACGTTGCCCATGTGCAGATGGTCGCGGCGGCGATAGCCCGGGTACAAAACTTCCTTGAGATCCTCGGTGGCCTCGATGATCGTCTCGTAGTTGGGCAGGGGGCAGTGGCCGAGGTGGTTGATCGTGCTGACCTCGGTGTAGGTTTGAACCAGTTCCTCGGTCAGATCGGGCAATTGTTCTTTGAGGCGGAAATCGGTGGCCATCGCAAACACTCCAGGCCGCGGGCGCGGCGTGCAAACGAATTGAGGCAGGCGGCAAACAGATTGCGAAGAAGGCAAAGCGGCAAGAACGTCCGGCTTCAGGCCGGACAACAACAGCGGCACAGACGACAGCCCAGCGATCGGCGAGAACGGCCAGCCATGTGCTTTGCCCTCAAAGGTCAGGCAATCCTATGCGCCTGACGCGCGAAAATCAAGCCAGCCGGCCGCAGGACCGGCAACGGCGACAGACAGTCAATAGTGTTTTCGGCAAGAGCGGTAAAGTCAGTTCATTGATCTTCAGAAAAGGGCTGCAACTCAAGGGTGGCGTTTGCGGGGGTGGAACCGGGATCGAACTGGTCGCGCGCGGGCATGACTCATCTGAGGGCCAATCGGCAAATCGCGTGTGCCACCGGCAACCCAAAAGAAGGGGCGGCGGTCGCCGTGTGCGCTCAGTCGCCTGGCGGTGCGCCGAACAGGCTTGCGACCAGCGAAGCCGTCTGGTCGGCCTCCTCGTGGCTTCGGAAATGGACATTCAGCCAGAAATCCGGAGGCACCAGCGGCCTGAGGTGCAGGCACGGTGTGTCGGTCTCCATGCCGGACCAGCAGAGATCGCGCTGGGAGAAGAGCACACCCAAGGGGGCGGCGAGCGGGGTCAGGAGATACTGCAGCCAGCGCCGGCCACGAAAGGGAACGTAGCGCCGGTCAAACCAATACCCGGGCCCGCTTGCCGAGACGACCAGTCGACGGCCAGAGCGTCTGACGATCCCGGCGATACGTCCCACTTCGGGCTCATCAGGAAAGGACAGTTCCACGTGGATTCCGCAGTCGGGCGAGCTGCCTTCCATGAAAGCACCTTACCGCTCGCCCACGTCGGCGTCGACATAGCGGATGTGGACTACGGCCAGAAGGTTGCCACAACGGGATTCCTTGGCTTTGAGGATCTCTTCGTTGCGTTCCTTGCCCAGCCCGGTTCCGATTCCACGCGAGCCCGTGGCCGGGGCATAGAAGGCGGCCGTAATCAGGCCGATCTGATCGGTGAACTTCTGCCGGGCGGCCAGCGATTGGTCGGCGTCGACGACCACGAACTCGCGGAGCTTGCCTTGCGGGCCGAGTTCGGTCACGAAGCCGCGCACGGCGTAGAGCGTGGCGTATTCGGGATCCAGTTCCCAGGCCTTGGCTTCGTCCAGGTTCACGCGCTTGCCGATCACCACGGACTGTACGCCCTTGGTGGTCTCCTTTTCGGGCAAGGTATTCAGGCCGTCGACCAGGAGGCGCATCATGACGGTCTGCTTGGTGCGGTTTTCAATCCAGATTTCGTAGACTTCGCCTTTGCGCAGGGAGACGAAGTAATCGTTGCCGCGGAAGGCGCCTTTGCGTTCCTTGCCGCTTACCATGATCTTCACCGGGAAGGAAAAGTTGGGGTCCAGCAAGGGATGGGCGCCTTCCGACTTCTCGTCCAGTTTCTTGATCAATTGTTGTTCACGGGAAACGGGCTTCTGGCCGGGCCGGGTGACCTCGGGACGGAGGTCTTGAGCCGTCAGTGCTGCACTACGGCCGAGCATGGCCCATTCCGACTCGTTCAGCACGGCGGCGCCGCCGGCCGAGCCGGCCAGGTCGTCGCTATCGGTGCGGACCAGCTTGCACTGGATGTTGACCGTGCGTCCGGCCCGATTGCGGAGCGTACCCAGGGCGATGACCGGCATGCCGTCGGCCTTGGTGGAAAGCTGCTTCAGGGCCTCAGACGAGCCTACGTCGTCCAGCTTGAAGCCCTGTTCCTTGAGCACGGTTTGCAGTCGGCGGCGATCGACGACGCTGAACTTGCCCTCGCCCTGGTCGGTGAGGCGGCGTTCCAACTCTTCGGCACAGTAGCGCCCCAGCAGTCCGAAATCGGCCCCCAGCAGTTCGCCCAGCTTGGTGTCGTTGATGAACTCCAGTACGCCGACCTTGTTCAGCTTGCGCTCTTCCACGGCGTCGGCCAGTTGCTCGGCCGTGTCGGTGATGACTTGTCTCAGGGTCAGCGGCCGGAGACTGGCCACTGTGGGCACGTCGGGCGTGCCGCTGCGCACGATGCGAACCGGCGTTTGCGGCAGGGGATGCCGGGCCTTGGCCGTGCGCGTCACGTTGCGATAGACGTACTTGTACAGTTCGTCGATATCGATTTTGCCGTCGCTATTCTCGTCGGCGTGGCCGCGCAGGGCCTGGTTGAGCCAATAGCTGAAGAGTGATTGCTGCTTCTGCTCCCAAATCTGGCTTTTCTCCTTGGCCGTGGAACTGGCCAGGGTGACCACCCCTTCGATGTCCTTGAAGGGCTCGCCGAGGTCCTTGGCCACCAGGCTCTTCTCGTCGCCTTCGCCCTTTTCCGACCCGGCGTGGCAGGAGTCCAGGATCAGCAGCTTGAACTTGGCCTTGCAGTCGGCGATCTGCTGGCGGAACCATTCCACGGCGATGCCCGTCTTCACTAGGTCGTCGGGGTTGCAGTCCAGGGGCGCCAGGTACATCTTGCCGTTGGCATCGCGGAAGCCGTGGCCGGTGAAGTACACCAGGATTGTATCCTCGGGGCCGGGCTGCTTGAGAAAGGTGGGCAGTTCGGCCTCGATGCTGGCCTTGAGCGGTTGGAAGCGGGGGTTGGGGGCGGTTTCGAGCATCTCCAGGATGCAGTCTTCGGGATAACCGTCGCGCGTGCGGAGCGTGTTGCCCAACTGCCGCACGTCGTTGATCGTGTGGACCAAGGGGGGCACGCGGTGATACTTCTCCACACCGATCAACAAGGCCCATTGCCGGCCCTGCTTGGCGGCATCGGCGTCGGCCGCGCGAAGTGCGGCGCCCCAGCAGCAGGCGCCCAGCACGCAGGCTGCGGCGAGAAAGAAGCGCTGTGTGGATTTCATATGGGAGTCCTCCGCTTGCGCGTTGTTCCGGTTGGATGGTTGTGTGGATGGTCCAGGGACCGCAGCCGCTGGACCAGGGAACGATGAAGTGGATACGTTGTTCTTGGTTCTGGCCTGTTCCGCTCTTCGCATTTCGGTTTCCGGTTTGGAGAGCCCTCACCCCCTGCCTCTCTCCCGCATGCGGGAGAGAGGAGTATGGGCTATGGCACCAGGGTGATCGGCAGCAGCGCCGTGTCGGTGAGCAACGGCTCGTGGAAGCCCTTGTCTCCCTCTTCGACCATCCGCTGCCGATGCTGTTCGCGATAGTATTCAAACGCCCGCTGCAAAGTCACCGGAGCGGGCAGGCGGGTCATGGCGTCGACCAGGTATTGAGCCAGCCAGACCGGTTTCTTCGGATTGGACAGGGTTTGTTCGTCCGGCAGGCAGGAGACCAGGACGGCCGTGTTCACTTCGGAGATGCCTTTGACGCGCGTCGCTTCACGCGAGCCGAACTTGGCCAGCAGCTTGCTGTCGATCATCGATCCGGCGTGGCAACTGGAGATCATCACGGCGATCTGCCGACCGGGCAGTTCCTGCAGCCAGCGTGCCAGGGCGCTGTCGGAGATCCAGCTCTTGCGTGCCTCTTCGTCCCAGGCATCTTCCGACAGCTTCTGCGATTGGAAGGAATTGTTGTAGGTGGTGAGCACGCCGTCTTTGCCGTCCGGCTTGGTGCCGTCGAGGTTCTTGACCAATCCCCCGTGCCCGGCGTAGAAGAGGAACACCGTGTCGCCGGGTTGGGTCACGCTGGGCAACCAGCGCGTGATGGCCGCTTCGATATTGGCGCGCGTGGCCTGCTCGCCGATGAGCGTCTTGCAGCGCTGCGGGTCCAGGCCGCCGCGCTGGAGCATGGTTTGGGCCATGATCTCCGCGCCCAGGCGGAAGCGCGCGTTGCCCCCTTCGCCTTTGTCTTCGCTGGTCTGGAACTTGTTGATGCCGATGAACAACCCCACGCGCGCCCCCTTGCGCGCCGACGAAGTGGAACTGCCCGACGAACCTGACGACGAGGCCATGGCGCCGCTGCCGGCCGAGGTGCGGATGGGCACGCGGTGTTCGGTCCACGAGTTCAGGTCCTGCGCGAGCCGTTGCTGCAGGGTGCCGAACAGGTCGCTGGGGATCAGGGCCGCCTGGCCCGACTTCTTCACCAGCGTATCGAGTTCCGCCGTGGGTTGCACCGTCGCCAGGACCTGCAGCACCTCGGTGCCGAAGGGGGTACTGATGCGGAAACGGAAAGCTTGCCCGGGCTCCGGCACGGAGGCCCACTTGCCACCGGACACGAAATTGGCGATATGCGCTTCGTTGGGGAAGAGGAGATAGCTCTTGCCGTCGGCCTGGTGGTAGATCAGGTAGAGATAGGCGTCGCGCTCGGCCGTGAACTGCACGGAGAGGGTTTCGCCTTCGCGGTATGCCAGGTCGCTATGGTTCACCTTCACGCCGGCGAAGAAGGGGGGGCGATCGTTGAGCAACACCGAGCCCGCGAAGGAGGGCACAGCCAATTGGCCGGAGAGCCAGGGCACCTGGCCGAACGCGCTGCCGGTACCGGCGCTGGTGCTTGTGGCACCGGTGGTGGTATTGCCGCCGGACTGCGTCTGGCTGGGCAGCGTTCCGAAGGCCGGCAGCGACTGGCCTTGCTGGCTGCCCGACTGGGCCCTGGACGCCGTCGTGGCCAGCAACATCGCCCCCAGGCTCAGCATTGCGCCGATAGGGAAAGGTGTCTTCATCGCCGCGAATCTCCACACAGGGGACGATGGGAAGCTACGGTTTCAGGAACACTTTCCGCGTGCAGTTGTTCAGCAGGTAGGGCCGATACACGGCCGAATTCTTGCCGGCCTGCGCCAGACGTTGCTGCGTGTTGGTCTCCAGGATCTGATGGGCTTCGCCCAGGCTCAGCGGACCGCTGGCCGATTGGAGGCTTTGGATCAGCAGTTCGGTCATCAGGCTCAGGCCCTGGGCGTCGCGTTGCACGTCGAACAACGATTCGCCGCAGGCGCCCAGCAGGGCGATTTCGCGCTGTCCCAGTTGTCCGAGGCGTGACACGCCGGCGGACAAGGGGTTGGAGTTCTGCAGTTGGCTGCCGAAGGCGCTGGCCTGCGGGGCGTCCAGGATGACGACCACCTGCCGACCGGCCAGGGATTGCAGCCAATGGGCGAACAGGTCGTCGGTGATGCCCCACTGGCGCACGACGGCCAGCTTGCCCCGGTCGCCCGATCCGTTGCGCTGCATCAGTTGCTCGGCATAGGCCAATTGCGAGGCCTTGCTGTCGGAGAGCTTGCCTTCGCTGCGCGCCTTCTGCAGGCTCTCGACGGTGCTGGCCATCATGAATTCGTGCAAGGGCAGGACCACGCCCGAGGCCTGCACGCCGGCGGCCTGGGAGATAGGCATGGCCATGCCGGAGAAGAAGATGAACACGGTATCGCCCGATTGCGTGGCGGAAGGCAGCCACTGGGTAATGGCCTGTTCCACATTGGTGCGCGTGGCCTGGTCGTTGGTCAACAGTCGCACCGCGCCGAGTTGGCCGACTTCCTGCATCACGCCGGAGAGCATGCGCGCGTCGCGGTGATTGGGCTGATAGACGGTCGATTTCTTGCCGTCGGCGTCGGTCTGGGTGCGCGAGATGTACTCGTATTGGCCCACGCCGACAAACAACCCGACGCGGCGCCCCGCGGATTGCTCTTGGGGATCGGAAGCGGCATAGGTGGTGATCTCGACGCAGTCCTCGGCCCAGGTCTGCGAGGCCTTGCCCAACTCGAGTTGGATGCCTTTCAGCGAGCTGCTGGCCAAGGGATTGAAGAACTTGGCTCGCATGGTGGGATCGGAAAGCTCGGTCAGCGGCTCCTTGGAGGCCAGGACCTTGATCGTCTCTTTGCCGAACGGCGCGCCGACGACCCAGCGGAACAGGTCATCGGAGCCTGGGATCTGCTCGGCCTGGCGAGCGCGCAAGCGGTTGTTCGGCCGGGTGTTGTTGGGAAAGACCTGGAAGATCTGCCCGTCGGCCTGCCTGTAGAGCACATACACGTAGGCGTCTGCTTCGCTGGCGACGGTGATCGACAGCGTATCCCCTTCGCGATAGGATCGCGAAGCGCGGTTCACGTCGACGCGCACCAGGAAGTCCGGATTGGTCTGGCGCAGATCCTGGGGTTTGGTCGCCGTGGGCTCCTGGCCGAAGGCGGGAATCGTGGTCGTGGGAGTCGTCGGCTCCTGGCCGAAGATCATTCCTTGGCCCGTGCCCGTGGACCCGGACTGCTGGGCCCAAGTAGGCGAAACGGCGGCGGCCAGGAACGTGCCCAGACAGCCGGCAAAAAGCAGTTGGCACCACGCCTTATGCACGCGACTCATGATGCACCCCAGCTACCCTTGCGGGTGGTTTCTTCTGTGGATCAGGTACGGATCTCGCGTCGCTTATCCTTAAAGCTAGGTCCTTTCAGTCGGGGACGTCAAGGCCCCTCGATTGACAGAGAGGTAAGGGGGGCTGGGAGCCGATCCTTCTGACGAAAAGGGGGCGATGTTGGGACGACCGCCCCCCCCTCTCCTGTCCTGTCATTGTTGGGGCCGGCCGACGCTATCGGTCACCTTGTCGCCAGAATCGGTGGAATTCGACTGATCCTTGCTGACGCCATCCCAGTAGACCACATAGGGCCGCCAGGTGACCGTCGGATAGTAGTAGTAGACCACGGGCCGGTAGTAGCGATAGTAGTGGTAGTGACGGTACCAGCGCCAATGGTCCGCCTCCGACCCGTTCTCCTCGCCCGCAGTGGCTCCGTTCGGGTCGATGTCCGTCTTGGTGACTACGGTTTGCTGCGAGTTGGCAGCCGAGCTGACGACGCTCTGGTCCGTGTTTTCCACGCCGAACTGCTGGGCGCCAGCCGTGTTGGCGATCACGAGGACGATGTTCAGGGCTAGCGCGGCAAAGTGACCGGTCTTCATGGCAGGAACTCCTTGGTACGGGTTATGGAGGGGAATTGGCTTCACCTCTAATACAGGGTCGGGTCAGGCTTGTGACATCGGCAGGCTGCTTCTTCGCAGGACCTTCAGAGCGACCGGCTCTTGAGCGGGGGTTGGGGATCGGATATCTTGATCCCGACTCGCATTGCCGACCAGGAACTGGGCGAACAGGACTCAACGCGTATGACAGCGAACCACCTCCTATGCTCGGTCAACGTACTGGCTGCCCTGGCGTTTGCCATTGCGGCCCAGCTTTCCTCCGCCACTCAGGCGGCCGATGCGGTTCCAGACCTGCAATCGCTGGTCGGCGCGACAGTGGACGTGCGCCTGACCAACGGCCAGAGCTGGGGCGACGCGAAGGTGGAGAAGATCCGGCCGGGCAGCGTGCCGGGGGCCATCCGGGCGATGACGATCACGCCGCACGATCCTCCGCGGCAACAGACCCTCGGGGCGCAATCGATCGACGAGATCTTCCTGGACGGGAAGCCGCTGGACGTGAGCTTCGATAAGAAGACGCGCGAGCTGGCGCACAATCCCGAGAAACGCCAGGCGCGTCTGCAGCGGGAAGCCGCGATTGAGGAGCGGGTGCGGAGCAAGAAGGGGCGTTTCTGGAAGGAGATTTCGCCGGAAGACCAGGCCAAGTACTTGGCCGAAGAGAAGGACTTCCTGCAGAAGCTGCCGGAAAAGATGAACCTGCCCATGCAGTTGCTGGAGACGAAGTACTTCCTGTTCTACACCGACATGTCGTTGAAGACGGTAGGCGTGTACGTGAAGTACCTGGACGCGATGTACGAGAAGCTCACGCACGCCTTCGACGTTCCGCAAGGGAAGAACATCTGGCGCGGCAAGTGCGTGGTGGTGGCCTTTCAGAATCCGGCCGACTTCCACCGCTACGAGCGCGACGTGATGAAGTTCACGGAGTCGGAGGGGGCCCAGGCGCTGTGCCATTCCAGCAGCAACGGCCGGGTATTGATTGCCGGCTACAAGGGCAACAGTGAGAGTTTCTTTGCCGTGGTCCTGGTACACGAGACGGCTCACGGTTTTGTGCACCGCTACAAGACGACACTGCACGTCGTGCCCTGGATCAACGAGGGAATCGCCGAATGGGTCGCGCAGGCCGTGGTCGGCAAGCTGAACGACGAGGTCCGCCGCCGGCAGGGCGAGGCAGTGGAGCGCATCCGCCAGACCGGAACATTGGGCGGCACGTTCTTCGCCGATAACATTCGCTTGGAACGCTATCAGTACGGGGCGGCTTCGAGCATTGTCGATGTGTTGCTGCGGATCGACCCCAAGAAGTACCGCAAGCTGATCGACAACGTGAAGGAAGGCATGGACAGCGAAGAGGCATTGCGCGACGCTTACGGCTTCGGGCATGCCGAATTGGCGCAGCGGTATGGGGCCACGTTTGGCGCGCGGAATGTGCGGCCGTAGGCGGCGTGCTTCCGCTCATGGGCCCAATTCATCGAGCAGCGCCTGCGCGCCGTAAACCTCGCGCAAGGCCTCGACGATGGCGCGACAGTCCACCGACAAGGCTCGGGCCTGGTGCTGCGTGTAGGTGAAGCCCAGGACCAGCGACTGCAGGTTGCCGTCGAAGATCAGGCCCACCACCTCGGCGTTGCGGTTGACGACCGGGCTGCCGGAGTTGCCGCCGATGATGTCGGCCGTCGAGAGGAAGTTGAAGGGCGTGGCCGGATCGAGCCGGGATTGGTTGCGGAGCCAGGACTCGGGCAGGGCGAAGGGCTCGCGCGAGCCGTGCTTGTGAGCGTGTTCGAAGGCCCCGCCGATCGTGGTCCAGGGGGGCAGGCGCTGGCCGGCTTCCTCGTAGCCGCAGACCGTGCCGAAGGCCAGGCGCAGGGTGAACGTGGCGTCGGGATAGGTGTCGGTGCCCAGCAGGGCGAAGCGCGCGTTGGCGATCTTCGCATACGCCTGGCGCAAGGGCTCCTCGCAGCGCTGCTCGAAGGTCTGGCGGAGTTTGCGCGCCGGGGCGTCGACTAGCCGGACCAACTCGATCATCGGGTCGCGGCAGGCCTGGATCGCCGCCGGCCCGCCCTGGGCCAGTTGCTTGCGCTGGGCCACGTCCTCCAGCCGCGTGCCGGCGATCAGTTCGGCGGCGCGCTGCGCGGGCGACTTGCCGTCCAGCACGCGGCGGACCAGCGCGTTGTCGGCCCCGGCCATTTCCATGAACATGCTCAGCGAATCGGCCAGCTTGACCGTCTCCAGATCCTTGTAGATCGGCGCCTCGGAGAAGAGGATCTGTTTCAACGATTCCAAGTGGGATTCGCGGTACTCGCGCAGCCGATCGGCGTTTGGCTTGGCTGTCTCGTCGGCCATGCGGAACAAGGTGCGAGCGATGCCGAACAAGTCGGTATTGAACGCGCCGGAGTGTTCCAGCAGGTCGTGGCGATAATGGATGTCGCGCATGTGTTCGAGGGCCGCCGCCACCTGGTCCCAGGCGTCGCCATATTTGTCGCGCAGGGCGGGATTGGCCGACACGGCGGCGCGGAGCTTGGCCTCGGCGGCTTGCTTGGCCCCCAGGATCACAGGATCTTGCAAGCCGGCCAGTCCTCCGAGACGCGCCTTGCGCGTGTTCTGATAGCCGAATAGTTCGTCCTGGGCGCGGCGCGCGTTCTCCAGCCCGCGCTCGCTGTAGGTCCGCAGAAGAACCTCGCGCCGCCGGATCTTGTTGAGGGTGTACGGATACGAACGGTCGCGGAGGAACTCCAAATGGGCCACGGTGTTCAGCCGGTCGGTGCGGCCCGGATGACCGGAAACGAACACCAGTTCGTCCTGTTGAACACCTTTCCGGCTCCAGGCGAGGAAGTCCTGGATGGCAGCCGGCTTGCCGTCTTCGTAGGCGCGAAAGAAGCACACATCCAGGTCATAGCGCGGATACTCGAAGTTGTCCGGGTCGCCGCCGAAGAAAGCGATTGCCTGTTCGGGGGCGAAGACCAGGCGGACATCGGTGTACTTCTTGTAGCGGTAGAGGTGGTAACGGCCGCCCTGGTAGAGCGTGACCACGTCGCTCCGCAAGCCGGTCTGCTGGAGCGACTCTTGCTCGAGGGTGTTCATGGCCGCACGGCGCGCCTTGAAAGCCTCGGCCGGCTCGGCGCCGGACGGTACTGCGGCGTTCACCCGTTCGGTCACGTCCTCAATGCTCATCAGGACGTTGAGTTCCAGGTCCACGCACGGCAGCTCTTCTTCTGGGCGTTTGGCGTAGAAGCCCTGCTTGAGCAGATCGCGCTGGGGCGTGCTGAGTTTCTGCAGGGCGTCGGCCCCGACGTGGTGATTGGTCATCACCAGCCCGCGCGACGAGACCAGCGATCCGGACCCGCCGCTGTTGAACCGCACGGAGGCGCGTTGCACGTGCTGCATCCATTGCGGCGTGGCCTGGAAGCCGTAACGTTCTTGGAGGAGCCTGGCCGGTGGATTGTTGAACAGCCACATGCCTTCATCGGCATGCAGGCCAGCGAGCGGGAAGGCGAGCAGTACGATACACGAGATGACGCATAGCTTCATGGCGTTGTTGTCCTTGGAGAGCTTACGGCCCGACGAGTGCCCACCAGCAGCAACGTCACGACCAGCAGGCCGAAGGTGATGGCCGCCGGCGAGTCGTAGCGTGCGAAAGGCAGGCCGCTTCCCACGCGGCTGAGGGCCTGGGTGATTGTATCGCTGAACGAGAGGAAGCCGAACAGTACGCCGCCAATCGCCCCGCCGGCGATATAGCCGGTGGAGAACAGCACGCCGGAACTCATGTCCGAGTCGGAGGCGGAGGCGCCGGCCGGATCGCCGCGGCGGTTCCACCGGTCGACGGCCCAGCGGACCAGGCCGCCGACGAAGATCGGCGTCGAAGACGACAAGGGCAGATACACGCCCACGGCGAAGGGCAGCGAAGGAACGCCGCTCAACTCCAGCACCACGGCGATGAACACACCCAGCAGCACCAGGGCCCAGGGCAGTTTTTGCTGCAAGATGCCGTCGATGATCAGGGACATGAGGCGCGTCTTAGGCGCGTCGTACTTCTGCACGGGCGTGCCATTGTCGCGCTGGTGGACGCTGCCGTTGATGCCCGGATCGACGTAGTAGCGAACCTGGCCCGCGTCGTCGACCAGGTACTTGCCCGGCAGCACGCCGTGCTCGTTTCCGGCCGGCGCTTGCCAGACGTGATACGGTTGCGGGTCGCCGGGGGCCTGCTCGACGCGTTCGAGTTGCCGGACGTCGAGGGCGTGCGGAAGCGAGGGCAGGTTCTTGGCCGTGTAGACTGTGCTGGCCTGGTTCAAGAGGACCAGGACCAGGCCGATCACCAGGGCCGAAGAAATCGAGCCCGCGAGGATTGCCCACTGCTGGTACTTGGGCGTGGCCCCTACCAGGTAACCCGTCTTGAGATCCTGGGAGGTGGTTCCGCCATTGGACGAGGCGATGCAGACGATGGCCGCTACGGAGAGGGCCATCAAGCGATAAGGGGCCGCGGTCCAGCCCAGGACGAGGAAGATCAGGCACGTCAGCAGCAGTGTGGCCACGGTCATGCCCGAGATGGGGTTGGAGGACGAACCGATCTCGCCGGTCAACCGTGACGAAACGGTCACGAACAGGAAGCCGAAGAGCACGATCAGCAAGGCCGCCAACAGGCTGATCCAACTGAAGGGACTTCCCAGCGGGAGCGTGATCCAGATGGCCAGCACCAGCAGCAAGGAACCCACGCCCACCACGGACAAGGACATGTCGCGATCGGTGCGCGCCACTACGGCCTGGCTGCCGGCCATGCGGCTGGCGCGCAGATCGCGCAGGCCGGAGGCCAGCGATCCGGCGATGAGCGGCAGGGCCTGGATCAGGCTGATAATGCCGCCGGCCGCCACGGCTCCGGCCCCGATATACAGGACGTAGGAGTTGCGGAGTTCCGTGGGCGACATGTCGCGGATGAGTTTTTCGGCCGGATAGAGGGGACTGGTCAGCTCTCCGCCGAAGAAGGTGATGGCGGGCATGAGGACCAGGTAGGCCAAAACGCCGCCGGCCACCATGATGGAAGAGATGCGCGTGCCGATGATGTAGCCCACGCCCAGCAAGGCCGGATCGGCTTCCAGGCTGATTTCGGCCTTCTGGAACCAGCGGAGCGTGCAGGCGGCCACGTCCTTCCACAGGCCCAGGGCCTGCATCAGGAACTTGTAGACGAAGGCGATGCCGAAACCCACGAAGACCATCTTGGCGCTGGTGCCGCCTTGTTCCCCGACAATCAATACATCGGCGCAAGCCGTGCCTTCGGGGTAGCGGAGCGTGCCGTGCTGCTTGACGATGAAGGCACGCCGCAGGGGAATCATCATCAGGATTCCCAGCAGCCCGCCGAGCACCGAAACGATCATCACCTGGCCGATGTGCATGTCGAAGCCCAGCAGCAGGGTGACGGGCATGGTCACTCCCACGCCGAAGGCGATCGACTCGCCGGCGCTGCCAGTGGTCTGAACGATGTTGTTTTCGAGGATCGTCGCGCGGCGCAGGCCGAAGGCGCGCGACAGGGCCCGGAAGAGCGTGATCGAGAGCACGGCCACGGGGATCGAGGCCGAGATGGTCATGCCCACCTTGAGAACCAGGTACAGCGACGACGCGCCGAAGATGATGCCCAGCACCGCGCCCACGAGCACGGCACGCAGGGTGAACTCGGGAACGGTCGCCGCGTCGTCCAGATAGGGCTGATGCAGCGGGCCTGAGGGGCCGCGTGTCTGCGATTGCGTCCCTTGTGTGGTTTCCTCGGCCATGGTTGGTTCCCTGTGAAGCCGATTGGGAGGGGGCTGCGAGCTTCGCCTATGCCATTGGACGCACGGATTCCCCCCACTGCCGGAGCCGGTCGGCCAGAGCCAGGACCGGCCCCGGGGAGCGGTTCCCGAATAGTCTACGGCCAGGGGGTCGTTTTTCCAAGGCGTGCGGGGCGGTGGGGGCGTGAATTGCCCGATGGCGGTGGCAACCGTCCTTGGACTGGAGTAGGATGGGCGTGATTGTGGACCCTCGGACAAAGTCATGCAGTCGTCGTTCACTGTTCCTGCGAGTCCTCCCTGTTCTTGGAGCCAGCCGATGATCCGTAACGTTTTTCGTCACGCTGTCTTGGGGATGCTGTTGGGCGTTGGCCTGGGGTTGTCGCCGGCGAGCCGAGCCGACGAGCCGGCGCGCAAGCCGAACATCGTCTACTTCATCATCGACGAGTTGGGATACTACGAGTTGTCGTGCATGGGGCATGCGGAGATGAAGACCCCGACCTTCGACCGCATGGCGGCCGAAGGGATTCGGTTCACCCAGTTTCAGGCTGGCAACTGCGTGTGCGCTCCGACTCGGACGTGCTTGATGACCGGCAAGCACTCGGGTCACACCTCGATGCGGACCAATGGCGGCTGGGAGCCGATCCGGGCCGGCGAGGTGACGGTGGCGTCACTGCTGAAGCAGGCCGGCTACGCGTGCGGCGGGTTTGGCAAGTGGGGCTGCGGCGGTCGGGGCACTTCGGGCGTGCCCGAAACCCACGGCTTCGACGTCTTCTTCGGCTACTACGACCAGGTTCACGCGCACACGTTCTTTCCCACCTATCTGATTCGCAATAGTCAGGAGGTGCCGTTGGCGGGCAATACGGGCAACAGCCGCGAAGGCCAGACCTTCAGCCAGTATCGGATCCTGGAGGAGGCCAAAAAGTTCCTGGTGGAGAACAAGGACCGGCCCTTCTTCCTGTATTGCCCCTGGACCCCGCCGCACGGCCAATGGGGCATTCCGGCTGACGATCCCTCGTGGCAACTCTACAAGGACAAGCCCTGGCTGGCCGGGGACAAGAACAGCGAGAACGCCAAGATCTATGCGGCGATGGTCAACCTGGTCGATCGGCAGGCGGGCGAGATCCTGGCTTTGCTCAAGCAGTTGGGGTTAGACGAAAACACGATCGTGATCCTCTCGGGCGACAACGGCGGGAATGAGTACTTTGCCGACAAGGACCATCCGGCGGGCTTCTTTGGCCCCAATGTGGATCCCAAGACCGGCAAACGGTTTCGCGGCGGCAAGGGAAACCTGTACGAAGGCGGGCTGCGGATTCCGTTCATCGTGCGCTGGCCGGGCAAGATCCAGCCCAGCCGCGTGAGCAACTATCTGGGCTATTTCCCGGACATCATGCCGACGTTGGCCGAGGTGGCAGGCGCGCCGTGTCCGGCGGGGCTCGATGGGATCTCGATCGTGCCCGAATTGCTGGGGCCCAAGGCGAGCAAGGTCCGGCAGGTGGCGCACGGTTACTTGTACTGGGAGTACATGGGCCAGGTGGCGGTGCGGTGGGGCGATTGGAAGGGGGTGAAACCGCGGGGCAAGGCCGAGTGGGAGTTGTACGACCTGCGGACCGACGTGGAAGAGCAGCAGAACGTGGCCGCGCAACAGCCCGAGGTGCTGGACAAGATTGTGCGCTTTGCGGCGGCGGCCTCGCAGCCGGTCCAGGAGGGAGAGGTGTACGATCAAACTCTGGTGGATCGTGATCGCACGATCCCGCTGGGCCGTCCGTATCCGCCGGTGGCGAAGCCGAAACCCAAGGCCAAGTTCAAGGTGAAGGGGTAGTCTCTGTGACACGATCGTCGGTCAGAATCGGGTCGTGGTCGATGGCGACGAAGGGACCATCATAGGTGCTTGCACTGCGCAAGCTGTCCCCCTTGGAGTGATCAAATGCTGGAGGTGGTAAGCGCTGAATACGTCGCAGGCTACCGAATCCGTCTCCGTTTCAACACGGGAGAAGCGGGCGTTGTGGATCTTGCGGATTCTCTCTGGGGACCGATGTTCGAGCCGCTTCAGGACGTCAACGCGTTCCAACGATTCCGCGTCTCGGAAGTTCTCCATACGCTTTGTTGGGAGAATGACGCCGACTTTGCGCCCGAGTTTCTGTACCGGAAGATGGTAGAGAACCCGCAGGCCTCTCATACGTCTTCGACACGGCCTTGAAAGCGGGCTCCGACCGAGGAAGCAGTAGGGTGAATGCGGCCTCCCGTGCCTCTGCCGTTCAGTCAGGGGGGCGGCAGGCACAGGGCGCGTTCTGCGTGGCGTACTGTGCGACCCGGCGGAGAAGGGCTTGGCGGTCGATGGGCTTGGCCAGATAGTCGTCGCAGCCCGCGTCGAGACACCTCTGCCGATCCTCTTTCATGGCGTGGGCTGTCAGAGCAATGATGGGCAACGTATGGCCGGCGGCGCGCAAGCGGCGAGTGGCCTCGTATCCATCCAGAATCGGCATCTGGATGTCCATGAGAACCAGATCGAAGGGTGTCTGCGTGTTGGCCGCAGCGGAGACCAGATCCAGCGCCTTCTGGCCATTGTCGGCCAGAGTCACTTGGGCCCCGGCCTTCTTCAGCAGAAAAGAGATCAATCGCTGGTTGTCGGGGCCGTCCTCGGCCAGGAGGACGCGACAACTCAGCTTGTGGTCTGGCGCTGCGAAGGCCGGCGCTGCCGGCGGTTGATTGGCAAGGGTCGCTGCGGGCGGCTCGATCAAGTGCAGGGGTTGCGGCAAACCGATATCCACCGTCAGGCTGAAGGTGCTGCCCTGGCCAGGCACGGTCTGCACGACGATGTTGCCTCCCAGCATCTCGGCCAACCGTTTGCTGATCGTCAGCCCCAGGCCTGTCCCGCCGAAACGGCGACTGGTGGTGGTGTCGGCTTGCGAGAAAGGCTGGAAGAGCCGTGCCACCTGTTGTTCGGTCATGCCGATGCCCGTGTCGATCACGTCGAACTGCATGCGCGGCGGCTGGCGGTATTCGTGCATCAGACGCAAGACGAGCCACACGCCACCGACTTCGGTGAACTTGATGGCGTTGCCGATCAGGTTGATGAGGACTTGCCGCAATCGCATGGCGTTGGAGCAGATGGATGCGGGGATAGCTCCTTGGAACTCCAGCCGTAGGTCGAGGCGTTTGGCGTCAGCCGGAACGCGCATCAGCGAAACGACCTCGGAGGCGATTTCCAGCGGCGAGCAGGGTGATCGCTCCAAGGTCAGTCTGCCGGATTCAATCTTGGAGAGGTCGAGAATGCTGTTGATGAGTTCCAGGAGATGCTCGCCGTTGCGTTTGATCGTGCTGGCGGCTTCGCGCGCTTCGGCGGTGATCACAGCGCCGTGCAGGATCTCGGCAAATCCAAGAATGGCGGTCATGGGCGTGCGGATCTCGTGGCTCATGTTGGCCAGAAACTCGCTCTTGGCGCAATTGGCCGCCTCGGCCGCCTGCTTGGCACGCCTGAGTTCCTCTTCTGTCCGCTTGCGTTCGGTGATGTCCTCGACCAACTCGATGAAGCCGTTGATGGCGCCATCGTTGCCGCGAACCGGGAAGGCCTGGACGCGCGCGGCGTAGGTCGTGCCGTCGTCGCGAACGCCCGTGGTCTCTGTTTCGGCGGGCAGGCCGGTTCGCATGGCGCGCTCGCCGGGGCAATGGGGACAGAGCGTCGCACATTTCTCGAAGACCTGGTAGCACGGTTGGCCGAGGAGGCCCGGCACTGGCCGGCCGATCATCTCGGAAACCTTGCGATTGACCGTGACAATGCGATGATCGCGGTCCATCAGGGTGATGCCCAGATCGATGTTCTCGATCAACGTGCGATAGCGTTCCTCGCTATCGCGAAGGACTTTCTCGGCGTTCACGCGTTGCGTGATGTCACGGATGACTGCCAGCCCGTGCGCCTGGCCCATGAACTGCAGGAGCGACGCGCGGACTTCGACCGGAAACACCGTGCCGTCCTTGCGCACGTCCATGGAGACGGTGTGGAAACACTGGCCGGCCATGACCGCACTTCGGCCCTCTTCGAAGACATGGCGGTAGTCGGGGTGCGTGACGACGGCATCGTTCAGGCCGACCAACTCCTCTTGGCAATAGCCGTACATGGCGCACGCGGCCGGGTTGGCGGCCACAATCTTGCCGTCCAGGTCGTAGATGATCAGGCCTTCGGTGACGGAGTTGAAGATGGCCGCCAGGTGGGGCAGCGCTTCGCTGGCGGGATGAGCCGCAGAGAATGGACGCAAGGCCTCCAACTCGGCGATACGCCGTTGGAGGGCGGCGATCTCTTGCAGGAGGCTCTCAGTGGATGGCTGGCGGCCGTGCATGCGATGGCGTGGCGAAAACGTTCTCTGCGGTGCGGGGAAACCCCATCGCCCCTTGCGCGCAAGGGGCCTGCCCAGCAGAAGATTAGGTCGAGAGAACGCGCCTTGTGGACGACCGGCAGGGGCGGTCTTCCGCCAACCAGAACCGGTGGTCCACCGTGCCGGGCCTTAACGATTGTAGCGGTTGTGCGCACGAGAAAGGCACGACCCGCCATGAGCGAGTCGTGCCTTGCCCCACCCGCACACACGACTTCCACACGCAATCCACTGTCGCCCTAGATCGAACTCTTGGTCCTGACGAGAGCAACGACGTTCGTCGCTCTCGCGCCCCGCGGACACCCTCTATTCTACTCGGGGAAGAGTCGCATGGAAAGGTAGCGTTCGCCCAAATCGGGCAAGACGACGACGATCGTCTTGCCGGCGTTGTCGGGGCGCCGGGCCAGTTCCAGAGCGGCCCAGGCCGCGGCGCCGCTGCTGATGCCGCACATCAGGCCTTCCAATCGCGCCAATTGACGGGTAGTCTCGGCGGCGTCTTCATCGCGAACCTGAAGCACTTCGTCCAAAACCCCAATGTTCAGCACGGCGGGAATGAAGCCGGCGCCGATGCCTTGAATCGTGTGTTTGCCCGGCTTGAGGTTCTCGCCCGCCAAGCGTTGCGAGATGACCGGACTACTGGCCGGTTCGACGGCGACGACGCGCACGCCGGGTTTGCGGGATTTGAGGACCTCGCCTACGCCGGTGATGGTCCCGCCGGTCCCGACTCCGGCAACGAAAATATCCACTCCCCCCTGCGTGTCGCGCCAGATCTCCTCGGCCGTCGTGCGGCGGTGGATCTCCGGGTTGGCTGGATTGTTGAACTGTTGCGGCATGTAGTAGTCAGGATTCTGGGCGACCAATTCTTCCGCCCTGCGGACCGCACCGGGCATACCCTCTGCGGCCGGGGTCAGCACCAATTCGGCGCCGAGTGCCTTGAGCATGCGCCGCCGCTCCACGCTCATGCTCTCGGGCATGGTGACCATCAGCCGATAGCCGCGCGAGGCGCAGACGAATGCCAGGCCGATGCCCGTATTGCCGCTGGTCGGCTCCACGATGACCGTGTTGGGCCCAATCCGCTGATCGCGTTCGGCGGCGTCGATCATGGCCCTGGCGATACGATCCTTGATGCTCCAGAGGGGGTTCAGGTTCTCCATCTTTCCCAAGACGGTGGCGCTACTGCCAGCGGCCAAACGCCGCACACGGACCAGGGGGGTGTTGCCGATGCAGTCGGCGATGGAATCACGGACGGGGTGGGGCAGCAGGGCCATGGGAACCTCCACGGGAGATCGCTTGGAAACAGGCTGTCAGAATCATAAGCCTGTCGGCGCGTTTGGTCTACCCGCGCGGCCGGTCACGCCAGGACCCGATCGCGAACCAGATTCAAGATCCGGCCGGCGATCTGGTGCAGGGGGACGGCTCGTTCGGCCCCACCCATGGCGAGTGCTTCCTTGGGCATGCCGAAGACCACGCAGGTCGATTCGTCTTCGGCGATGGTGTGCGCTCCGGCCTGGCGCATGGCGAGCATGCCGCGTGCGCCGTCGTTGCCCATGCCGGTGAGGATCACGCCCACGGCGTTGGCGCCGACGTACTTGGCGGCCGAGTTGAACAGGACGTCGACCGAGGGGCGGTGCCGGTTGACTAGTTCGCCATAGCCCACGCGGACCTTGTACACGGCTCCGCTGCGGATGATAGCCATGTGCAGTCCGCCGGGGGCCAGCAGGGCATGGCCCGGCAGGATGCGATCCCCCTCCGCGGCCTCTTTGACCCGGATGCGACAGCACTGGTCGAGCCGCTGGGCGAACGAACGGGTGAAGCCGGGGGGCATGTGTTGGACGATGACGATTCCGGGCACATCGGGGGGCAGGGCCGTGAGCACGTCCACAAGGGCCTCGGTGCCGCCGGTCGAGGCGCCGATGCAGATCACCTTGTTGGTGGTTTCGATCAGCGCGCCGGGTTCGGCGGGAATCCGGGGCACGAGCGTGCGTCGCGCACGCAGCCGGGCGCGCGCGGCGGCCTTGACCTTCTCGATGATTTCCGGTCCCAGGTCCACCGTGCCGTGGGCCACATCGATCTTGGGTTTGGTGACGAAGTCGACGGCCCCCAACTCCAGGGCGCGGAGCGTGGTCTGACAGCCCTTCTCGGTCAGCGACGACACCATCACCACCGGCATGGGCCGGGTGCGCATCAGCTTCTCGAGGAACGTGAGTCCGTCCATGCGCGGCATTTCCACGTCCAACGTGAGCACGTCGGGCTTGAGGTTCGTGATCTTCTCCCAGGCCATGAAGGGATCGGCTGCGGAGCCAACAACCTCCAAGTCCGGGTCTTTGCGTATGATTTCGGCCAGGACTTGCCGCATCACGGCCGAGTCGTCAACGATCAGGACCTTAGAGCCGGTCCCAGAACCTGCCGGTCGTTCAGTCCCGCTGGGCCGTTCGACCTGGCTGTGGGGGTTTTCGGATAGGCTCTTGATGCGTTCCATGGTGCGCCTCAAAACAGGGTCACGCTGCGTCGCGATTCATTCTGGATCCGAGCCGCCGCCAGATGGGCGTAGCGTTGCTCGCGGTGGACCAGGTTGCCGCTCATGGCGATCCGTTTGGCATACGCCTTGCCGTTGTGCGAGCAGAAATGCACCCGGATGGCGTCCTTTCCGCCGAGGCACTCGGCGTCAATGGGGATCTGCTCCGTGCGGAGGAAGTGGCGGATGAACTGGGCGTTCATGGCGCCGACGCTTTCTGCCGCGTTGGGGAAACTGAGCACGTTGGCGCCGCCGAAGACCTTGGCGCGCAGTCGCCGCCGATCCCCGCCGTGCTGCATGATCTCGTTGATGAGCAGTTCCAAGGCGTGAATTCCGTAGCGTGCTGACACCTGATCATCGAGGACCTGATACGGCAGGAGGAAATGGGTCATTCCCCCCACTCGGGACAAGGGATCGAACAAGCAGGCGGCCACGCAGGAGCCGAGGACGGTGGAGATTTCCGTCGGCTCGCGAGTGGCGAAGAACTCGCCGGCCACGATCTCACGCCGCGGCCCGTTGGAGAAATGTCCGTTGAGCGAACCGTAGGGACGGATGGCGCGCGGGGTGGGCGCCTGGACGTGGCCCGACTTGCGGTGTCGCTGGTAGATGGTATTGCCCAAGGGGGTGAAGTGATCGCCGAGCCACTGGATGTTCTCCGAGTGGCCCAGGATCAGGTATCCCTCGGGCAGGAGGTGTTCGGCCAAGCGCGGCAGCAGGCGGCGCTGCGTCTCCTGGTCGAAGTAGATGATGACGTTGCGGCAGAAGATGACGTCGAACTGCGCGCGAATCGGCCAGGGATCGTCCATGAAGTTGATGTGGCGGAAGGTCACCAGGCGGCGCAGCTCGGGGCGCACGCGACAATGGTCGGCCCAGCCTCGCTCGCCCCGCACGAAGAAGCGTTGCAGGGTCTGTTCATCGAGCATCGACAGACGTTCCAACGGGTAGATCCCCCGTTCGGCTGTGTCCAGAACGGCCGTGTTCACGTCTGAGGCCAGAATGCGGATGTCCCAGCCGCGCAACGAGCCAAAGTGGTCGAGAATCGTCATGGCGATCGAGTACGGCTCGTCGCCCATGGAACAGGCGGCGCTCCAGATCCGCAGGCGACGGGGCCGGCCGAGCGCCGCATTGCGGTGAACCTGCGGAAAGACATGCTCGCGGAGGAAGGCGAAATGGTGCGGCTCGCGGAAGAAATCGGTCTTGTTGGTGGTCAGGGCGTTGATCATCAACTGCCGCTCAACGCCCTGCGGATCGCAGGTCGCCAGATAGTCCAGGTACTCGCCGTGACTGCCCAGGCCCAAATCCCGCAGCCGGCGCGCCAGCCGCGAGCAGACCAGGGCCCGTTTGGCGTCGCTCAGGGCGATGCCGGCCTCACGGTAGATCAGCTTGCGTACGGCCTGGAATTCGGCGTCGCTGATTGCGTAGACGCCATCCAGGTGACCTTCCTGCAAGAGCGTTTCGACGGGTGCGAAGATGGAGGGCATGGCAGTGTCGCAAGAGTCCCGCCGCGGCAGACCGTCCTGTGCCTGCCGCGGCGGTTCAGGGAGATATCACGCATCGGCGGAATCAGAACTCCTCGAATCCGCGCGCACTGTGGCCGTTCTTGGAACTGCCGGCGCCGACCAACTCGGGCTCGGCAAAGTCTTCGACCGGTTGGCTGGGTCGGGGCGGAGCCGCGACGGGTTTCTTCTTGGCCGGCGCAACGATCTTCTTGGCCGCCGGTGGGGTGGCCACCGCTCGGACCGGAGCCGCCGACCTTGCCACCCCCTGCTTCTTCACCAGGTTGAACTGGGCCACCAGTTGCTGGAGCTGCGCGGCCTGGGCGGAAAGCGATTCGGCCGTGCTGGAGAGCTCTTCCGTCTGGGAAGCGTTGGCCTGCGTCACCTGGTCCATCTGGGTCACGGCCTTGTTGACCTGCTCGATCCCACCGGCCTGCTCGCGCGAGGCCGCGGCGATCTCCGAGACGATGTCCGTGACGCGCTTCACCGAGGAGACGATCTCCTCCAGCGTCTGGCCGGATTGGTTGACCAGGTTGCTGCCGGCCTCGACCTTGCCGACCGAGTCCTGGATCAAGCCCTTGATCTCCTTGGCGGCCGCGGCACTGCGCTGGGCCAGGTTGCGGACCTCGCCGGCGACGACCGCGAAGCCGCGGCCTTGTTCGCCGGCCCGGGCCGCTTCCACGGCCGCATTCAGGGCCAGCAGATTGGTCTGGAAGGCGATCTCGTCAATGGCCGTGATGATATCGGCGATCTTCTTGGAGGAGGCGTTGATCTCGCCCATGCCCCGCACGGCCCGGCCCACGACCTCGCCCCCCTTCTCGGCGACGTCGCGCGAGGTGCTGGCCAACTGGTTGGCCTGCTGGGCGTTGTCGGCGTTCTGCTGAATGGTGCCGGTGATTTGTTCCAGGCTGGAGGCGGTTTCTTCCAGGCTGCTGGCCTGTTCCTGCGCGCCGGTGGAAAGCTCTTCGCTGGCGGCCGCCAACTGTTGCGAGGCGGAGGCCAGGCTATCGGCGATGCAGGCCACTTCCAGGAGGGCCTTGGTGAACCATCGCGCCAAGAGCCAGCCCAAGATGATCGCGCCCAGCGTGCCGGCGACGATCAGGGTCGCCACGAGGAACAGGGCGGCCTGGTACTTGGAGTTGCCCGTTTCGTGGGCTTCCTTGGCCAGACGCTGGTTGAGTTGGGACAGTTCCGCAATGGCCTTGTCGATCCCGTCGGCGACCGCTCGCGCATCGCGAAGGACCAGGCGTGCTTCGTCCTTCTTGCCGTCGTAGACCAGTTTGACGCCGGCCAGGCACTTGTCATTGTACATAGGAAAGGCTTCGCGGATCTTGCTCAAGAGCGCTTTGCCTTCGGCCGAATCCATCTCGGCCAATGCCAGTTGTGTCTGGAATTCCTTGGCCTTGGCTTCGATCGCCGCGCGCAGCGGTTCGATGTCGGCCTTGTTGTCCTGGTTCATGGTCCGCAGCGTGTCGCGGCCCATGTAGGCCATGGAGAGACTGGCTTCTTTCACGGCCGACAGGGGCAACAGCCGATCGGCGTACATCTCGCCCAACATGTTATTCAAGGCGCGGAGCTGCAAGAGGGAGAAGCAGGCGACGCCGCTGAGCGTGACCGCTACGGCGAGGAACGCCAGCAGCAACTTGGCTCGGGCACTCAGTTTGTGAAACCAACTCATCATCAGATCCTTTCGTTGAACTCGTGGAAGCGTGTATTACGTTGGGAGGGAGTCCGCTCAGGCGCTGACCTGTTCAAGAGCTTCGAGTCTTTCGGCGCCCACCAGGCGGTCGACATTCAGCAGCAGGACCAGCTTTTCGCCGACCTTGCCCATGCCGCAGAAGAACGTCGTGTCGGTGTCGCTGCCCATCTCGGGCGTTTCTTCGATTTGCTGGCGGTTGATGTTCAGCACATCGGAGACGGCGTCCACCAGCAGGCCCACGACGCGCGTGCCCACGCTCACCACAATGATCACGGTGAACTGGTTGTATTCCGCCTCGCACATGCCGAAGCGTGCGCGCAGATCGACGATCGGCACCACGGTGCCGCGGAGGTTCATCACGCCCTTGACATAGGCCGGGGCGTTGGGGATCGGCCGGATCTTGGAGAAACCTTTGATCTCCTGGACCCGGAGTATCTCGATCCCGTACTCTTCACCTTGGATGGTGAAGGTCAGGAACTGATCACTGTCCGTCGCAAAGCCGACGGCGTGATCGATATCGGCGATTCCAGCCATTGAACGCGCTCCTTGTTACCGAGGAGAACCAACGATGGCGACGGCCTGACGCTCCTCGGTCGTTTCAGGCTGCCGCAAGGACTGCGTGTGCGAACACTCCGCCGGGCCTGCCGGTCCGCTTTCCGTGCTCCGCGCGAGGCGCGCCAGGCCCGGGACGTCGAGGATGAAGGCCACCTGGCCGTCGCCGAGGATGGTGGCGCCGGAGAGTCCCTCCACCTTCTGGTAGTTGGCCTCCAGGCTCTTCATCACGACCTGCATTTGCCCCAACAACTCGTCGACCAACAGCCCCAGGTGCTTGCCTTGGTGCTCCAGGATGACGATCAGTCCCTGGGTGGGGTCGGCGGCTCGTGCCGCAGTGTGGAACGCGCGGTGCAGCCGGAGCATGGGCACTGGCTTTCCACGCACTACAATCACCTCGCCCCGGCCGGCGACCGTCTTCACATCGCCGGACTTGGGCCGGAAGGACTCGACCACGGACAGCAGGGGCAAGATGTAGATCTCGCCGTTGAGTCCCACCGACAGGCCATCGAGGATGGCCATCGTCAGAGGCAAACGCAGGCGGAATGTGCTTCCCTGCCCCGGCGTGCTGGCAATGCTCACCGAGCCGTTGAGGGCCTCGAGATTGCGCTTGACCACGTCCATGCCCACGCCGCGGCCCGAGACGTCGGTCACGCGTTGGGCGGTGGAGAATCCGGGCGCGAAGATCAGGCTGTAGACCTGTTCATCGTTGAGTTGTTCGTCGGGCGCGGCCAGGCCTAGGGCCACGGCCTTCTGGCGGATGCGTTCGCGATCCAGGCCGCGACCGTTGTCGCTGACCTCGATCACCACGTTTCCACCCTCGTGATAGGCGCGGAGTCCGATGGTGCCCTGCGCCGCCTTGCCGGCCTGCAGGCGGTCGGCGGGCAGTTCGATGCCGTGGTCGACCGCGTTGCGGATCAGATGCGTGAGCGGATCGCCCAACTGCTCGGTCATCTGCTTGTCGAGTTCGGTGTCCTCGCCGCTGATCTCCACGCTGATCTGCTTGCCGAGGTCGGCGGCCAGGTCGTGTACCAGCCGGGGAAAGCGGCGGAAGACGCTGGCCAAGGGGATCATCCGCACCGACATCACGCGCTCCTGCAAGTCGCGCGTGCTGCGGTTCATGGCCGAAAGGGCTTCCTGCACGGTGGGCAGGTTATCCGAAGCCAGTTGTCCCAGCACCTCGTTGATCATGGATTGGGCGATGACGAGTTCGCCCACCAGGTTGATCAGGTCATCGACCTTCTCGACCGAGACGCGAATCGACGAACATTCGGAGGTGCGCGATTTGGCGGGCATGGTCCGCGCCGGCGACGCATCGCTCGCTGCCGACTGAGTCACGGGGCGCGCGTCGGATGGGGAGGCAGAGGCGGGTCGATCGCCGCGACCCGGGGCGTCACCTTGGGACGTTGTCTGGAGCGTGGAGGACTCCTGCTGGATCGTGACCTGGCTGCTGTCCTCGACGAAGATGAACACGCCTTGGACCTCCTCCAGCGGTTTGTCCGTCTTCAGACGAACGGTCCAGGCAAAGTAGCATTCGTCCGGCACGAGATCGGCCAGGTGCGGCACACGCGTGGTGTCGACGGAGACCGCCGCGAGCTCTCCCAGTTGCGCCAGGTCGCGCAGGAGCAACAGCGGGTCCATTCCGTGACGGAGCAAGTCGGCGCCCGGCGCAAAGGTGATCTGGTATTCCCTGCTGGCCGGGACGTGGCCGACGGGATGATGTTCCACGGCGGCAGGCGGCTCGGCGGCCTGGTTCGCGGCGCCTTGCGCGCGTTCCAAGGCTTGCACCACCTCCTCCAAATCGGCGGGCAGGGGGGCGCCGTCCTTGGCCGCGCCGAGCAGGACAGAGAGCACATCGGCCGACCGCAGGAGCAGCGCCACCAAGTCGGAACCCGTGCGGACTTGCCCGTCCCGCATGCGATCCAGAAGGCTTTCCAGGTGGTGGGTGAAGCCGGCGATCTGGCTGAAGCCGAAAGTGCCGCTGGCCCCTTTGATGGAGTGCGCTGCGCGGAAGATGCTTCCCAGCAACTCGTGGTCGTCGGGAGAGCGTTCCAGGCTCAACAGCGACTCTTCCATGGTGGCCAGGTGTTCGGCCATCTCGTCGAAGAAGGCGGCGTGGAAACGCTGCATGTCGATCTGCATGGCCAACGACTCCTCTGCTCAGTGCACGACCTTGGACACGACTTGCAGCAACTGCTCGGGGCGGAACGGCTTGACGATCCAGCCCGTGGCGCCGGCGGCTTTGCCTTCCTGTTTCTTGCTCTCCTGCGACTCGGTGGTGAGCATGAGGATGGGCGTGAATTTGAAGTCCGGCCGCGTGCGGAGTTGGCGGATGAGGCTCATACCGTCCATCACCGGCATGTTCAGGTCGGTGATCACCAGGTGGACCTTGTGCCCGTTGAGTTGGGCCAAGGCGTCCTGGCCGTTGGAACCTTCCAGCACCTCGAAGCCGGCTTCCTTCATGGTGAAGGAGACCATCTGCCGCATCGAGGTCGAGTCGTCGACCACTAAGACCATTTTGGACACGGGCACACTCCTCTTCTCAGAACAATTGCACGTTGTCACCCACGGCCTCGTCGCGAGAGCCTGGGCCCCCCAAGTGCGCGGCCAGCGTTCTGTGTTCGTTGGCCATCGTGTATCGGTCGCGCATCCGTTCGCTCCAATCGTGCGGGGCTGGTGCGTCTGCCGCCGGATCTTGTCTGTCGACCTGGGTCAGGCGCGCCTGCAGGCAGCCGTGGATCTCCTCCAGCGTGTGGGCTACGTGTTCCATGCGCTGACTCATCGCGTCCTGGAACTGCATGGCCACGACGGCCTGCGAAATGTCCTCGCCGATCTGCACGCTGTTGGTCTTGGTTTCTTCCACGGCACGACAAAACTTGGTGTGCAGACCGGCCAGGGCGTCCAGCGACTGCGTGACCTCGCTGCGGCTTCCGGCGACTTCCTGCTGGTCTAGTTCGACGCGATGGCGCAACTCGGCGGCCCCGCTGGTGATGTTGGTCGAGAGCGTGTCGATCATGGCGCGGATCGACTTGCTGGCGTCTACCGTGTGCTGAGCCATCTTGGCCGTTTCGGTGGCCACGATTCCGAAGGCGGCGCCGTACTCGCCGGCGCGCGCCGCCTCCAATTGTCCGTTGAACGCCAGCAGGCGGGCCTGGGCGGATATCCGATCGATCTCGGCCAGGGTCTCGTGCACGCCCTGCATCCGCTTCTCGATCTCCTGCAGGCGACTGACCGTGGCTGCGGAGACTTGGCTGCTCTGCTCGATCCGCTGCAGCAATCGACCCATGGTCTGCCGTGTGTCTTCGATCAGGCGTTCGACTCCGGTGCCGCCCTGTCCGGGACCGGACGCGGCGCAACACAGAACGCCGGAGCTGACCACCTCGCGAGCGCGGCGGGCGATTTCCTGGAAACTGCCGCAAACGCCCACCACGGCGTCCTCGACCTCCCGAACCGTATTGCGCAACTGCAAGGCCATCACCGGCAGCACCGGAAGGCAGGAGTTCAACTCCGCAGCCAGCGGGGAGAGGGAACTCCTCGGCGATGCGGCCTGCGACGGGCGATCGATACAGGCCGCAGAAGCGGCTCTTTCGGAGGAAGGCGCGTCGATCATGGATGCTCTCTTTCGGCGGGCAGGGAGGACGAACCGGGATATGCGATCTATTCAGCAGGCGACGATTCGCCCGTTGGGAGCGATCCTTCCGTGCGGACCTCAACACGCTGCAACCAGTCGCCACAGCCAGCCACGAGCATCGCCTGACACATCTGCGGAGAGGGGCGATCCAACCGGAAGCCGCGTCCGCGGACGGTCAACGCATCGTGCAACGCCCAAAGGATTTGCAGAGTCGACACATCCATCGCCGTGACGCCCTGGCCGTCCACAACCAGATCGCTGTCGCCCTGCGAAAACGTCAGGGCCTCGGCGTGCAGCTGTGCCGCGCGATCCACCAGAAGGTCCCCCTGAATCACCCAGTGCATGCACTGAGGACTGGAAGGGCCACTAGATTCGGCGGGGTGGTCCATGATGGCTAGCTAGGTCAGGTTATACTGAAAGGACTTACCGCGACTCACATGTTCGAGCATAGGTCAAGCGGGCAGGGCCGATTTGTCGTGTTTACGACAACCCGCCTGGGGCGGCATAGAGGGTGGTTAACTAGGCATGCGTAATTGCGACAAAGCTGGATGGGCGGAAAGTACAAAGCGGGCGACGGATTCTATCCAAGTTCCAAGTGCCAAAGCCCCTGCGGCGATCCTAGAATCGAGGCCGTCGTCTGGCCTGGATACGCCACTCTGACGTTGGGAAAAAAAACGTCAACATGGGGCCCTTGGCCTGGCTCCGGCCTGCGCGTGTCCATTGCATCTCAAGTGCGCAGCGTCGTGAGGCCGGTTTGCTGGCGCCGCGGGTGCGATCGTTGCGACGTTGCGCTTCTGGCACTCAATAGACCTGCAGACAACGCATCGCGCAGAGTTGGGGAGAACCGCATGAAGGACGCATACGACGTGATCGTAGTCGGCGGCGGCGGAAGCGGCCTGGCCGCGGCGGTGAGCGCTGCCCAGCGGGGTCTTGCGGTGCTGGTGCTGGAGAAGTGCGCGGCGTTGGGCGGCACGACCGGAATTGCCGTCGGATCGTTCACGGCCAACCGCACGCCGCAGCAGCGCCGCGCGCAGATCGACGACAACCCAGATGACCACGATGCCGACGCCGCGCGGTTTGGCCCGGCGGAGATCCAGCGACGCAACAACGCTGTGCTGCGACGGCACTTTCTGGGCCATGCGGCCGAGACGTTGGATTGGCTGTTGGGGCTCGGGTTGCGTTTTCACGGGCCCAGTCCCGAGCCGCCCAATCGCGTTCCGCGGATGCACAACGTGGTGCCCAACGCGAAGGCCTACATCGCCGTGCTGCAGAGCCACCTGTTGCGTCATGGGGGCGTCATCTTGTGCAACGCGGCGGTGGAGGGTCTGACCAGGCAGCAGGCGCGCGTTACAGGCGTCGAGGCATTGCTTGCCGGACAGCATGTGACGTTCCGTGCTCGGCGCGGCGTGGTCCTGGCCGCCGGTGACTATGCCAACTCGGCGGAACTGATTGCGCGTTTCAAAGGCCCTCAGTTTGCGTGCATTGAGGGCATCAATGTCTATTCCACGGGTGACGGGCACCGGCTGGCGGAAGAGGCGGGGGCGGCCCTAGTCAATATGGACGTGACCTACGGCCCGGAGTTGCGTTTCGTGCCGCCGCCGCGCAAGCCCTTTACACAACTGCTGCCCGCCAGCGGCCCGATCGCGCGGATCATGGGCCTGGGTCTGCCGTGGGTGCCGCAGTGGGTGCTGACGCGGATGATCAAGCGTCTGCTGGTCACCTGGCAGCATCCGGAGAATGCCCTGTTCGATGACGGGGCGATCCTGGTCAACAGCGAGGGGCAGCGATTCTGCAATGAGTCCGTTTCGCCGGATCGGGAGATCGCCATCGCGCGCCAGCCGGGCAAGATCGCTTACCTGTTGCTCGACGGCCGGCTGGTGGAACGCTACAGCCGCTGGCCGCACTTCATCTCGACGGCCCCGGAGGTGGCTTATGCCTACGTACGCGACTATCGGCGCATGCGGCCCGACGTGACGACCACGGCCGAGAGCCTGGAAGGGCTGGCGGCGGCACGGAAGCTGCCTGGCGAGACGCTGCGCGCGACGGTGGAGCAGTTCAACCGGTTTGCCACAGGAGAGGCGGCCGATCCGCAGGGGCGAATCGAGCGCGTGCCGCCGCTGGCGCGCGGTCCCTGGTGCCTGCTCGGTCCGGCCAAGGCCTATTTCACCACGACTGAGGGCGGGGCGGCCGTGAATCCGCGGTTGCAGGTTCTTGACGCGGCCGGCGAACCGATTGCCGGCCTGTATGCCGTGGGGCAGAACGGCCTGGGCGGCCAGGTGCTGTGGGGGCACGGCCTGCACATCGCGTGGGCCCTGACCAGCGGCCGGCTGGTGGGCGAAACTCTTGCGCAGCCGGGCTGAATCCGCCCGGGCTTGCGCGTCGCGCATCGGCTTCAGGGATTGGCGGTGGGCGTCTATACTGGGGACTAAGGCGAGTTGCTCGCCGTTGCCTGTTTCCCGGTTGTGTCCATGCCGCTGGTTCCGCTGCCTATCGATGCCGTCTTGCCCGAGCTGCTCGGGGCCCTGCGCCGGGCCCCGGCCGTGGTGCTGCGCGCGCCGACAGGGGCTGGCAAGACGACGCGCGTGCCGCCGGCCGTGCTGGATGCCGGGCTAGCCAGTCGGGGGACGATCGTCGTCCTGCAGCCGCGGCGTCTGGCGGCCCGAGCCTGCGCCCGGCGCATGGCCTTTGAACGCGGTGGACGTCTGGGCGACGAGGTGGGCTATCAGGTGCGGTTCGACCGTTGCCTGAGTCGCCAAACGCGGATTCTGGTGGTCACCGAAGGCATTCTGCTTCGCATGCTGCAGGACGATCCGTTTCTGGAATCGGTGGGGGTGCTGGTCTTCGACGAATTCCACGAGCGGAGTCTGAACAGCGACCTGGCCTTGGCCATGACGCGGCACGTGCAGACCACCGTGCGACCGGAGTTGAAGCTGGTCGTGATGTCGGCCACGCTCGCTGCCGAACCCATCGCGCGCTATCTGGACGGCTGCCCGGTGGTCCAGAGCGAAGGGCGACTGTATCCGGTGGAGACCTCCTATCTCGAAGGTTGGGAGAGCCGTCCTGTCGCCGATCGGGCCGCGGAGGGCGTGCGGCGGATCCTCGACCGCACGCCGGGTGACGTATTGGTCTTTCTGCCCGGCGTGGGTGAGATCCGCCGAACGGCGCGCCGCCTGGAACCGCTGGCGGCGGCGCGCGACCTGGCGATCATGCCGCTGTACGGCGATCTGCCGGCCGAGGAGCAGGATGCGGTGATGACCCCCCAAGCGCGGCGCAAGATCGTGCTGGCCACCAATGTGGCCGAGACCTCGATCACCATCGAGGGCGTCCGCGGCGTGGTCGACACGGGCCTGGCGCGCGCGCTGCTCTTCGATTCGCACTTGGGAATGGACCGGCTGCAATTGGTGCGGGTTTCACAGGCCTCGGCCCAGCAGCGCGCCGGCCGAGCCGGTCGGACAGGGCCGGGCGTGTGCCTGCGCCTGTGGCCCGAGCGCACCCAGCGACACCGGCCGGACCATGACCAGCCGGAGATTGGGCGTCTGGATCTGTCGGGCCTGGTGCTCCAATTGCGGAGTTGGGGAGAGAGCGATCTGGGACGCCTTCCCTGGTTTGAACCGCCGGCCGCATCTGCCGTACGTCAGGCGGAAACGCTGCTGAAGCGACTGGATGCGTTGGACGCGGCCGGAGCGATCACGGCAGTGGGGCGCGCCATGGTCCGATTGCCGGTCAGTCCACGACTGGGGCGAATGCTGCTGGAAGGCCGCCGGCTGGGGCAGACGCGAGCGGTGGCCTTGGGCGCTGCGTTGTTGGCGGAGCGCGATCCTTTCGCGCGCGAGGAAGGTCCGCCTGGCCGGCGGCAGGCGCTGCCGGGCGTATCGGAGTCGGACTTGCTGGATCGCCTGGCCGCCTTGGAGACCTTCGAGCAGACAGGCCGGCTGGACACGCGCGCGGGACGCCTGCACCGCTCGGCGGCGCGCTTCGTGCTGCACGCGGCCGATCAACTGGTGCGCGAGGTCAAGCGGCTGGATTGCCCTGGCGACACAAGCCCGTGCGAAGCCGACGAGGCCGTAATGCGCGCCCTGCTGGCGGCCTTTCCCGATCGCCTGGTGCGGCGCAGCCATGCGGGCAGCCGAGCGGGACGGATGGTGGGCGCGCGCGGCGTGCGCCAGGCCGACGGCAGCGCGGTGCGCGACGCGCCTTTGTATCTGGCCGTGGACGTGGAAGGAGGGGCGTCGGAGGCGGTGGTGCGCATGGCCTCGGCCGTGCGGCGCGAGTGGCTGCCGGCCGAGCACCTGACGCAGCGCCGCGAGGTGGAGTTCGACGAACAGACGCAACGCGTGATCGCGCGGCGGCGAGTCTATTGGGAGGACCTGCTGCTGGAAGAGACCCCCGACGCCCTGCCCTATGGACACGAGGTGGCGGAGATCCTGGCCCGGGCGGCGGCGGAGTCGCTGGAGGCTGTTTTTCCGTGGGACGATCCGGAGACCGCCGATCTTGTGAACCGCGTGCGTTGCCTGGCCCAGTGGATGCCGGAATTGGATCTGCCGGCGTTGAATGCCGACGGATTGTGCGCGCTGCTGGGAACAGTCTGCCACGGTTGCCGCTCGTTCGCCGAGCTGCGCAAGGCACCTTGGCTGGCCGCCATCCAGGGCTTGCTCACCCCGCAACAACGCCTGGCCGTAGAACGCGACGCGCCCGAGCGGATCGAAGTCCCCAGCGGCAGCCGGATCAAGCTCCACTACGAGCCGGGCAAACCGCCGGTGCTGGCGGTGCGGATCCAGGAGGTTTTCGGGCTGCTGGAGACGCCGCGCGTGGCACGCGGTCGCGTCGCTGTGCTCCTGCACCTGCTGGCCCCGAATCAGCGTCCGCAACAGGTGACCGACGACCTGGCCAGCTTCTGGAAGAATACCTATCACCAGGTGCGCAAGGATCTGCGGCGCCGTTACCCCAAACACGCCTGGCCAGAAGATCCCTATCAGGCCACGGCCGAGCGGCGGCCGAAGCGGAAGGGGTAGTGCATCGCGTCACGCAGATGGGGCATCGTGGAGGCCACGTGGGATCAATCACTTGCCAGGCGGTCCAGGGCGGCCGCGGCCTCTTGGAAGCCGACGACCGGGGCCTGGCAGGCGAAGCCTTGGCAGAGGAACAAGGCAGCGTCCTGGCCCGAGAGCTGTTTGCCCTGGAAGGCGTGCCGCAGGACAGGTCGTTGCTGGTCAGCCGTTGAATCCACGCAACGCAGGGCGAGGATGGCGTGGGGCAGAAACCGGCGATGGAACTCGTGCTGCAAGGCCTGGGCCGTGGGCTCGTGGTCGGCCAGGATCACGACCTCTTGGACCGGTCCCAAATGGAGATCGAGGGCCAGGAGCATCTGGCCCATGGCCTGTGGGGCCCGTTCCAGCAGCGACCGGTGTGCGTGCAACGTCTCTTCCGCCGCCGCCAGATAGTCGCTCCGCTGGCAGAGTCGGCCCAGGCGCAGCAAGAGCGTCACGGCCAGGCCCGTCGCGCTGGGCACCGCGCTGTCGAAGAGATCCTTGTGTCGCACCGGCAAGGGTTGGTGGTCGTGGCTGGCATAGAAGAACCCGCTGGCATCGGGATCGGCGAATCGCTGCAGGATCTGGTCGGTGAGGGCCACAGCCTCGTCGATCCAGGACTCGTGCCGCCCTGCCTCGTAGAGGCCGACCAGGGCATTGGCCAGGGCCGCGTAGTCGTCCAAGTAGGCCGCGCCCTGGGCCCGGCCGCGGCGCCAGTAGTGGAACAGATGACCGCGCGGATCGCGCAGGTGATCGAGGAGGAAGCGCGCCGCGCGAGCGGCGGCCTCGGTGTAACGGGGTTCGTCCAGAGCGACTCCGGCTCGGGCGAGAGCGGCGATCATCAGGCCATTCCAACTAACGAGGACCTTGTCGTCGCAGGCCGGGCGCACGCGCTGGCTGCGTGCGGCCAACAGCCGCGCCCGATCGGCAATCAGGTCGGCGGTCAGGCCGGTCTGCGCGGCGTTCGGTTCGCAGTGCAGGATGTTGCGGCCTTCGAAGTTTCCCTGGCGTGTGACATCGTAGAAGGCCGAGAAGGCTGCGGCGTGCTGCGGGCCGAGCAGAGCGGCGACTTCCTCCGGGGTCCAGAGATAGAACTGGCCTTCGTGGCCTTGGCTGTCGGCGTCTTCGGCACTGTAGAAGCCGCCTTGAGGATCGGTCATGTCGCGCAGCACGTAGTCCAAAGTCTCGCGCACGATGCGCGCGTAGGGCTCGTGGCCGGTCGCCTGCCAGGCTTCGAGATAGCACTCGGCCAGGGCCGCATTGTCATAGAGCATCTTCTCGAAGTGGGGCACGAGCCAGCGGCTGTCCACGCTGTAGCGGTGGAATCCGCCGCCGAGTTGATCGTACATCCCGCCGGCAGCCATGTGGTCCAAGGTCGTGCGGACCATGGACAAGGCCTGGCTGTCTTTCGACCGCAGCCAGCGACGCAGCAGGAGTCGCAGGCTCAGGGCGGGAGGGAACTTGGGAGCGGAGCCGAACCCGCCCTCCTGCGGGTCGAAGGCCTGGTGCAGCGCCGCTTGGGCGATGGCCAGAGGGCGATCGTCCAGGGCGGCCATCGTGCCCGGCAACGGCATGCTCTCTGTGAGCGTTTGGATCAGTTGTTGACCCTGCTGGCGCACGTCGGACTGCCGATGCTGCCAGGCCTCCGTCACGGCCTGCAACACCTGATCGAAGCCGGGCAGACCGTGTCGCGATCGCGGTGGCCAATAGGTGCCGCCGTAGAAGGGCTCCAACTCCGGCGTGAGAAAGACCGACAGCGGCCAACCACCGCGGCCGGTCATGATCTGCACCGCCTGCATGTAGAGATGGTCCAGTTCCGGCCGCTCTTCCCGGTCAACCTTGATGCTGATGAACCCCTGGCGGAGGATCTCCGCGATGCGCGGGTCCTCGAAACTCTCGTGGGCCATCACGTGGCACCAGTGGCAGGCCGAATAGCCGATGGAAAGGAAGATCGGCTTGTTCTCGGCCCGGGCGCGCTCCAGGGCCACCGGACCCCAAGGGTACCACGGGACCGGGTTCGTGGCATGTTGCAGGAGATAGGGGCTGTTTTCGCTGGCCAGCCAGTTCTCGGTGGGCATGTCGGATCGCCTCGAATCCTGGTTTTCTGTCGAGAGTCAAGCAATTGTAGAGGGCTGCGGCCAGTAGCAAGCCCCAGACGCCTGCAGCCAAGAAACTCCGCAGCGCAAGCTCTGGCTCAAGCGGGTTTTGTGTCGTAAACTTGGGTGGCGCGCGGCGCCGGCGGCTGTTTGGCCGACGGTTTTGCGCCCATCCCGCCTGTTTCCCACCCCTGTGGACTGGCCCGACCAACTTCGGGACTCAGTCCTGCCCACCGAGAGATGGCGACTGGCCACGGACGCGACGGACGGCATCACCCCCCCCTGTTTGCAGTAGCGAAGGAGCTGTTGAGAATGCACGCTGGTTTGTGTGAGAGGGGTTTCTTGCTCCGTGGACTGCGGATCGGATGTCTGATGGTGCTCGCCGGGTGGCCGCAGGGTCTGCTGTGGGGTGCGATCAAAGAGTATAAGAGCGGCGTGGTCTGGCCGGTCCCCAAGGTGGTCGATCCCGGGACGGCCGGAAGTGCGCCCGCCGACGCCATCGTGCTCTTCGACGGCAAGGATCTGTCGGCCTGGCAGGACGCGGAGAAGTGGGCCATTCAAGACGGCTATGTCGAAGCGCATGGCGGCAGCATTACCACCAAACAGGCCTTTGGCGATTGCCAACTGCACCTGGAGTGGTGTGCGCCGGAAGAAGTATCGGGCAAGGGACAGGGACGCGGCAACAGCGGCGTCTACCTGATGGGCAAGTACGAGATCCAGATCCTCGATTCCTGCGAGAACGACACCTATCCGGACGGTCAGGCGGGGGCAGTGTACAAGCAGCATCCGCCCTTGGTGAACGCCTGCCGCAAACCAGGACAGTGGCAGACCTATGACATCCTCTTCACGGCCCCGCGCTTCGACAAGGCGGGCAAGCTGTTGACGCCGGCCTGTATTACGCTGTTGCACAACGGGGTCGTGGTTCAGAATCACTTCGAGTTGACGGGGGATACGTCTTATGTGCGTGCGCCGTTGTACGCCCCGCACCCACCCAAGCTGCCCTTGTCGCTGCAGTATCACCGCAATCCGGTGCGGTTTCGCAATATCTGGATCCGCGAACTCAAGCCCATGCTGCCACTGAAGACCGCCGAGGTCGACAAGGGTAGCGAGCCGGAGAAGAAGCCCAGCGCAAAACGCAAAACCACTCCCAAGGGCGAGTCCCCCAAGAAATCTGATGACAAGAAGGCGGAGAGCAAGAATTCCGGTAGCCCAAAGGACGAGGGGCCCATGCCTGAAGGCAAGAAAAGCGAAGCCAAGAAAGCGGAGCCCAAGAGGGCCTCGGCGGACAGCGGGACAAAGCGGTAGTGGAGCGCGTTGCGCAGAGGGGCCATTATGGAGCGTCATGGCCACGCTTGCAACAGGACGGAAAGGATGAGGAAGCGGTCGTGAAACGGATTCAGATTCTGGACGCCGATTGCCCGGCGGGCCGGACCTTGGCCCAGCTTGTGGAGGCGGCCGTGCAGCAGCTTGGTCTGGACGCCCGGATCGAGCTGGTCAGCGACATGGACGTGATCACCAGTTATCAGGTGATGGCCACGCCGGCCCTGGTGGTGGACGGCGAAGTGCGCCTGGTAGGACGCCTGCCGCCGGTCGAAGAGATTCGGCAGTTGCTGCAATAATCGCGAGGCGGCCGCGCAGGGATCGAACGTCTCCGCCGCGCGTCACCGCTCCAGCCGTCGCTGGCGAAGTTGCGAGCGGTCCTATTCGGGCTTGCCTTGTTCGCGACGGATCCTCTCCAGCAGGTCGTTGTACTGGCCGACCATGGCGGGACCGTTGAGTTGCGGGCTGAGGACGAGTGTGGCTTTGAGCAATTTTTCGGCATCGTCCAAGCTCTTCTTGGCGGCTTCGCGGTCGCTGGAGTGCTTGGATGACTCGACCAGGCATTGCGCGGCGTGGTAGCAGACTTCGAAGTACTCCGGAGGCCGCTTGCGCAAGTTGTGCAGCAGGTTGCGGAGACGGGCCCAGTGCTTGAGGGCCTCTTCGTACTGGCTGGGATCTTTCTCGGCCACGATCTGGCGAATGCGCGCCTGCTCCATGAGCGGCTCCAAGGCCCGGCCTTGCGTGCTCTTGACGAGTTCGTCGGCCTGCTGGAGGGCCTCTTCGAACTTGCCTTGCTTGCGCAGCAGGCCGACGAGCTGCGAGCGGACGCGGGTTTCGGCCTTCTTGGCCTGGGGATCGGTGGCGGCCATGGCCAAAACGCGTTCGTACAAGGCCTTGGCCTCGGCGGCCTGGCCAGCTTCCATGTTGGCGTCGGCGACGAAGACCATCCCCGTGACAGGGTTGTTCTGGCGTTGGGCCAACGTCTTCAGCAGGCCGCGGAAGGCTTTCTTGTCGTCCGCCAGTTTCTTCTTGGCCGCCTGAACAGCCTCGCTGTCGGCGGGATCGGGGGGGGAGTTCACAGCCAGCTCCGCTTTTTCGCTCTCGTTACGGAGCAGTTTGACGTAATCCAGCAATCCCAGGTTGACGAAGGGGTTGTCGGGGCCGATCTTCAGCAGCAGGCTCGCCACAATATCGGCGTTGTCGCGATCCCCCAGTGCGCAGTTGACCTGCAGGGCGCGCAGCAAGATGCGCAGGGTGGTGTTGTCGAGCTCCTTGGGCTTGTCGCGTTGCACTTCGGCCACCAAGGGCGTCAACAGTTCCTGGGCCTCGGCATTGCGCCCGTTTTCCAAATGCACTTCGGCCAGGAGGAGTTGAGTTTCGACCAACTGGCGCGGCATGGGGGCGCCGGCCTCGGCCGTCTTACGTTGCAGTTGTAGGCTTTGGCTGAGGGCCTTCTCGGCCTGCTCCAGGTCGGTGGCCATCTGCTTGGCGTCGACCTTGCGGCCGGCCGCCGAGGTGGCCTTGGCCATTTGATGGCGGCGATGAAGCGTCTGGGCCGAGATCAGCAGGGCCAGCGGATAGCGGTCCGAATTGGCATCGACCTTGGCGAAGAAGTCCAGGGCACCGTTGATGTCTCCACGGAACAGGCGCGCCTGCCCTAGGGCCACGCGGCCTTCGTCGGCCTCGGCCTTGCTGGGCCAGGTGTTCACTGTGTGCGTGGCGATCTTCTCCAATCGCTCCACGGCGGCCAGTTGGTCCGCGGCCGGGACCGTGGACACGGCGTTTAGGGCCGCCTTGATCGCCAGCACCGCCGCGGCCGGCCCTTGCGGACCGGTTTCATACTCGGACATGAGTTTCTCGGCCGCGGCAAAGCACTCCAGGTACTGCCCCTCGTTGAACATGCCCTGGGCCAGCATGAGCTTGGCCAGGCCGAGTTGCTGCTTCACGGCCGAGACGCGCTGCGCATCGGTGACGCTCGCAGAGAGTTCCAGAGCTCGGGCGTAGGCCGCGGCCGCATCCACCCATTTCTCCGCCACGGCAGCCGCGCTACCGATCGCCACGGCTTCGTCGAAGTTGTTGACTTGCGCAATGCTCGTGTCGGCGCGAGTCAGGCTGCGCCGCAAGAGAATCGCCTCGGACTGATAGGCGCTGCGGACGCGCGCCGCGTCGGCCAGTAGACGCGCGGCCTCCAGGTTATAGCGTTGTCTTTCGGCGGCTGGGGCTTTTTCTGCCTGGCGCAGGCGGATCTTAGCCGCTTCGAGCATCACCCCTTGATAACCGTCCGTGTCTTTGAGTTTGGCATAATCCTCCAGCCACTGGATGATTTCGGGCATGAAATCGGAGGGACGTTGCTGCTTGGCCAGGATTTGCAGGCGAAAGAATTGGACCTGGGTGAACAGCGGCTCCAGCCCGGTGGGCTGCGCGCGTTCGTTGGGATCGGCGAGATTTGCCAAGACCTCCTCATAGATGTCCAGGGCGGTTGTCAGATTCCCCAGGTCATCCATGGTCCGGCCGTGCCACATGTGCGCGTACAGGCCCGACAGCGTCAAGCGGAACCCTTGCCACAGGGCGTCGAAGCCCTTGGCCGCCGCCAACAAGGACTCCTTGCGCTTGGGATCCTTGGGATTGGGGTACGTTTGTCCCAAGTAGTAGTCGCACAGTGCGGCTTGAAAACGGGCGTTCAGCCAGTCGTTTTGGGTCTCCTGTTGTTCGCGCGCCAGTTGCGCCGCGGCCGACTTCTCGGCAGCGGTCGCCGGGGCTTCAGGCACGCGGATCGCCGCCAGCCGAGCCTGGAACTTCTTCGCCGCATCCAGGTACTTGGGCTTGGCGTCCTGAATGAGCTTCTGCGCATCGGCATAGGCTTGCTTCTTCTCCTTGTCGCCGAGCGAGGGCGCCGTACGCAGCAGTTGCGTGCCGCGGTCCAAGAGAAAGTTGCCCCAGGCCACCATGGCCGATACGGCCTGCGGATGCTTGGGCTTCTCCTTCAAGAACTTGTTGAGGTGCTTCTCGGCCTCGGCCATGAGCGCGGCACGTTGGCGATCTTCGGTCTTGGCCAGCTCCTGCAGGCTCTTGGCCATTTCCAGATCCCAGACCTCGCGCAACACGTCGGGCATCTTCTTGCTGGCTTGCAACGACTTCAGATAAGTCACGGCCAGATCGGGATAGCCGTTTTGCTGCAAGGCGTGCAGGAATTCGAGGGGCGGCTCCGCGGCGCGCAACGCGTCCGTAAAACACACACCGCACAAGCACACCGACAATAGCCGCACGATCCGTCTCATATTCGGCCCGTTGCTGCTTGAAGATAGAAGAGGGAATATCAACAGCGCGACGCCTGTTCTGCGCCGCTGTGCTCGGGTATTTCGTCTCGCTACTTGGCCTTGTCGGCCGGCTTCTTCGCGTCCGCCGCAGGTTTCTTGGCCGGTTCCGCGGGTTTCTTGGTCTCGGTCACAGGCTTCTTGGCCTCATCGGCCGGCTTCTTGGCGTCGGCCGTTGGCTTCTTGGCGGCATCTGCCGGCTTTGCGGGGGCGGCGGCTGGCTTGCTGGCCGCGGTCTCGGGGGCCTTGATGCTGAAATCGTCATCCAGCTTGTAGAGGGGCAAATAGCGGTAGTAGACCTCCAGCGTGAGGGTGGCCAGGCTGGTGATGAACAACCGTCCGCCCGACTCGGCCCAAGGGTCTTTGGTGGGGCGGAAGGGATCCCAGCTCCCTGTAGCGCAGCCCTCCTTGATCTGGCTCTCGACCAGCAGGCGACGCATGGCGCGATTCCACGTGTCCCAGTCGGTGCCGGGGAGATTGTGCATGACCTGGGTGGCGTAGTACCAGTAGTAGAAGTTGCGGCGCGAGGCGGCAGGCAGCGTCTTCATCAGCAGCGCCGTGCCTTCTTGCATCATGGGATGGTCCGGCTTGACGCCCGCGTACTGCCGCAGCAGCAAGCCGACCGCAGTCATGTTGACGTTGTGGGTTGAGGGCTTGCCGTCGTCGGTGAGCGGAACATAGCAGTAGTAGCCTTTGTGCTGGCCGCGCGCCGCGATGTCGAGCCAGTGTTTCACGCCCTCCAAGGCGGCCGGGTTGACCTCCAGCGAGGCCATTTGCGCGCTCTTGAGGGCCATAGCGCACCAGCCGACCACGGAGGTGTCGCCCTCGTCGCCCAGCTTGTAGCGCCAACCGCCGGCTTTTTCATGCTGCGAGGTCTGGATGAAGTTCACGGCGCGCTGCGCCGTCTGACCGATGACGCGATCGTTGGTCAGGCCGTAGGCCTCACAGAGCACGATCGTGCCCAGCGAATGGGCGTACATGTTGTAGCCGGGGTTGACCAGATTGCCCGTCTTGGGATTTTGGGCGCGCATCAACCAGAGCAGGCCGGTGTAAATGGTTTGCTTGTAAGGGCCTTTCACCTGATGGGTTTGGCCAGCGGCCAGGAACGGCAGCAGGGCCAAAGCCGTGGCGCCGGGGTCCGACTTGGTCGTGCCTTCTCCGCTGCAGTTGGAGTCCTTCTCCTTGCAGCGGGACTTGTACTGGATGCTCCACGAACCATTGGCCAACTGGTGCCGGGCGATCCAATTCAGGGCTGCGCCCACGGCGCGTTCGGACTGCTTGGTTCCGCCGAAGCTGCCGACCAGGGCCTGACGCATGCCGGCCCCGCGGCCGGCCAGCGAGCCGACTCCGGTCTGCGCTCCGCCGCCGACAGCGGTGGCCATGCCGCCTGCGCCTTTGCCGGTTGCTCCGGCACCGATGGCGCGCATGCTGACAGCGCCGGAGAGGGAACTCATTCCTCCCATGGGGACGGCACCGGGCATGGTCATGGCGCCACCAATGTCCGTGGCATCGATTTGCGGGGCTTCCATCATGGCCAGGGACTCGGTGGTCAGTTGACCGGGGTCGATCGAGATTTCGCCGACCTCGAATCGCTCGAGGATTTTGGGTGCTTCGGGGCGGTCCAGTTCGGCTGCCTCGAACGAGGGCGCATCGCCCACGATCTTGGGCACCACGTTGACGCCCAAGAGCATGAAGGAAGCCATCAACAGCATGTGGAACACGAAGCTCACGCCCCACCAGGCTCCTTCGGTGAGGAACCATGCTTGGAGTCGGTGACCGAGCGTATTGGGGGGCGTGTCTTGCGGCACGTCGTGGGGGGTCGTGTCAGGCGCCATGGGCAGAACCTCGGCAAAGGGCCATCCCTACTTGTGATTCGTTTCGTCCAAGGAATCGTCGTCTCGGCGCGGGAAGAGGTGAAGGTCGCGGTCCGGACGATCACGCGAAGCCCCCACCTCGTCGTCCTCTGGACTGGAGTCCGTCTGCGCCTGTTGGTCGAGCCAATGCTCGAACTTGTCGCCGCTCTCCGGCATGGGGGGCAAGGCCTCGCTGACACGGCGACGAGCGCGGAAGAGCAGCGTGCCCGCCTGCCACGCCAGCATCGCCAGCACGACCGCGGCCAACGCCGCTCCGACCCAGAACCAATCCGCGGCCGGCCCCGGAGCTGGCGCGCTCTTCAGCGGCAGCAATCGTCCGATGAAGGCGGGAGCGATCAGGGGAGGATCGCCGGGGCGTGCTTTCGCCGCCTGGTAACCTTGCAGCTTGTAGAAGTAGCCGCTGAAACGGGCCTTGAAGCTGACCTCGTTTCCGATCGGCGTGCCGGCTGGCAGATCGACCACCACCGCCACGTACAGCCAACCCTTGGACTCGTTGACCCAGGCCCAGACCTCGTACAACTGGTCGCCATCGGCCGTCCGGTCGTCGTACTTCAGAATCCGCGCCACGTTGAGATTCAGGTCCACGAGCTGGCCGCGGTACTTGTCCGGCTGCTGAATGAACTGTCCGAAGAGGATGTCGCGCCGCGCGCGCCGGCTCATCTGCTCCACGGACTGCTTCTTGGCCCAACCGACCAGGCGCAGGTAGGCGGGCATTTCGCGCGGGAGGTTGAAGAGGGAGCGGTCGTCGACGGCCTGGAACTCCTCACGGATCGCGTCTTGCTGTTCTGGGTCCAGATCGGTGCCAACCAGCGCCGGCGGCAGCCCGTCCGGATCCGCGCTGGGCGGCGGTTCTGCAACGGGCTCCGCGGGTGGGCTGGCGGGGAATGGGGATGTGGCTGGGGCGGCCGCAGATGTCGAGGCGGTCTGCTCATCGTCGCTCTGCCCCATCTGGCTGAAGCGATGCATGACGCTCACCAACAAGACCAGCATGATCACAAGACTTGCCAGTCGCGGCCAGGGCATGCCGCTTCCGGAGTTTCGAGGATCATGCCGTAGGCTGCGTCGCATGAGCACTGGGCAACAAAGGGTCAAAAGTGGAGGTTTCAGTCCGATACGACCGCCGTCATTCACCTCCGAGAGAGGCGAAACTCAACTTGGACAGCTTCTTGCCGTCGGGCAGGACTTGCCGTGTACAGACATCAATCACGCGCATCAACTCGTCGTATCGTAGATTGGGAGCCACCTGCACGATGACCTGTTCGAAGGGGATCGCCGGGTCCGAGAAGATGGTCTGCAGGCGGACATTCAAGGCCGACGGTCCGGGCAGCCCCTCCTCGCCCACGCCGATGCCGGCAATCGAACCGTTGGGCTGCGCGAAAACGCTGATGACGATCGTATCGACCCCCTGCACCACGTCGGCCGGTTCGTTGCTCTGGCTGCTGGGCGCGGTCTGGGTCTGCGTTTTGACCGCCTGGGGCGGCGGCAGACGCAGGGAGATCTGGCCCTCGATGGGGACCGGCTTGAAGGAAAGGATGAAGAAGGTCAGGAGCTGAAAACCCATGTCGAACATGGCCGAGGTATTCAGTTCTGTCTTCGCACCACTGCGGCGAGCCATGCTATTGCACCTCAGGTGATTGATGCCGTAAGGCCGATCTTCCAGGGCAACGGGCGCGAAGGCTACGACATTCCTCTTCTGTCACCCAATATACCCTCACGATTCATCCCTGGGGGGTTGGTCACTTTTCGTTGGGATCGCGAGCCTTCAAGGCAAAATTGCGGAATCCGTTCTCCTGGCAGGCGCGGATTACCCGGTCGAGAAGACGGAAGGGGGTCGTCTGGTCGGCACGGATGACGACAGTCGTGGGCAGTTCGTCGCCCGCCTGGAGGTCCGGATTGTCGCGGCGCGCCGTCAGGAGCGAGGCCTGCGCTTCTCCGGCGATGTAATTTTCCACGTCGAATCGCGGGGCGCCGTAGGTGGTCAGGGCCACCTCCTTTTCGCCCTGGGCGTTCTCGATCGGCCGGATGTTGAGGATTAACAGGCTCTGTTGGCCGCCTGTCTCTACGGGACGCGCTGAGCCGACTACCGGCAGCTTCATGTTCAAGTCCAAGGCCGCGGCCTTGAAATTGGTGATGACCATGAAGAAACCGATCAACAGATAGACCAACCCCAGGAAGGGGGTCATGTCGAGATTGGCTTCTGCGGATTCGCGTCGCGCCATCACAGACACTCCTTGACGATTGCGATCAGGAAACGGGCCGCCATCCTATTCCGCCTTGGCGATGGGCTTGGCAGCCGTGGCGGTCGTCGTGCCCGCCGCTGTTGCCTGCTTGGCGCGCGCGGCGTGGGCGAAATGCCGCAGGAAACGGTCCGCCTCGATCAGGGCGGTGCTGGAGATGACCGAAACGCGGTTGCGGAAGAAGCTGAAGAAGAAGATGGCGGGAACGGCCAGCACCACCCCCTCCAGGGTCGTCCACATGGCGGTGGAGATATTCCGGGCCACTTCGCTGGCCTTGATCTGCGTATCCTGCATACCAATCACGTCGAACGCGCCGATCATCCCCTGCAGGGTGCCGAGTAGACCGACCAGCGGGCCGACCGTGCCCAGCACGGCCAGAATACTGGTCTTCTTGTCCATTTCCACGGTGATCGCGTCTCCAATCCGTTGCATGACGTCTCGGGCCTCGGCCAGGCCGTTGGGGAGCTCGGTAATGCCGGTGCTCAGGCAGCGGCCGAAGAAGGACGTGTCTTCCTTGACCACGTTGAAGAGGGCCTTCAGATCGCGTTTGGCGATCAACTCCTCCACCTGGGCAATGATGGCTTGAGGCACTTCCTGGGAGACGCGGATTTCGAAGAACATGCGCGCCACCTGGGCCACCATGTAGATGGACATCAAAAAGATAATCGCCCCGAAGATTCCTGAGGCCTTGATCACGTACCAGAGGTAGTTTTGGGAAGCTGGTGCGGCGGTCTCCTCTGCGGGCTTTTCTCCCGCGGCGGGCGCTGCGCCTTCAGCGGCCGCCTCGGCAGGGGCCGGTTTTGCATCTTGGGCTTGGACTTGCCGACAGATCAGGCCTTGGACGGAAACGGTCCAGGCCACAAGCACCACCACGAACACCACCAGCCTTTTCGATACCCAACGCTCTGTGTTCATAGCACCATGTCCCTTTTTCGTGATGGTCTTTGACTACGATCCAAGTAAGCGCCTGTCTCAGAATCCTCCCAGCCCGGTCGAGTGGCCCAAGGGAGCCAACGTGCCTACAGGTTCTGGGACCGGCTCTGAGAACCGGGATGGACTCGCCCTCCGCCTTCCGTTCGCCTCCCAAGGCCCTAGTGACCCGAGAAATCCCATGGCCGCCATCCCGGAACGCGATACGCGCACTCCGTGGTCGGCTCCACCGGATTCCTCCTCGGAGTTGCAGAATCGCCCTTCAGATCAGGCGGTTCTGACTCCCAACCTGGGCGCAGCGCAAGGTCTTGCCCCGTGGGACCGCAGGCCGCGCGCCACGCCTACCACACAGCAGTCATTCTCAGAAGCACTCGCGCGGGGCTTCTTCCCGAACGGTGCGTACGGATCATCAAACCAGAGAAGAACGAAGACGGGCCTTCAGAAGGGCCGCGCTATTCTGACTCGCGGAACCGACTCGCGTCCACTCGGTCGGCACCGTTCCCCTGAGCCGCAACACGGATCGCCAGGGCAACAGTGTACGCCTTCCAACCAGGAATCGGCCGGATTCTCCGAACAGAACACAGACCACGCGCTACACGGCCATTCCGAACACCCACACACGCCGACGAAGCACGCAATGCACTCACGGCCCTGGTGGCAGCCGTGGGCCACGCCCAGAGCAATGTCTGTGAAGGAGCCCGAAAAAGGCCCCCCAACTTGACTTCCTCATGATAATCAAATGAGCCTGGCAGTAACAAGTGCCCAGGGCCAAATTCGAGCCGATTCTCCCCGCGTCGGCGGCGCGTCAAATCGGCGGCATTTCTGGGGCGCGTGACGGCATCGGCCAGGCTCGCGATGCGCGCCGCCTCCCGGCCCCGGCCGGGAGTGCTACCACGCTTAGCTTGGCCGACCCACGGAGCCTCGTTTCACACCCCTGCGATGGGCGTGTCACGCTCCACGTGCGTGTGGCTGTACAGGTGTTCCGGGCAATAGCAGTGAGTTCCTGCGCACCTGGAGCAGTAGCGGAATTCCACCTGGGGATGCGTCTGGTCGGTGATGCCGCAAATCCGACAGCGATGAAAGACCTGGCCCTGCTGGTCCCGTTGCCGGGTCTGGGCGGCCATACGCCGCTGGGCTGTCTTGATGCGGCGCCAGATCTCGCCGTAGGAGAAGAGCAGGTAGTTGCTGATCGAGGCCAGCAGGGCCAGGCGCGTGGCCCAATCGCCGCGCACGAGCTGCAGCGCGTAGCCCAGCCACATCAGTAGGGCCAGCCAGCGAACCCGGATCGGCAGCACGAAGAACAGGTAGATCTGGTAGTCGGGATAGAGGGTGGCAAAGGCGAGGAACACGGAGGCATACAGGAAGCTGTTGGAGGCGGCGACCTCGGGGGTCACGAAGGCCACGGCCACGGTCGCCAGATAGCCCACCGCCAGATAGACGTTGTAGCGGAAGGCTCCCCAGGCGGCCTCCAGGGCCGTGCCCAGGAAATAGAAAAAGTACCAGAACAAGAACGCCCACAGCAGGGCGGTGGCGGGCGGATCAAAGATCAAGGTCAGCAGGCGCCAAACTTCGCCCTGCAACACTCGTGCGGGGATCAGGGCGATGCGGTCCAGGATCTCGGGCCGGAGCTGGACCAAAACATAGGACAGGACCTGACCGACGACCAGGACTTGCGTGAGATTGGGGATCGCCCAGCGACCGAGCTTCCGCTCGAGTCGGTCCAGCCAACGCATGGGATTCTTCCTCAGTCCAATTCGTGCACATCCTGATAGTGGGGGACCGTGACCGGCCAGCCCTTCTCGCGGGTCAACTGGTCGGCCAAGGCCAGCGATGCCTCTTCTTCTCCGTGGGTCAGGAAGACCTGTCGCGGAGGGCTTTGGATGGCCGCCAGCCAGCGCAACAATCCCGAGCGGTCGGCATGTCCGGAGAAACCGTGGATCTGGGCGATCTCGGCGCGCACCGGCCAGAATCGTCCGTGGATGCGGACTTCGGGGCTGCCGTCCAAGATCTGCCGGCCCAAGGTTCCTCGCCCCTGATAGCCGATGAACACGATCGTGCATTCGGGGCGGGTGATGTTGTGCCGCAAGTGGTGTTTGATGCGTCCCGCCACGCACATGCCCGAGGTGGCCATGATCACCGCCGGCTGGCGACGCTGGTTGAGGCCCATCGACTCCTGGGGGGTGGCCACGACGCGCAGCCCCGGGAACTTCAAAGGCGGGTCGCCGTTGGACAGGCGATCCTTCATTTCCGGGTCGAAGCACTCGCCGTGCCGCTGGAAGATCTTGGTGGCGCTGGCGGCCATGGGGCTGTCGAGGAAGACGTCCAGCGGGGGAATGCGGTCGGAGCGGACCAGGCGGCTGATGTAGTACATCAGATCCTGGGCGCGCTCGATGGCGAAGATGGGGATAATCACGTGCCCGCCGCGGTCCGCCGTGCGCGCGATCACCTCCTGCAACTGCCGCTCCACGCCGCCGTGGTTAGGGTGCTCGCGATTGCCGTAGGTCGATTCCATGACCAGGTAGTCAGCCTGGCTGAAGGTGCTGGGATCGCGCACGATGGGCCGATCCCATTGGCCGATATCGCCCGAGAAGATCAGACGCCGGGGCGTGGCCTCGCCCACCAGGACCTCGATCATCGACGAGCCGAGGATATGGCCCGCGTCGTGGAAGCGGGCCGAAACGCCGCGTGCCACCTCGACCGTATCGCCGTAGTCCTGGGGGCGGAACAGGGAGACGGTGCGCTCGACATCCTTGGTGGAGTACAACGACATTTCCGGGTGCAGGCCCTGGCGACCCTCCTTGCGATGCCGTTGGCGTTTGAAGGCCACGTCTTCGGCCTGAATCTCGGCCGAGTCGCGGAGCACGAGATTGCTCAGGTCGACGGTGGCCGAAGTGGCGTAGATCGGCCGGCGGAAGCCATTGCGCACCAAGCGCGGCAACAGCCCGCAGTGATCCAGATGCGCATGGGTCAGCAGGATGGCGTGCAGGTTGCGCGGGTCGACAGGCCCCATCTCCCAATTGCGGCCTTGGAAGTCGCGCTCCTGGTACATGCCGCAATCCACGAGGATGCGTTGACCATCGACTTCCAGGCAGTATTGCGAGCCGGTGACTTGGCGCGTGGCGCCGAGGAATTGCAGTCTCATAGGGGGGCTATTCGGCAGGGTCCGTCTTGTGGATCGAGTATTCCCCGCCCGGAACTTGAGCGGAGTCGACTTGTAGGGGAAATTCCGGAGCGGATACGCCGAAGTTAACGGCCATTCACGGCCTTCCGTTGGAGTTGCCGTCCACTCGGCCGCTGTGGGGGGCGATCTCCACACGCCCCGAAAACAGGTTGTTGACGATCATGTTGTCCTGGCCGGCCACAAGCTTCAGCGAGATCGCTTCCTTGCTCTCGGGGCGGTCGTCGCGCACCAGGCAATCGGCGATCCGCACGCTCTGGACCTGGTCCAGCAGGATCCCGCAGGCATTGCAGTCCAGGATCGTGCAACCGGTGATGTTGAAGCGGCGGCAGTTCTTCAGGATCAAGGCGCCCTCGGGATGGGCCGTGGCGAAGATCTGCAGGCCGCTGAGCGTGCAATCACGGCAATCGACGAAGCACAGATCGTCGCCGGTGGTCTGAGGGCCGTAGTCCGGGTTGCGGTCCAGCAGGTTGCCGGACAGCACCAACTGCGAACAGTTCTCGGCCAGGAGGTTGTGCACCGAGCCTTGCCCGAACGTGTTGCCGCTGATCGTCACGCCCCGGGCATGGCGCAACTCGATGTTCACGGCCACGTCGCTGAGGGTGTTGTCGGCGATCTGGAAGAAGCCTACCTTGTGCGGCGGGTCGGGGCGGCCGAGGAAGCGGATATTGGCCGAATCGGGGGCCTTGTGCGTATGCTGCAGCGTGCAACCGATGATGGCCCCCTCGCGGATCGAGCCCTCGGTGGTGTCGAAGAGCAGGTTGGCGGCCGGCGGCCCCTCGGCCGCCATGTTGGCCTCGATGTCGCAGGTGCCGATTTGCAGGTTGCGGATCGAACTGGCGCGAACCACGATCCCGCCCGCGGCGTTGTAGCTGATGTGGCAGTTGCTGACGTTGATCTGGTGCAGATCCAACCGCTCCAGCAGCAGGCCCGCGCCCGTGTTGTGATAGAGATGGCACTCGCCGATGATCACGTTGCGGTTGCGGCCGGTGAGGTGGATGCCGTGCAGGGCCTGGCGGACCGTGCAGCGCGTGATGACCGGCTGCATGCAGCCTTCGATCCACAGCCCGATCGCCTCGGGATGCGCGCCGACGATTTCCAGGCCGTCGATCAGCGGGGTGCGCTGCCGCTGCCAGACGTTGTCCTTGACCGACTTGGGGTCGGCGGTGCCGGCATGCGTGCCGACGAACTTCAAGGCTGGGCCCGGTCCGGCCATGAGGATCGTGGCCGTGCCGTCGGCCACGATCGAAGTCACGCCTACCTTGTCCAGATCGATCAGCACGGTTCGGGTGAGGCGATAGACGCCGCGCGCGAAGCGGAGTTCGCCACCCCGGTCGGCGGCGCGCTGGATGGCCTGCGTGTCGTCGGCCTGGCCGTCGCCCACGGCCCCCAAATCACGCACGCTTGCCGGTGGGGCGGTCTCGGCGGCGCCTGCCGCGGAGGCGGTTAAGAACGCCGCAGCCGGCAGCACGGTCATCGCCCCGTGAATCAGGTTGGTGATCGCAAGAGTCTTCACAGCAGGTCCCCTTATCAAGATGATCATTGGATGTCAGAAAAGGAATGTCGCGCTTCGCGGGCCGCTACTCGGCGATCAACTCAATACCGCAAATGAGCGGTTCGCTGGTTCCGGCGGGAAGGAAGTCCAGTTGCAGGGCCTTGCCAATCTGGACATGCGGGAACTCGCGCAGGATTCCTCGCTGCACTCCGCCGGCCGCGGCCACAATATCGAGATCCTTGAGCACTTCCACGCCCTGCATGCGGACGGAGAACACGCGCTGGCCTGGACGCAGATCGTCGGGCTCGGCAAAGCACAGTCGCACGGTGAACGGGCGCGGTACGAGCTGGGCCGGTCCGGCTGCCCGGCGGAGCACCTCCGGCAAGCGATTGTCCCAGGCGAACGCCAGTTCCGCGTCGGTCTGGATCACCGAGGGGCCGGTGGCCGTCGAGCCTTCGTAGTAGTTCGCCGTCAGGCCCCCGGGACGGCCATCGGCCGCGATCAGAGCGTCGGCGGGGATGGGCTGCTTTGCGCCCTGGGGCGTGGTCCACAACAATTGCATCTGGGCCCCGCCTTCCTCGATCGGCTTGGCGCGCGAATACTCCAGGCGGACGGGATGCGACCGGTTCGCTTCAAGCGTGGCGCTGGCCGTGATTTCCTTCTGCTGACCGCGGCGCACATTCTTGCCGCTGTCCAGCACCAATCGGTCGTCGAGCCACAAACGCAACGCATGGTCGGTTTGCGAGTGGAACTGATATTCGCCGGCCGATCGCGGCCGGACCGCGCCGGTCCAGCGCACGCTGAACGCATTGCCTGGCACGTGGGTCTTCTTGGCCACCGGCTGGATGCGGATCGACCGCATGCCGCGCAGGCCCGAGGCCACGACCCACGGCCAGCCCTGCCCACCCTTGTTCCACAAGGCATGGCGATAGAAAGGACGTGCCTCGGCCGGGTCGACCTGCACCGGTACCTCGGGCGAAGGTCCGCCCACGCTGGGCCAGTCCAGCCACAGCGTACCGTTCTCCGCGATCCGGTCGCCGGGCGCCCCGAAGTTGATCCCCACGCGGCGAATGGGCGCCTCGACGGCCACGCCGCCCCAGGCCGTCCATTGCTCGAACTCGGGCGGCATCTGCACCAGGGCCATCGAGGTGCGCACGGGGTAGTTGCAGCAGCAATTGCCCGTCCACGAGGGCAAGCACAGTACGCCATCGCCGGGCACGATGCTGTTGCGGCAGCCGGTGCGCAGTCCGCTGATGTTGATCGTGCCGCTTTCCTGCCCCAGGTCGTACACACCGCCCGTGCCGGATCGCATCGTCAACAGATAGCCATAATCCACGGCCCACAGGTCGCAGCCATGGTGCTTGAGAAACTCGCGGCCTTCGGGCATGCCGGTCAGCGGATTGACGCGCACCGGGTTGAACGGCGGCGGTTGGGACGCTTCCTCGCGAAGGGGAGGGGCCTGAGCGATTTCCTCTTCACTCAAGACGCGGCCGGTGTAGACGTCGGTGAACGTCTGGCGATAGGCGGTCTGCGTGCGGAGCATCTCCATGTAGTCGGAGTATTTCAGGCCGGCCGGGTTGGGGCCGTGCTCTTGTTCCGGGACCGCATAGCGGAGCAGCCCGCCGGCCACGGCAATGCCCTGCGGCAAGCCCCGTCCGGTCTCGGCCGTGAAGCCCTGGTAGTAGAGCTTGTGATGATGGAACGTGTCGCCGAACCAGAGCACCCCCAGCGGAGCGCGGACCAGCCGGTCAGCGTTGGGCCGGCCCACATAGTCGGCCGCGCCGGGCAGCGCGCCGGCGCGCACCAAGAGCGACAGCCGCCCTTCGCGGCGCACCTCCGCGCCGCCGCACTGCGCACTCCAGGCCAACAACTGGGCATGCTGCTCGTCGGTCAGGGGCAGGGCCGCCGTGCCGCCGTAGGGGCGCAACACGCGAAAGATCGACGTCACCAGCGATTGCTGCCACGCAGCCGGCCGCGTGTCGAGGCCCTCGGTCACCACCAATTCAGCCAAGTACGGAGGCAGTCCACAGTCCTGCGGATCGCCGACCAGGGCCGCGATGCGTGGGCCGTACAGCCCGGCCGCGTCCCAGCGGCGGCGCAACACATCGATCCGCTGTGCATCGGGGTCAACGGCGATCACGTGGAGCTGAGACTGTGCCGCCAGTTCTTCGGCCAGTCGCCCTGTGCCGGCGCCCCAGGCCAGGGCGTAGCCGGCCCTGCGGCCGGACTGCTTGAGGATCGCCTTGGCCGTGGCTGCCCAGGCATCGCAGGCCAGGGGCAAAGGTTCCGGCTCCAGTTCATGGCGCTGGACCGGCCCGGCCTTGTCACCATAACAGTAGATCCGGCCGTCGCGGCCCACCACAAATAGCTTGCCGTCGGCGGCGAGCATGGTGTGCACCTCGCCTTGCACTTCACTTGGCGGCTGGTCGAACCGAAACTCGCGCGTGCCGACCGTGATTCGCTGCGCGATGTCGTCCTCGATGCGGTAGGCGCTCTGCCCGATGGTCACCTCGTTGGCCAGGACTTCGTCGGGCTTGCGGCGCGGGGCGGCCTGACCGATGATCTGCTGTCCGCCGTCGTGAATCTCGGTGTTCAGCCGCCGGTCGATGCACAGTCGGCCCTGGCCGTCGGTGGCCACGAACCAACTGCCCGGCCGGCTGCCGAAGCCGCCGTGTCCAAACTCGAAATCGGCCAGCTCACCGGTTTGGAGATCGAAGAAGGCGGGGAAGGCGCGGCCGCTGGGCACGGCCAGCCGATTGCCGGCCAGCAGCGAGTAGCCCAACGGCGACGGCCCGCCAAAAGACAGGGCCGCATGGGGATGCGCGATGAACATCGCGCCGGTGCGGTCGTTGATCCAGTGGGGCCTGCCGGTCTGGGCGTCCAGGCAGTAGACGAAGATCCCTTCGAAAGGCCAGACGCCGGCCGCGAAGTAGACTCGCCCCTCGTGCACTAGCGCGCCGCCGCGGATCGGCCAGACCGAGATCAGCCGGCCGTTGCCCAGCAGCTTGCGCGGCGACGGCGACGCGCGGCGATTCCAGAGCGGCGAGCCGGTGGTTGCGTCCAGGCACACAATCTGGCCGTCGTCGCCGGCCACGTAGAGCTTGTCCTGCCAGGCCACCGGCGCCAGGCGGATCGGCCCCTCGGCATAGAACCGCCACCGCTCGGCGCCCGTCTCCGTATCCAGGGCCGTGACGCTGTCGTTGTGCGAGTTGGCGACGAACAGCGTTTTGCCCAGCACGACCGGCTCGTAGCCCAGGTCGAACTGGATCCGCTCCTGGCGCACCTGGGTGAAGGCAGGGACCAGCGGCGCGTAGGACCGCACCCAGCGGAGATGCAGTTCCTGGGGAAGCTTCTCCGGCGAGATGGCCGTGCGCCCCGGATCGTGGCGCCAGGTAGGCCAGTCGGCGGCCGCGGCCGCGACGGTCCACAGGCTGCCCAGGACCATGCTCGTGGCCATCCATCTGTTCGCGATGTTCATCATAAGCCCTCGCGTAGCCCGCACGGCGGATCGTGGCCGCCATGCCCCGCAGACAGCGACCATCGCGATTCTAGTGCGCTGCCACGTCTGAGACAACGCGGTTGTCCGACGGTTGGCCAGGCGGTTTGCGTGTTGGCGCCCCGCGCGCGGCCCGATTTCTACAAACGTTGGACCAAGATCTCCTTGACGGTGGCGCAGGCGGCCGCGGACAATGAGCGTGATGACCGTTCTTCCTCTTGTTGGCCCTTGCGCAGGCAATGCGACCAGGGCGACCGCCGGGGCGCCCGGTTTCACACGGCAAACGCCAATCTCGCGTCCTATTACGATCCTGAACACGAATCCATGCCGAGAACCGCTATGAACCAGAACACGCATTCATCGCAGGGAACCACGAACCGGGCGTCGCGACGGAGCTTCTTGCAGACCGGCGGCAAGCTGGTGGCCGGCTCGGCCCTGGCCGGGATCGCCATTCCGCACGTGCACGCGGCCGAAGACAACACGATCCGCCTGGCCTTGATCGGCAGCGGCAACCGCGGCAGCGGGGCCGTGGTCAACGCCTTTGAGTCGCCCAACGGGCCCTGCAAGCTGGTGGCCATGGCCGACATTCTCCCCAACCGGCTGGAAGGCTCGCACAAGCGGCTCTCGAAGGCCTTTCCCGATATGGTCGACGTGCCGCCGGAGCGGCAGTTCGTGGGCTTCGACGCCTACAAGAAGGCCATCGACTGCCTGCGGCCCGGAATCGACGTGGCCCTGCTGACCACCTACCCGGCCTTCCGCTGCGTGCACCTGGACTATGCCGTGGCCAAAGGCGTCAACGTCTTCATGGAGAAGTCCTTTGCCACGGACCCGGTCGGCGCGCAGCGGGTCATCAAGGCGGGCGAGGAGGCGAAGAAGAAGAACCTGAAGATCGGCGCGGGGCTGATGTGCCGCCACTCGGTGAATCGCCAGGAGTTGATGAAGCGGATCCACGACGGAGAACTGGGGCCGATCCAGCTGATCCGCGCCTACCGCATGGAGCCGGTCGGACCCATGGCCACCAAGCGCCCGCCCGAGTTGACCAACGAGGTCCTGTGGCAGATCCGCAATTCGATCCGCTTCTATTGGGTTTCCGGCGGCCTGTGGGCGGAGATGGACATCCACCAGATCGACGAGATCTGCTGGCTGAAGGACGACCAGTATCCGATTTCGGCCCACGGCATCTGCGGCCGGGCCGCGAACAACAGCGACTGCGGCCAGGGGCTGGACTCCTTCTCGGTCGAGTACACCTTTGCCGACGGCGCCAAGGCCTACGACGTGGTGCGTTACATCCCCAAGTGCTACCCGGAATTCGCCACCTACGTGCACGGCACGAAGTGCGCGGCGCAGTTTTCCGGGGCGATCCACGTGGGCGAAGTGCGCACCTACAAGGACCAGCGGATTGCCAAGGACAACATTGCCTGGGAGGCGCCCAAGGAGAAGTACACCTGCTGGCAGGCCGAGTGGAACGTGCTGCTGAACTCGATCCGCAAGGACCAGCCGCAGAACGAGGCCAAGCGCGCGGCCATGTCGAACCTGGTGGACATGATGGGCCGCGCGGCGATGCACATGGGGCGGATTGTGACCTTGGACGAAATGCTGAACTCGAAGTTCACGTGGTGCCCGGACATCGACGGCATCAACGAGAACAGCACTCCGCCCGTGCAGGCCGACGCCAATGGCCGCTATCCGGTGCCGGTGCCGGGCCAGTGGGTCGAGGTGTGAAGCCCGGTCGTGGACCGCGGTATAGCCTGTGGGTTGCGTGCTTGCACGCACCGGGGACAGAGAAATGACCGGAGGAACCACGAAGAACGCGAAGGGCACGAAGACGGAGGCGGGAGGATTCACGTCTTCGACATCCGGATGTCGTTCCTGACACGGCTTGGGCATGCTTCGTGCTTCATGCAGATCCGGAGCGGGGCGAGGCCTCCAATGCACGTGAGGTCGGCAGTCTGGACCACCATAGCCCGGCAAACTTGTGGTTCAACGCCGTTGAGCTTGTCGTAGACCGCCTTGATCGAGACGTTGACTTTCTCCTTGCGATGCTGGTAGGCGGCATGGATCGAGGGGCGGACCTTCGTAACCGCCAGCCCCATCAGGTCTGCCACGGTGGAAAACAACAATTCGTCCTCATACTGGCGAACCGCAACGTCACCAAACAAGCGATCCAGTCGCTGGGCAGAGAACACATTCTCCAGCACGGCTCGCATCATAACGGTGACGGGACTTTCCTTGGAAAACAACTCAAACGCTTCTTGGCAAATCATCATGCCACCTCGCTATGAGATACGTAAACTCCAGCCAAGTGGCATGTTACGCCGCATAACGTCTGTGAGACAAACAAATACGACTTGCTAGCACCGACAGCTACAAAGCCCTGCCCTTTGCCCCTTTGCCCCTCTGCCTTTGCCCCTCTGCCTTTGCCCCTCTGCCTTTGTGCCTCTTCCGCAGCTACTCGCCAATCACCTTGATGAGCACGCGCTTGTTGCGGTGGCCGTCGAACTCGCCGTAGAAGATCTGCTCCCAGGGGCCGAAGTCCAGCCGGCCCTTGGTGATCGCCACCACGACCTCCCGGCCCATGACCTGGCGCTTCAGATGCGCGTCGGCGTTGTCTTCGCCGGTGCGATTGTGGTGGTAGACGTCGGGATCGGGGTTGAAGGGGGCCAGTTCCTCCAGCCACTGGCCGAAGTCGTAGTGCAGCCCGCGCTCGTCGTCGTTGATGAACACGCTGCTGGTGATGTGGCAGCTATTGACGAGGACGAGCCCCTCCTGGACTCCGCTTTTCTTGACCGCCGCCGCGACCTGCGGCGTGATGTTCTGAAAGGCCATTTTGGAGGGGATGTTGAGCGTCAGGTATTCGGTGTGGGATTTCATTTGTCTCTTGACGTAAGCGTCCCTCCATTTCGATCGACTGCCGCTCGCGCTGAAGCTCGGCGGCCAGTTCCGTTTCCGTTGGCAGGTAGAGTTTGTAGCGGGAGGCGAAGATCTGCTGGTTGTCCTCCGGCAAGGTGTAGCGCACCACCGCTTCGTTCCTGTCGGCGCAGAGCACGACCCCGATGGGCGGGTGTTCGTCGGGCGCAGTCATCTCGCGTTGGTAGTAGTTGACATACATCTGCATTTGCCCAAGGTCTTGATGGGCAAGCGTCCCGACCTTGAGGTCGATCAGTACGAACGAGCGCGTGAGCCGGTTGTAGAAGACCAGGTCAATCCAGTAGTGCTGACCATCGAGCGTGATGCGCTGCTGACGCGCCATGAAGGCAAAGCCCTTGCCGAGCTCCAAGAGGAACTCGCGGAGCTTGTCGATAAGCGCATGCTCAAGGTCCGATTCAAGGTAGCGCTCGCTCTGGGGCAGGCCGGTAAACTCCAACACGTAGGGGTCTTTGATGAGGTCGCTGGGGTGCTGGATTTCGTGGCCCTTCTCGGCCAGCGCCAGCACGCCTTCCCGATCCCGGCTCAGCGCCAGCCGCTCGAATAGTAGGGAGTGAATCTGCCGCTCCAGTTCGCGCGTGGACCAGCGCGCGTTGACGGCCTCGGCCTCGTAGAAGGCTCGTGCCTCGGGCGTGACCACCCGAAGGAGGAGGCGGTAGTGGGTCCAGGACAATTCGGGACGCAGTGCGTCGCAAATTGGGTATGCCAGGTAAAACGCGCGTATGTGCTGCAGGGTGCTGCGGTCAAAACCTCTTCCGAATTCAGCACTTAGACGCTCAGAAAGCTCTTTCAAGAGCCCTCTGCCGTACTCGGCCCTCTGTTGTCCTTGCTGCTCCTCCTCGACAATAACGCGCCCGATCTCCCAATAGGCAGCCACCATCGCGGTATTGATGGCGCGGTAGGCCCGGTCGCGGGCTTCGTTCAAGATCGCCCTGATTCGTTCGTAAACCTGATGGAACCCGGACGGGGTGGGCAGTGTTTCACTCATTCCGCCGAGTCTACCCCTTGCTGCTGGCCATGTTAAGGACCTATCCCAGAACCACCCCAGCCGCGTCGGGCGGCCCGGCAGAACTGAGTTGCCGACAGGTTTTCGGACCGGCTCTAAGAGCCGGTGCTTTCCCTGGGCGAGGGATCGGCTTAGCATGGGGGGAAGCGGGCTTGGCATCACGATCTTCCAGGGACTGACACGCTATGCGATGGACACAGCTCGGTTGGGCGTTGGGGGTGGCTTTCCTGGCGACCTCGGTGGTTCGTGCGGAACTGACGCCCGACGAGGTGGGCATCATCGCCCTGCTGGGCCACCCGGACTCGCGGAAGATCGCCGAGCACTACGCCGAGGCCCGAAAGATCCCCAAGAACCAGATTCTGGTGCTGGAGATGCCGCCGGGCGAGGTCTTGGCGCGCGACGTGTGGGAGGCCAAGACGCGGCCGACGATCCGCGGCTGGCTGAAGAGCGAGGGCTTCGAATCCAAGCTGCGCTGTCTGGTGACCTGTACGGGCGTGCCGCTGAAGATTGGCCGGCGCGATCCCGGGCAGCCGGCGATGGCCAACCGGCGGGAATTCCTGGACGACGCGCGGCAGAAGATCCTGGAGCAATTCCAGAAGATCATTCAGGAGATGGATTCGATCCTGCCCCAGCCGGCGATGGCGAAGCAAGGTCTGGCTCCCAAGGCGTCGGCGGCCGACGTGGCGGGGGCCTTCGAGAAGGCGCTCAAGGCGGCCCAGGGACGCATCCAGTCGCATGCCGACCCGTTGCGCCGCAGGACCGCCCTGACGGTGCTGGAGCGCCGCGTGATGGCGGCCGGGGGGTTGGCCTGGGTGGTGCGCACGGTCGCCGCCCAGAAGCAAGCCGAGCCCGTCACGCGGATCGAGCAACTCAAGGGGCATCTGCTCGGCTTGCAGGAAGGGATGCAGACGCTGCAGAGCCTGCCCGAGAGCATCAGCCGCGATACCCAGGCCCTGGCCTTGGCGCAGCGTACCAGCGGGCTGTTGGGCGCGTTGGCCTGGATCGACGCGGAGCGCGAAGCGCTGCAGAAGAACGAGACCTACGCCAGCTTCGACAGCGAGCTGTGCCTGGTCCTGCTCCCCGACTATCCGCTGTATCGCTGGCAGCCCAATCCGTTGTACTATCGGGCCGAGTCGGGGCTACGACCGAAAACATTGATGGTCTCGCGCTTGGCGGCCCCGCGCCTGGATCTGGCCTTGAAGCTGGTCGATCAGGCCCTGGCCGCTGAGGCGGAAGGGCTCAAGGGCAAGTTCTATCTTGACGCGCGGGGCATGGCGGCGACTTCGAAGGGAGAGGCGGTCGGCTCCTACGGCCAGTACGACGAATCGCTGCGGAACCTGGCGGCGCGCGTGCAGCGGCACAGCCAGATGCCGGTCGTGCTGGACAACAAGGCCGAGCTGTTCCAGCCGGGGACCTGTCCTGACGCGGCCTTGTATTGTGGCTGGTACTCGCTGGCCAAGTACATCGACGCCTTTGAGTGGAATCGGGGGGCGGTGGGCTATCACCTGGCCAGTTCCGAGGCCCAAACGCTGACCACGCCCGGCAACCAGGCCTGGTGCAACGCCATGCTGGAGCACGGGATCACGGCCACGCTGGGGCCGACCTACGAACCGTACCTGATTTCGTTCCCGTTGCCCGACGAGTTCTTCTCGCTGCTCTTGACCGGCCGCTACCCGTTGGCCGAGGTCTACTATCGCACCTGCCGCTTCACGTCGTGGGTGATGGTGCTGGTGGGCGACCCGCTCTACACGCCGTTCCGCAAGAACCCCGTGTTGAAGGAAGAAGACTTGCCGGAGCGGTTGCGGGGCACGGCGGTCCAGGCGGTGGAACCGCAGCCGCTGCCGGACGAGCCGGCCCCTGAGGCGTTTCCGCCCGGCAACTGACGAGCGACAAGCGGCGGAGGAGTCTGCGGTGGATTGCCTTTTCGTGGCAGAAGGGGAAAAGGAAAGGGGCAAGCCGGCCCCAGACGTGCCACCGCCCGTCATTATTTTGTGACCCACTAACATCCGCCTAACAAGCGCGCGTTAGGCTGGGGGGGGAGTGGATTGCGTTTGTGTTGTGGAAAGCCGGTTTCTTGTCGGTCATTGAAGCAAAGCGAAGACTCCGCGCGGTTGGAGATTCTTCGCTGCGCTCGGGATGACTGCGATCAGGATGACTTGGCGTGGGCGCTCTGCGACAGAGCCTCTTGTAGCATCGGGGCCTCTTGT